>NZ_QUDH01000006.1:0-245827 GCF_003477445.1 Clostridium sp. AF50-3 | reverse complement strand
AGCAATATGCAAATCCTATAATTTTATTATTTTCTTTAGCTATAAACCCAAATGAACTGGTATCATTAAGAAATCCTTTTAAATTATCAATATCAAAAACCATATTATCATCAATTAAAACTTCTTCCATTTTTTTTCACGCTATCAAAACTCCTTGTCAACTTTCGATTTGTCATAATCATTCTACCATACCGTTATGAATAAATCATCTCTTGCAAAATAATTTCTTCTGCCCGGTTGTGAATGTTATTGCAACGCTGCACCCATTCCATTTGATGGGTACGCTTCAATTCCTCGGTCACACCATCGGCAGCCTTCATCTGCTCCATGATGGTGTCTAACCGTTCCTGTGCCTGTTCGTTCAGGTCTGCAAGATATGTCCATAACTCCCCGGTCAGTGTCAATGTGTTCAATCTGGCTGGGTGGGCTTCTCTTAAATATTCCCGGTGCATCCGTCCGTACTTTCCGATAGGGCGGTGTTCCTCCGGCAGCTTCAAATCTGGGATATAGTAATCTCCGACAAGGATATAATCAATTCCGTTTTCCGTTATTCTTGGTTTCAATTCGCTCATGTTCCTTACCTCCTGTGGAAGCAGGCTCGTCTGGTACTAACTCAATCACATCGGTAATCTCACAATTCAGCGTTTCGCAGATACGGGCCAATGTATCCATGCTGATGTGCTTTCCCTCTTTGCTCATGTTGGCAATCATATTCGTTGTCATACCGGCGGCAAGCCTTAAATCTTCTTTTCTCATATCACGCTCTAACAGTGTATGCCAGAGTGGTTTATAGCTGATGTGCATATTGTTTTCCTGCCTTTTTATCCATACCACCGGGGCGGCTGCCCCGGCAGGAACTTTTCTCTTATTATAACACCAATCTTGTGTAATCACAATTTATTCTTGTATCCTGCCGCTGATACCGTCTGGATTGTGCTTTTCCTTTCTTTTTGTTCCCTTTAATTAGCCATAAACTGCTTGACCCCTTGTGATTTTGCCCCTGGGTTATCATTTCCGTATCCCTCAAGAAGATTGATAACGCCCCATACTGCCACGCCTGCTCCGATTGCGGTTACAACGGTCTTTAATCCTGTTACTGCTGATGTAAAAAATGCCATATTCAGTTACCTCGTTCTTTCCGAAAATTTATTTTTGTCAAAAATAAGGAGCATTGCTTTCTATCCGCAAAACTCCTGTACCTCTGGACATCGTGTCCAAATGTTCCTATTCAGTTGTATCCGGGGAAATCTCCCCGCATTCAAAGGCTTCATCTACCTTTGTCTTTTCTGTGACCTTCAAGTGGTGCAGATGTTTCACATACTGTTCCATATCAAAGGCATTTTTCTTGTCATAATCGGACAGCTCTTTGTACCGCTTGTGCTTCGTTATATCGAATTTATCCGAGAAAAATGGTCTGACACCTCTAAGCTGCATAATACATTTCCCGCCATCCATGACAGCAATCTCATCTTGGCTCATCAGTTCCTTTCCGGTCTTTTGGTAATTCAGACCGTAGGACTGGCTCGTCCCCCTCGTATCCGAGGTGTTGTACAGGTCAATGGTTTCTTTCCCCAATACCTCTGCTAATTCCTTTAGGGTGGTCTTTTCCTTTCCTCCGAGAAACAGCGTAGTGTCGCAGTTGCCCTCTATGGTATCGGCATTGTCCCTGTAAATCGCTTTGAGCTGTGATTTTGACTGCAAAATAATAGAAGCTGATATTTCCCTGCTTCGGATCGTAGCAATCAGCTTCTCAAACTGTGGAATCTGCCCGATGTTCGCAAACTCATCAAGGAGCATACGCACATGAACCGGGAGCCTTCCGTTATAAACATCGTCTGCCTTGTCGCAAAGCAAATTAAAGAGCTGGGAATACATGATAGACACCACAAAGTTAAACGTAGCATCTGTATCAGAAATAATAACGAACAACGCTGTTTTTTCCTCTCCCAGCGTGTCAAGCTCCAGTTCATCATATTCCATCAGGTCACGCAGCTCTTTTATATCAAATGGTGCTAACCTCGCACCGCAGCTAATCAGAATCGACTTCGCTGTTTTTCCTGCCGCAAGCTTATATTTCTTATACTGCCTTACAGCAAAATGGTTCGGGTCTTTTTCCTCCAGCTCCTCAAAGAGCAGATCAACAGCATTTTTGAAGTTTTCATCGTCCTCTCTTGCTTCACTTGCATCAATCATATCAATCAGCATGGCGAAATTCTGTTCTTCCTCCGGTGCTTCGTACCAGATGTATGCAATCAATGCTGTATAATAGAGTTTTTCTGCTTTGACCCAAAAGTCCTCACCGGATTGCTGCCCCTCTCCTTTTGTGTTGACTATGATTGTGTTGACGAGTTTCAAAATGTCCTTTTCGCTCCGCAGATAAGCAAATGGATTATAATGCATGGATTTTGCAAAGTTTATGGTGTTGAGGACTTTAATCTTATACTTGCCCCGCTTCAGCATCTTCCCACATTCCACTAAGATTGTGCCTTTCGGGTCAGTGACGCAATAGGACGAGTGCATCTGCATCAGGTTCGGCTTCACGAAAAATCTTGTTTTACCGGAGCCGGAACCGCCAATCACAAGAATATTTTTATTTCTTGCATACTTCGGTTCTTTCGGTCTGCCGGACATCATCAGACGCTCCGTAGCGGTCAGAAGAATATTATTTTCAAATACAGAATCCATATATGGCTCTATATCTTTGGCATTCCCCCACCGTGCAGAACCGTATTCCACACCCTGCCGGAATTTCTTGGCATTCTTCGCCTTATAATAAACAATGAATTTTAAGGCAACGCCTCCGGCGATTCCAATCAGCAAATCACTCAGAAAAAAACTAGGGAACGGATTGGAAAACATCCTGTCCATTTGGCTCATTACTACCATCATCTTGTCAGACGCATTACTGCCCTCTGCCACTCTCCATAAAAATGCTGCCTTATTACAGAAGTACCCGGCAAGCACATAGGGAAGATTCAGCAGTATCAGCTTTTTAACATCTGCACTTTTTGCTTTTTCCTTCAGCTTTTTGGGGACAGCATTTAAATCTTTGGTAATGCCTGCTATGATATTAGTCATAGGCTCTGCCCCCTGTCCTTATTCTTTTCCCGGCTCCGTTCTTTGTTCTGATCCTTTGATACCACATCCCGGAAATGCTTTAATTTCTGCCTTACAGAAGTCCTACTGTTCTTTTTCTCATTTCCATAAACAAATTCCTTAAATGCCTGTGCCACAGCATCGGCATCCCTGCCCTTGAAAAATACCAGATACTTCGGTGGCTCGGTGGTCTTATCCTTTTTCACAGCAAAATCAACATTGTATTTACGAGCTACCCGCTCAAAGGATTTGATATTGCCATCTGTGATTTCAATGGATGAAGCACCTGCACCCTCGCCCACCAGTTCCTTAACCGACACTTTCCCATGCGTTTTCTGTGCCTGTTTTCTGCAATGATTCAGATACATTCTCATGGCAGATTTCAGGATATTGGCATCCAGCTTTGCAGCCTTAATCACAAGGGCGATTGTTTTCTGCGTTACTTCTTCCTGCATCTGTACCTCCTTCTTTCCTTTTTACTGCTGTTCCTTCAGGGCGGAACAAGCAGCCGATGTAGTAAATATTTCATGTTCTCTCCTTTCCGCTTCTGGACATCGTGTCCAAAAATTCTGATTTACAGGCAGCCTGCTCTGATACAGTCCTCGTACTCCCTTAATGCTTCCTCTGTATCTGCATCCACAGATAACTGGATACGAACAAAATCATGCAGCGTTCCCGCTAAAAGAAAATCCTTATAAAGCCGCCCAAAATCCTCAACAAACTTCTTTATCAAATGTTCCGGATCATCTCCAGCATGATATTGTACATAAATCTGACTTCTGCCTGTGTTTCCCAGCATATCCGTCAACTGATACGTCAGCTCTCCTGTCTGCTTGACCGAAATCTGAATCAGATTGTAATTCTTTCTCAATTTAAAATAGCTACTATGATACTCCGACGTTATTGTGATGTTTGGATTTTCTTCCAGTTCCATCACAACATCTGCCAGTTTTCCCAATAACGCTGCGGCTGCTTTTTTCTGAAATTCTCTCTTTTTCATTTCATCTGACCTCCATCCGGCTTCTGGACATCGTGTCCAAAAGCAATAAAAAAGGGCAGCTACAAATCTTTCGACTCATAACTGCCCTGACGCTGTTTTCTGTTTTTCCATGCCCTATTCCTTATATCGAATGACAGGGCACTGTTTTTGTTTATTTCCTATTTTTCTCCGCTCCAAGGCAAACACCATATCTCCGGTTCGCTCAAAAAAGCCGATGTCCTTTTTCCAGCTCATTCCACATTTGCAATGCTGCAAACCAATAAACTGCTGTTTCATTCTCCTGCCGCATACCGGACACCGCTTATTACTGCTTCCCTTTTTCTTTTTCGGCACATCCTCCTTTTTCTCCTTCGGCGGCTTTTCTTCCGGTATCCCATTTTCCGCAATACGAAGCTCATATCGTGGCAATTTTAAAAGATATGCTCGGTAAACCTCTTCATACGGAACCCAGATTGCAAGAGATTTCAGTTTTTCATAAATCCGGTCAATAATCTGCTTTGCTACCTCCTCATTTGGTATCTCTCCATTTTCCTTATAGAAAATGCAGGTTTCCCGAAACATCCAGTCTGCTATTTTCATCTTCTGCTTCTGTTTTAAATCCTTATAGGTCTTATTCGGCTGTTTCTGCTGTTTATATGCCAGTGAATGATGATTTGGTTTCATACAATCCCTCTTTCGGACAAATTCTGTTCAAAGCCATTATAACAAAATTTATGCCTGTATCAAATATTTCCGGTACATTTATTTCAACAGCATAACCGTACACATCTGTGCATGGAACAGACCATTCTCCACCGTAACATTATCAAGCAGCAATGCCTGAAACAACACATTCCTCACATTTTCAAGACTGACGATTTTCTGTTCATTCTCCGGCAGATGTACAAACTCCACACCGTCCTCCACAGCAGATTTTCTTGCGGCTTCACAATGAGTAAAAAGTCCCAGAATATACTTATTTGACATGGCAAAAGCATAGGTTTTCTGTCCATCATATACAATCTGGTACTTCTCCGCTGCTCCTTCCGGCAGACTGAAAACGCACTGCACTATTTCTAAACAAACCTTACCTGCATAGTCCGGTTTCAGTTTATTTTTATAGCGTTGTATTTTCCACTGGATTTCACTACGCTCCACAGGGGAATGGGTACGCTTAAACTGAATTTTCCGGCACAACATATCCAAATCCATATACACGTTATTTCCTACAAGATGCTCCGTATATCCTCTATATTCCCCCAACCGCAACAAATACGAAAGCACCTCATTCAGCTTTTCCTCTGATTCTATGAACTGAAACGGTTTTTCTCCAAATTCCAGATATTCAAACTGTAATGGGCAGCTCCCTTTCTCTATCTCCCGTTCCATAACTCTTTTTACATCTCGTAATGATTCCATTTTGCTCCTTTCCGCTTCTGGACATCGTGTCCAAAAGCAATAAAAAAAGGGCAGCTACAAATCTTTCAATTCATAACTGCCCTGACGCTGTTTTATTTCAGTTCTATTTCTGCCATTTTTGCAAATACTGCTTTTTGCTCTAAAAGCTCTTTCTGTTTTTCCTCCGGCAGACATTTGAAGATTTCCTCATATCCCATTTCCAGCATCGGCGTTCCCTTTGCGAAGAGATAGAGCCGGGTATCAAGCCATTCCTGCCATAAGTCCTCAAACATACTCTCACTGTCTGTATAGGTTATAACATCATTAAATCCATACTCCGGTGTGTAATATTGCAGCTTCACAAAACCGTACCGTCCTACATCCAATACCAAAATGCTTTCCAGCTCATACAGTTCTGCATAGGCTGCGGCAACCTTTTTGCACCGTTCCCGTTCTATGTCTGTAATGTAACTTTTCTCCACAGTTGCAAACCTCCTGTTTCGAGGCATCGTGCTGCCTCTTATTCAATCTTCCGTGTTTCTATTTCAAAAACACTTCCGTCCCTTGTTTTTATTGTAAAAATATTTGCGGCATCAGAGGTATCTATATCCTCAATCCCTAAAGCCACATCATTTTCATCTAATACTTCGTATAGCTGATCCTTAAACTCATTATGTTCCATAACTTTTTACTCTCCTTGTATGTTTTATGGTGCGTACACGCACCATATTATTATATGTTTCATGCACTTAGAATACAAGTGTGGAAAGGAGCTTTCAGTATGATTAAATACGATCCGCTTTGGCGTACGCTAAAGGAAAAAGGAATCAGCCAGTACCAGCTTATCAAAGATTATGGCATTGATAAAGCACAGCTTCAGCGGCTTCGGCAGAACCTTGTTGTAAAAACGCTTATTTTAAACAGGCTTTGCCAGATACTTAACTGCCGGATTGAAGAGATTATGGAATACGTCCCGGATGATAATTAAAGGTGTTGTTCTGATTGATGAACAATGCCTTTTTCATTTTCGCTTTTCATCTGCACCTTTGGACATCGTGTCCAGAAGTATCACTGATTATCTTTATTATCTCCATCAGCACCATAACCATTCTCAGAATTACAACCACACCGCCAATCAGACCACCTACAATACAGTTCAGTGCCAGTATTCCTATACTTCCTGCAATTCCGAAATTTTTTGGTATGAGAATCATACACATTTTTCTGATCCCATAAGGACAGCCGACCAGTACCCAATACAGGAAAAAATCAAATCCTTCTGCTTTTCTGCAAATCGGATAACAGGTTATCATCCAAACTGCCAGCAACGATACCGGAAGCACAATTTTAACCAATATTCTTTTCATTCCAGCCACCTCCGTACATATCATGCTGTACCTCCTGCTGATAATAATGATTCATCGTTGAGGGTGCATTATAAAGAGCTGTTACCATATATGCCTTGATATTTGCAATTTTCGTAGTTGTTTCCTGCATACATCCTATCACATATTCCAAATGGGAGCTATTCAGTTTGAGGAACTTTGATTTTACAAGCTCATATGGATAATCATTTCCACCGATTTTAACAGTCTTATGCTTCACACATACAATCTCGCAGATTACCTCATACAATTCCTCATACAGCCCTTTGTCCTGCCATCTGCCATATTTCATGTGATGTTCGTACTCAATATTCTCTTTGATGATTTCCATGTAAGCATTGACATCTTCCATCACATCAATCTCCCCTTCCAACTCACTGCCGGATTGATTGATAGGATTGATATAATTCCTATCAATATTACTCTGGTTAGTATGATTATAGTTAGTATAATTAGGGTCTGCTTTTTGAACTTCCGCAAGTTCAGATATTGTACTTCTTGAAGTAAAATTTTTAGACTTCTGGAAGTCTGCTTTTTGAACCTCTTGAAGTTCAGTTTCTGAACTTCTGGAAGTATAACTTTTAGAACTCTTGAGGTTCAAATCCTGAACTTCTGTGGAAACATCAGCATTTGCAGGCGTTTCTTCTTCTGCTTCTCCTATTGTGGCAAAATTCTTTACATAAATAATATCCGGTTTTCCAAGTCCCCTGCGTTTCTTTTCGATCAATCCTATCCCATTATCACTGTCCAACTCTTTCATAATCTTAACACAGGTTGCTTTTGCACATCCCAAATCCTCCATGACATTATCAAGAGTATAAATGATATAGCTCTGTTTTCTTCATCCAACCAGCCATTTTTCATAGACAGTGACATACGGTCAAGCATCAGACCGTACAGGAGCTTGGCATCGCTGCTAAGCCCCTTGAAACGCTCGTCTTTAATCAGCAACCGAGGAACACGATAAAAGGAAAACTGTTCTGCTTCAATCCCATAGTAATAATCAAACTGTATCTGTTTACCCATTTTACCGCACCCCCTTTACTGTTTCTTCTGCCATTCCTCCAATAATTGCAGGATAATCCCCTCAATCTCTTCGCTGGAGTATTCCTCTGAAAAAAACTGGCTGATTTTTTCAGACTTGATTGTAACTTTCCTCTCTTTCGGCTTTTCCTCGGTCAGTATCAGACGCACCATCGGCAGCGTCAGTTCGCCGCTTTTCCCATATTCCTTCAGCTTGGCAGACTGTACTGTGGAAATATTTGCTCCGCTTTCCTCAAGGATTACCAGCACCCACTGTTGTGCATCTTCCGACAGAAAGGAAATGTCAACACCCTGTACCAGACCGATTTTCTTTCTGTCAACCAACTCTAGCAGCTCATCGGACAGCCTTGCAAGCCAGATATACCGTTGCACCGTCTTTCCGCTTTCTCCGGCAGCTTCTCCTACCTCGTCAAGCGTATTTCCGTTTCCTTTTCTGCCCTGATGCTTCATAGCCTCGTATTTCATGGCATAAGCTTTCGCCTTCTCACTTGGCAGAATGTCCTCACGCTGAATGTTGGAATCCACCATGATAATCGTAGCTTCATCGTCTGTATAATTGCGGACTATCACAGGCATATCCTCTTTTCCTGCCCGTTCTGAACCTCGTTTTCTGCGGTGTCCGGCTATGATTTCATAGCCACCCTCTGCCCTCGGTCTTGCAATTCCCGGTACGAGCACCCCATACTTACTGATGCTTTCCGTTGTTTCTTCCATTTTTTCATCGTCCAGTACACGGAACGGATGATTTCTAAACTCATGCAAATCCGTGAGCTTGGCTCTGATAATCTGCTCTTCGCTCCCTGTCTTTTCTTCTGCATTTCCAAATAAATCATCATAACTGCTTAATTTTACCTTTGCGGCACTTCCTGCTTTACTCATTCCCAAGCACCTCCTCCGTCAAAGACTGATAAGCAGCGGCTACTTTGCCTTTCGGATCATGTTCGTAGATACTGACACCCTCTGCGGAAATCTCTGCCGCACGGACGGAAATGGGAATACTGTTTTCAAATATCCGCACCTTGCTACCGTAATTCTCCACCAGTAATGCAGTAATGTCCTTTGCATAATTGGTTCGAGCATCCACCATTGTCAGCAGAATCCCCTCAATCATCAGCTTCGGGTTAATCTGTCTCCTGACCTTTCCTATGGTCTTAATAAGCTGCTGCAACCCTTTTGCCGGAAGATATGCCGCCTGCACTGGAATCAGAATACTGTCCGCACAGGCAAAAGCGTTTATAGTAATCATGCCGAGAGAGGGCATACAGTCAATCAGAATATAATCATAATTATCCTTTACCAGCTCTATGTAGGAACGCATCACAAGCTCTCTGCTCATCACATTTACAAGTGATACTTCCAGACCGGAAAGCTCAATGTTTCCCGGCATCAGGTCAATTCCCTCTTTGTGTTTCAGGATACCATAATCCGCTTCCATATCTTCATCATTGATGATATTGCCAAGTGCTGTTGCAAGTGTTTCCTCTAGCTTGTCCGGCTCTGTGAAGCCAAGACTGTCTGTCAGACTGCCCTGTGCATCGGCATCAATCAGCAGGACTTTCTTGCCCTGTTTTGCCAATCCTATGCCTAAATTACTGGTTGTGGTGGTCTTGCCCACACCACCTTTTTGGTTTGCGATTGCGATTATTTTACACATGATAGATTCTCCTTTGTTTTCTGCTATTTTTCTGCTACGTTTCTTTTCTTTACTTCTACATACGCCCTGTAAAATTTCTTCGTTCCCTTATTCGGATACATCTCGGAAACTCCGTTACTTCCACTTTCGGATTCCTCTGCAAAATCTTTCCGAACCACTTAATATCATTCTTTGTTCCCATCAATCTGACTTTTAACATTAGTCTGTTCCTCCCAATAAGGCATACAGCTTATGGTTGTATGTGGCATATTCCGGATACCGAATCTGAATTGCCTGCCAGAAATATGGTGCATAAGCACAGCAGAATATTTCCTCCACCGTGTACTGCCTGCACTCGTCCACCTGTTCTTCTGCATCTTCATAATCGGAAACACTTGGTGTTCCATTGCAATACAGATTGAATGCCATTCTGATCACTCTCACACTTCCACTGGTCTGCCAGCCTTCGTGTAAACACTCTGTTATTACGCATCCTGTTTTGAAATCATAAATTCTGTAAACATTTCTTCTGGTATCATCGCTGATCCCAAGACAATAGCAGAGTGCCTTGTGGTAAACATCCTGATACCGGACTTCCTTTAACTTCTCGTAGTAGAATTTCTCATGTGCATCGCTGATAAAAATAATCTTTTCTTCCTTTTTGGTTTCTGCTCCTAACGCTGTACTTGTCATAATAGAACCCTCCTTGTGTTATTTTGATTTTGTTTTGACCATAACAACAGAAAAAGGACACTCTCCGTTTTATTGGAAAATGTCCTTTTAATAGCATTCAACTATTAAGTTTTGAAAGGTTCTGATTTCTAAAACATCCCTTTTCAGTCCATATTAGTCCACCGAATGACACAAATTTGATGTCAATTTGATGTCAAACACTCGATAAACTCATAAAAGTCTATGGATTTTCTGATTCTTAGTACAACTTCGCACCTGCCGGAATCCGGTCATTCACCATGAGAAGATTTAATCCCTCATGTCCATCTTCCTCGTGTACTGCTGAAATCAGCATACCCTCGGAATCAATGCCCATCATCTTTCTCGGAGGCAAATTTACGATTGCAATCGCTGTCTTGCCAATCAGATCTTCTGGCTCGTAATACTCGTGAATACCGCTTAAAATCGTGCGTTTCCGGTCTGTTCCGTCATCCAGAGTGAACTTTAAAAGCTTCTTTGACTTCGGTACTGCTTCACATTCCAGAATCTTTACTGCACGGAAATCAGCCTTTGCAAAGGTATCGAAATCAATCATTTCTTCAAACAATGGTTCGATTTTTACGTTGGAGAAATCAATCTTTTCTGCAACCTTTTCCTCTGCCACAGCAGCATTTTCTACTGCCTTTTCAGCCTTCCCTTCGCCCTTCTTAGCGTCTAAGACTTCATTGTCGGGAACAGCAGTACGTCACGGATTGCCTGGGAATCGGTCAGCAGCATAACCAGACGGTCGATACCGTATCCGATACCACCTGTCGGCGGCATACCGATCTCCAGTGCGTTCAGGAAGTCTTCATCCGTATGATTTGCTTCCTCATCGCCAGCAGCAAAAGCCTCTTCCTGTGCTTTGAAACGTTCTCTCTGATCGATCGGATCATTTAACTCAGAGTATGCGTTACACATCTCGCGGCCGTAGATATACATCTCGAAGCGCTCAACCAGCTCCGGATTGGACGGTTTTCTTTTGGTCAGCGGAGATACCTCAACCGGGTGATCCATAACGAAGGTCGGCTGAATCATCTTCTCCTCGCAGAACTCCTCGAAGAACAGATTGATGATATCACCCTTCTTATGGCGCTCCTCAAATACAACATTGTGCTCTCTTGCGATTGCCTTTGCTTCCTCGTCAGTTTTAACAGTGTTGAAATCAACGCCGGAGTATTTCTTAACTGCATCGATCATGGTGATGCGCTCGAACGGCTTGGACATATCAATCACAGTGCCGTTATAGCTGATGACAGAGCTTCCGCAGACTTTCTCAGCCAGGTAGCGGAACATACTCTCGGTCAGTTCCATCATGCCCTCATAGTCGGTGTATGCCTGATACAGCTCCATCAGGGTAAATTCCGGGTTGTGACGGGTATCAACACCCTCGTTACGGAATACACGACCAATCTCGTAAACACGCTCTAAGCCGCCTACGATCAGTCTCTTTAAGTAGAGTTCCAGAGAAATACGCAGTTTTACATCTTCATCCAGAGCATTATAATGGGTCTCAAACGGACGTGCAGCCGCACCGCCGGCATTAGCTACCAACATCGGGGTCTCCACTTCCATAAATCCGCGTCCATCCAGGAAATTGCGGATCTCCTTGAGGATCTGAGAACGTTTTACAAAGGTGTCTTTTACTTCCGGATTCATGATGAGATCCACATATCTCTGACGATAACGGATATCCGTGTTGGTCAGTCCGTGAAATTTCTCCGGCAGAATCTGCAGACTCTTGGACAGCAGTACGATGGACTCTGCGTGAACGGAGATCTCTCCCATCTTGGTGCGGAATACGGTACCTTTGATTCCGACAATATCACCGATATCCATCTTCTTGAAATCTCTATAAGCCTCTTCGCCTACGCTGTCTCTGGCAACATAAGACTGGATATTGCCCTTTAAATCCTGCACATTGCAGAAAGATGCCTTACCCATCACACGTTTGGACATCATACGTCCTGCGATCGTAACCTCTTTGCCATCCATCTGCTCAAAGTTATCCTTGATCTCGCTGCTGTGTGCAGTTACATCAAATTTTGTAATCTGGAACGGATCCTTTCCGTTGTCCTGAAGGTCTTTCAGTTTCTCGCGGCGCACCTTTAATAACTGATTTAAGTCCTTCTCCTCGTTCTTATTCTGCTGATTCTGCTCTGCCACTTTCTCTTTCACTCCTTCGTCTCTTTATGATACTCGCTGGATGTCCAGGATCTTGTACTGGATAACGCCCGCCTGTGTCTCTACGTCTACGGTCTCGCCAGCTTTCTTGCCAAGCAGGGCACGACCAACCGGAGACTCGTTGGAGATCTTACCATCTAAGCTGTTTGCCTCGGTGGAACCTACGATCTTAAATTCCATCTCTTCATCCTCTTCGACATCCAGTACCTTTACCTGACATCCGATGCTGATCTTATCCAGATCGATCTCATCCTCAACAACAACCTCTGCGTTTTTCAACAGTTTCTCAAGGTCTACGATTCTTGCCTCGATGTCTCTCTGTTCATCTTTTGCTGCATCATACTCAGCGTTCTCAGACAGGTCGCCCTGCTCTCTCGCCTCTTTGATCTTCTGTGCGATCTCCTGGCGTTTATTTACTTTCAGATCATGAAGTTCATCTTCATACTTTTTCAATCCTGTGTAAGTTAAAATGTTCTTCTTTTCTGCCATGACAGCTATCCTTCCTTCTATCGATTCATCATTGAATCCCCTAATAATTGCATCGCACTATTATACATGATTCTTGGTGTAATGTCAAGAATCACAAAGTGCCATAATGGCTTTAAAAACAAGGGAAAATCCTACATTTTCGTGCTTTTTCTGTGCCTTTCGATTTCGTCCATCCATGTAACACAACCATCGTTTTGATTCCACACATTCATCCTTCTCTTAAATTCTCTCATCCACCAGCCGTTCCAGCTCCTCCAGCGTCTCCACCTGGTTTATATCATTGCGAAGCGCCGACGAATGTGGAAATCCTGCCGTATACCATGCCACGTGCTTACGCATCTCCCGCATTGCGATCTCCTCGCCGCGAAATTCCGTCTGAAGCGTCCCATGGCGGACAATCATCCTCTTTACTTCCTCCGCAGTCGGCGGCGGCAGAAGTTCTCCGGTTTCCAGATAGTGGAGAATCCGTTTAAACAGCCATGGATTTCCTTTCGCGCCGCGCGCCACCATGATGCCGTCGCAGCCGGTTTCTTCCTTCATTCTCTTGGCATCTTCCGGTGTAAATACATCACCGTTTCCCCAGACCGGGATTGAAACCGCCTCTTTGACCTGACGGATGATGTCCCAGTCCGCCTTTCCGGAATAATACTGCTCTCTCGTCCGTCCATGCACGGCTACCGCCGCCACGCCGCAGCTCTCTGCCATCTTCGCAAACTCAACCGCATTGATATTCGAATCATTAAATCCCTTGCGGAATTTGACCGTAACCGGTTTATGAAGTTTCTTTACCATCGCCGTCAAAATCTGCTCTGCCAGCTTCGGATCCTTCATCAGTGCCGAACCTTCGCCGTTATTGACAATCTTTGGCACCGGACAACCCATGTTGACGTCGATGATGGCATACGGTCCTTCCTCCAGCTGCAGCGCCATCTCGCTCATGATCTCCGGATCTGAGCCAAACAGCTGCACCGCAACCGGCTCTTCTTCCGGCCGCGTCTCTAATAACGGCTTTGTATTGCGATTCTTATAAAGAAGCGCCTTCGCGCTGACCATCTCCGTGTACATCAAACCACATCCCTGCTCCTTACAGAGCAGACGGAACGGCAGATCCGTCACACCTGCCATCGGCGCAAGGGCGATTGCATTTTTTAATTCTACGTTTCCAATCTTCATTTTATTTCTAATCTTCCTAATACCGTTCCATCTGCTCGTCGTCTAACAGTTCGTCCGCCGGGATTCCCAGCACCTTCACCTTATAATACAGCTCCAGCGATTCCAGCAGCTCACGCTTCTCCGCCTGATACTGCTTGATTTTAAGCGCGCTTCCGATCTCGTCAAAGAGGTAATCATTCTCCTCCGCCTCAACCTTAAACTGCAGTCTGCCATCCGGCATAAACTCCAGCAAAATAATACCGCCGATGTCCTCTGTGTACATAACACACATGATCTGCAATTCCTGCTTAATTGACTCCGGCAGCCCCGAAAACTGCTCATTCAGATAATATTTTTCCACATACGAATTCGCACCGCAGAGTACGGTGGAGTCCCCATCTGTATTGGGATTCTGCATTTCTGCCATTTTCTTGCACCTCCATCTGTTTCATTTTCCATTGCCCACAAACAGGGCTGACGCACGAACGGAGAGCAGGCTCTCCCTTTATCCCTGAGAAGCCTGTTCTCCGTTCATATGCCAGCCCATCTCACAAGCAGCCATCAAATTCCTTAACGAATCAGCAGCTTACTAATCTCATACTGATCTTCCGGAATATCCTTCTTCATATTCAGCGCCTCCTGAATATCAAAATCCAGAAACTCGCCGTGCTTATACGCTACCACGCGGTTGGTCTTTCCTTTTTCCAGCAGCTCCACCGCCTTGGCGCCCATGATGGACGCATAGACGCGGTCTTTACAGGTCGCGCGCCGCCTCGCTGCATATAACCAAGGATCGTCGCACGTGTCTCGATGCCGGTTGCCGCCTCGATTCGCTTCGCCATCGACGCGGAATGTCCGATGCCCTCGGCATTAATGATAATATGATGTCTCTTGCCGCGTTTCCGGTTATCGATGATGCGGTTGATCAGCATCTGCTCATTGCCATCGTACCGCTCCGGAAGCAGAATATCCTCGGCGCCGTTAGCAATACCGCACCACAGGGCGATATATCCCGCGTGGCGTCCCATAACCTCGATGATACTGCAGCGCTCATGGGAGGTGGAAGTATCTCTTACCTTATCGATCGCCTCCATCGCCGTGTTGATCGCGGTATCAAACCCGATCGTATAATCGGTGCAGGCAATATCCAGATCGATCGTGCCCGGAAGACCTACCGTATTGATTCCCAGCGCGGATAACTTTCCGGCGCCGCGGTAGGAACCATCGCCGCCGATGACGACCAGACCGTCAATGTTGTGCTTGCGGCAGATTTCTGCACCGCGCTTCTGACCTTCCTCGGTCATAAATTCCGGACAGCGGGCTGTGTATAAGATCGTACCGCCACGGCCAATCGTATCTGCCACGCTGGTTCCGTCCATGTCCACAATCTCTTCCTGCAAAAGTCCAGCGTAACCACGCATGATACCTTTTACCTTCATGCCCTTGTTGATCGCAGTCCGGACCACCGCACGGATCGCTGCATTCATACCCGGCGCATCGCCGCCGCTTGTCAGTACACCAATCGTTTTAACCTCTTTTGCCATCGCTTATTCCTCCGTCCTAAGGCTTTCCGCTTCACATCCCCAACCGTGAACCAGCCGTTTTATTTTCGAATCTTTTGACCCTTCTGATACCAAATTGTTCTGCACTGCGTGCTACCACAATTTTCAAACAATTTTATTGTAATTCATTTTATAGGTCATTTCAAGATTTTTTATGATATTTTTTTAACATGTCGCCAAAGCGTGTTACTGTTCACACATACATGCCCAGTTACCAAAGCTTCTAATGTCCAATGCAAATTTTAACACTTATGAAGAAATCTTCCCCAGCGGCTTCTCCACCACCTTGACGTTCTTCTCTCCCAGCATCTCGCTGAGCGTCGTCACCAGCGCCTCGCCTGCCCGCACATTCCAGTTGCGCGGCAGAACCTTTTTCGCGCGCTCACGTCCCAGGTAAATGATCACGGTGTCATTTCCATCACTTGTTTTCAGGAGGTCGAGAAGTTCTTTCTCTCCCGCCAGATACGCATCCTTGTCCGCATACTGAATCCACAGCTCGCGCGGCACCTGCGAAAATGGGATAATCTGCTCGCAGATCAGTTTTCCGACCGGCTCATCGCCGACCGATGCGCGCCCGCGGATAAAGACTTTTTCATCCTTGATCAGCATATCGCGCCGTTTTTCATAATCCTTCGGGAATACCAGCACTTCCACACTTCCCGCCAGATCTTCCACCGTCAGGAACGCCATCATTTTGTTATTCCGGGTCGTCTTAACCGTTTTCTCGGTGATCATTCCGCCGATCGTCACATACGCGCCGTCGTGAATCACCGCCGAACCTGTCTCCTCATCCACAACAAAATCGGAGCTCTTCGCCGTCACATTTTTCTCCCAGGTGCCGATATATTCCTCCAGCGGATGCCCGCTGACGTAGACGCCCAGCATTTCTTTCTCGTATGCCAGATATTCTTCCCTCGAATACTCTCCGACATTCGGAAATGTGATCTGAAAACTCTTCTTGTCCTCTTCCGCTGCAAAATCAAAGAGTGACATCTGCCCTTCCATCGTATTTTTCTTCTCTTTATTCTTCTGATCGACCATCGAACCGCAGACCATACATTTCTGCTTGCGGGTTCCCGGCAGCCCGTCCATCGCACCGGATTTGATAAAGCTTTCCAATGTGCGCTTATTGACCTCCCTGCCCGACATCCGGTCAATGAAATCTTCCAGCGATCGGAATTTTCCATGTTCGGTCCGCTCCCGCACGATCTCATCCACCACCGACTGACCGATACTCTTGATCGCCGATAAACCATAGCGGATCGCACCGTCCGAAACGGAGAAGCCGCCCTCGCCCTCATTGATATCCGGCGGCATGATCTTCATCCCCATCTGACGGCAGCTCATGATATATTCCGATACCTTCGTAACATTATCCTTGACCGAGGTCATCAGCGCCGCCATGAATTCGACCGGATGGTAATATTTCAGATATGCTGTCTGGTAGGAGACAACCGCGTATGCCGCCGCGTGCGACTTGTTGAAGGCGTATTTCGCGAAATCGATCATCTCATCGTAAATATGGTTCGCCGTCTTCTCGTCGATCCCATTCGCAATACAGCCCTTTACGCCCTCTTGTGCATTGCCGTAGACGAAATTCTGGCGTTCTTTCTCCATGACTGCCGCTTTTTTCTTTGCCATCGCACGGCGCACCAGGTCGCTTCGTCCCCAGGTATAGCCAGCCAGATCGCGCACGATCTGCATAACCTGCTCCTGATAGACGATACAGCCATAGGTCGGCGCCAGAATCGGTTCTAACTGCGGGCACTCATAGACAATCGAAGCCTTGTCATTTTTGCCTGTCAGATAACGTGGAATGAAATCCATCGGACCCGGACGATACAGGGAAATACCGGCGATCAGATCCTCCAGGTTTTCCGGCTTTAACTCTTTCATGAATCCTTTCATGCCGGAACTCTCCAGCTGGAACACACCGTCATTTTTGCCGGTTCCAATCGAATCCAGCACCTTTTTATCGTTGTAATCGATCTTATCTATATCAAGCGGTTTTCCGGTCGTTTTCTCCACCAGGCGAACCGCATTCTGGATAACCGTCAGGGTTCTAAGACCCAGGAAATCCATTTTCAGAAGTCCCAGCTCTTCCAGCGTCGTCATCGTAAACTGGGTCGTGATCGAACCGTCAGATGCCCTGGACAACGGCACATACTCATCGACCGCCGCACGGCTGATGACAACCCCCGCCGCATGCATGGAGGTATGTCTCGGCAGCCCCTCCAGACGTTTACTCATGTCGATCAGATATTTGACCGAATCATCCGACTCATACGCCTCACGCAGATCCGGACTGGCTTTGAGCGCCTTGTCTAGCGTCATGCCGAGATCACCCGGAATCATTTTTGCGATCGCATCACACTGTGCATACGGCATATCGAGCGCGCGCCCCACGTCGCGGACGACACCCTTTGCCGCCAACGTACCGAGGTAACAATCTGCACGACGCGGTCTTTTCCGTATTTCCGCACGACATAGTCGATAACCTCCTGACGCCGTTCGAAACAGAAATCGACGTCGATATCAGGCATGGAAACTCGTTCCGGGTTCAGGAAACGCTCGAAAATCAGCTGATAGCGGATCGGGTCGATGTCCGTGATCTCCAGACTGTACGCGACGATACTGCCCGCCGCCGAACCACGTCCCGGACCGACCATGATACCGTTTGATTTTGCAAAATGGATAAAATCCCACACAATCAGAAAATAATCGACATATCCCATCGAATGGATAACGTCCAGCTCATACCTCAGGCGCTCCCGCAGCGTCCCATCGTCGTTCGGGTAGCGCTTGTGAAAGCCCTCCCCGCAGAGCTTCTGCAGATATTCCCAGGACGTATATCCGTCCGGGACATCATACTGCGGCAGCTTCGTCACGCCAAACTCGATCTCGACATTGCACCTCTCGGCGATCTTGTGCGTGTTGTCAAGTGCTTCCTGTGCATACGGAAACAGCGCACGCATCTCCTCCTCGGATTTGACATAGAACTGCCCGCCCTCATAGCGCATCCGGTTCTCGTCCGTGACTTTTTTGCCCGTCTGGATACAGAGCAAAATATCGTGCGATTCCACATCTTCTTTATAAATATAGTGGCAGTCGTTCGTCGCCACCAGCGGAATCTGCAGTTCCTGGCTCATCCGCATCAAGCCCTGGTTGACCGTCCGCTGCGCCGGGATGCCGTGATCCTGCAATTCCAGAAAGAAATTGTCCGGTCCAAAGATATCGCGGTATTTCTGCGCCGACTTGCACGCTTCCTCATACATGCCTCTCGACAAATACCTCGGGATCTCGCCCGCCAGACACGCGCTGAGTGCAATAATGCCTTCATGGTAGGTTCTCAGCACCTCGTCATCCACACGCGGTTTATAATAAAATCCCTCGACAAAACCCTTGGAGACGATCTTCATCAGATTCTGATAGCCGGTATTATTTTCCGCCAGCAGAATCATATGATAATAGCGATCCTCGCCGCTTCCCGCCTCCCGGTCAAAACGCGATCCGGGCGCCACATAGATCTCACAGCCGATGATCGGCTTGATCCCATTTTCTCTGGCTGCCCGGTAAAATCGATCACGCCGTACATGACGCCGTGGTCGGTAATCGCCAGACTGTCCATCCCCAGTTCCTTCGCCCGGGCGGTCAGTTCTTTTATTTTACTCGATGCGTCAAGCAGACTGTACTCTGTATGCACATGCAGATGTGTAAATGCCACCTTTTTCCTCCCATTCAGATCTTTTAAGGGACTGCCATTTCCCGCGAAACGACACCCCCTCGTCTATCAAAGCTCTTGTTTTGTGTAACTGTTACGTCCCCTGTCTCTTTCCGAAAAACGGTCAGAAATCTGGATTTCTACTGATTGCTCAGATATTTCTCAATTCCCTCGATCGCACTCTCCTCGTCGCTGCCATCAGCCGTTACCTTTACGTGCGCGCCCTCTGCCAGTCCCAGCGTCATCATGCCCATGATGCTCTTTGCATTGACGCGTTTTTCTTCACTTTCCACATAGATGCTGCTCTCATACTGGCTTGCCACCTGCACCAGCATCGCCGCAGGACGTGCCTCCAGACCTGAACTCAAACCAATTCTGATTTCCTTACTTGTCATAATATCCTCCTCATCGAGCCCCGCTCGAAAAAAACGGCAAAATCCGCTGCCACTACTGTATCGCACGGAATTTTCCATCCGGGAAATTCCTGCCTGTGAACAATAACCTAACTTTACTCGCCCCGCTCTTCGCGGAGACTTTCAGCTACTGCACTTATCTTTCTGAGCCTGTGATTGACTCCCGATTTTCCAACTGGATGGCTCAGATTCTCCCCCAATTCCTTCAAGGTTGCATCCGGCATCTCCAGACGAACCTGTGCTACCTCTGAAAGAAGCTCCGGCAAGTAATCCAGCCCGACCGTATCACGGATGTATGTGATATCCGCAAGCTGCTTGACTGCCGCCGAAACAGTCTTATTGATATTGGCAGTCTCGCAGTTGACCTGACGGTTGACGCTGTTTCGCATTTCTTTCAGGATCCGGATATTTTCCAGCTCCATCAATGCCACATGCGCTTCCATCAGCCCCAGAAGTTCCACAATCTGACTGCCTTCTTTTATATATACCACATAATACTTCTTTCTGACAACTATTTTCGCATCGATGTCGAATGTCAGAATCACATTCTGAAGCTGCACCGCCTTTTCAAGCGACGCGCATACGATCTCAAAATGGTAAAATTTCTCCGGATCGCTTAAGGATCCGGCTGCCAGAAAAGCGCCCCGGATAAATGCCTTCTTGCAGCACGCATTCTGAATCACCAGATTCCGCACCACCGAAAGGTTTTCCCCGACATTTCCCTGCGCATCCACCATCTTGACCGCCTCCAGCACCCGGAGTGCATTTTCGTGATCGCGCACCAGAAGCGTATAAGAACGGCTCTTTTTTAAAAATGCATTGCGCCGGATCGAAATGTCCGCCTTAATATTAAATGTATTTTTCAATAATGTAAAGTATTTTCGTGCAACCGCTACGTTTTCCGTGTGGATCCGTATGCTGAAATGATCCTCTTCATCAATATGAATCTTGCCGCAAAGGCTCAAAATCGCCGCCAGCTCTGCAATCTGGCAGTGCCTCGCCTTGCTCAGCTGATGCGACAGCTCTTCCTTTACCCGGGCTGAAAATGACAAAGTCCTCTACCTCCGTTTACCCTTTTGTCCGGTTATCCATCTCTATGTCCCGATGTTCCAGTTTAAGCCCTATTTCCGAGTGCTCCTTGAGGCGCTCATAGAGCCGGTTCGCCACCGTAACTGAACGGTGCTTTCCACCGGTACATCCTACGGCTATGACAAGCTGATTCTTCCCTTCTTTTACATAGTACGGAAACAGGAAGTCAATCATGTCATAGAGTTTATCCAAAAATACGTCTGCCGTCCCGCCGCGGCGCACAAAGTCCTGCACCGCCTTCTCATTGCCAGTATGGCTTCTTAAATTCTCATCATAATAAGGATTCGGCAGAAAACGGACGTCAAACACGAGATCCGCGTCCGACGGAATCCCATATTTAAAGCCAAAGCTTAAGATCGTCACAAAGAGGCTGGAAAAGCGCTCGCGCCCCATGAAAATCCGTTCCAGTTCCGCCTTGAGCTCTCGCGTCAGAAGCGTGCTGGTGTCCAGAATATAGTCCGCCCGCTTTTTCAGGAAATCGAGTTTCAGGCGCTCTTTCGCAATACCGCGGTCCAGCCGCTCTTTTCCTGCCAGCGGATGGGAACGGCGCGTTTCCTTATATCGCTTGATCAGCACCTCATCGCTGGCATCCAGAAACAGGATCTCATACGGAAACTGGATGTTATTCCAATCATTCAGTGTTCCCTCCAGCTGTGCCAGCTCGTCGCCGCTGCGAACATCGATTCCCAACGCTGCACAGCTTACCTCCCCGCTGCTGCTCTGCACCAGCTCCGCAAATTTTCCCACCAGCGGGATCGGGAGATTGTCAACACAGTAAAATCCCATGTCCTCCAGCATTTTCAGTGCCGCCGTCTTTCCGGCTCCCGACATACCGGTTACGATCACAAGCCGCATATTGTTCCTCCCTTTTCCATACTCTATATATCTTAATATCTTAAAAGCCCAGCATCTTTACTTCCGTCTCCAGTTTCACCCCAAACTGCTCATACACGCGCTTCTGCACCGTCCCACACAACCCCGCGATGTCCGAAGCCGTCGCATGGTCGCGGTTGATAACGAAACCACAGTGTTTCTCCGACACCTGTGCGCCGCCCTCCTGATAGCCGCGAAGTCCGGCATCTTCGATCAATTTTCCAGCGAAATAGCCCTCAGGGCGCTTAAAGGTGCTTCCGGCACTCGGATATTCCAGCGGCTGTTTTTCCCGCCGTTTGGCTGCCAGTTCATCCATCCGCACCCGGATCGCTTCCGGATCACCTTTCTCCAGACGGATCCGCGCCGATAAAACGATATATCCGCGCTCCGGGATACAGCTGTGGCGGTAACCCAGATCCAGTTCTTCCGTTTTAAGCTCTTTTACCTCGCCGTCCGGCGTCATCACGCGCACAGATTCCAGCACATCCTTTAATTCTCCGCCGTAAGCGCCCGCATTCATGACCGCCGCGCCGCCCACGGTTCCAGGAATCCCGGCTGCAAACTCAAATCCGGTCATTCCATCTTTCTGCGCCTCCCTGGCGGCACGCGAAAGCAGCACACCGGCGCCCAGCTCATAGACGCCCGGTTCTCCCTCCGGACAGACCACCTCTGTAAACTGGCTTCCCAGAAGGATCATCACGCCCGGATAGCCCGCATCACTGACAAGCAGATTGCTTCCATTTCCTAATATGTAATACGCTTTCTCTGCCTCCCGGCACGCCGCCAGCACTGCCGCCAGCTCTTTTTCGCCCTCCGGGGTCACAAAATAGCGGGCTGGTCCACCAGCCCGAAAGGTCGTATGTGCGCTCATCGGCTCCTGCTCCCGCACGGAAGCAGCGCCGATGGCATCACAAAGTTTCTGATAAAAATTAGACATATCTATTTTCCTTTATTCATTTCATAACGGCTCCATCCCTTGCAAGTCGGGATTTCCGCACTAAATCACACGAATCAGACTGCGTGAATCGTTCCATTAATCTCTTCTTGCCAGGTTCGCCTGTACCCGCTTGTACAGTTCTTTCGCCGCATTATATCCCATCTTCTTGGTACGATAGTTGACTGCCGCCGACTCTACGATGATTGCCAGGTTACGTCCCGGACGGATCGGAATTGAATGGCATACAATCTTGTTGCCAAGGAACTCGGTATACTGATCTTCCATGCCAAGGCGGTCATACTCCTTGTCCTTATCCCACTCTTCCAGCTTGATTACCATGTCAATCGACTGTGTATCCTTTACGCTCTCTACACCGAACAGCGTCTTGACATCGATAATGCCGATACCGCGAAGCTCGATGAAATGACGGGTAATATCCGGTGCCGAACCGATCAGGGTTTCATCGCTGACGCGGCGGATCTCGACCACATCATCGCTGACGAGACGGTGACCGCGCTTAATCAGTTCCAGCGCTGCCTCACTCTTGCCGATACCGCTCTCGCCCATAATCAGGACACCCTCGCCAAATACATCGACCAGTACGCCGTGAATGCTGATCATCGGCGCCATCTTGACGTTCAGCCAGCGGATGATCTCCGCCATCAGATCCGAAGTCGTCTTCTCCGATACCATGCACGGAACCCCATAATGGTTACACAGCTCCAGCACTTCCTCCTCCGGTGCCATGCCGCGGCTATATACCAGACATGGTATACCCGAAGACAGCAGTTTGTCAAACATTTCCCGGCGGCGCTGCGGAGTCAGGGTCGAGATGTACGCATTTTCCACATAACCGATGATCTGCACACGGTCCTTGTCAAAATGGTCGAAAAATCCAGTCAGCTGCAATGCCGGACGGTTCACATCCGCATGCACCAGCATAACATTGTCCGTCTCCAGCTCCGGCGTCATATTGCGAAGCCCCATCTTATCGATCAGTTCTGTTATCGTCACTCCACCCATACTTTTGTCTCCTTTTATTTTTACTATTGTCTACATCCTATCACATCTTCCCCTGCTTGTCATCACGGAAAAATATATAGACTGCCTCGGCAGCTGCCCGGTTCATCTGTGGCGCAGCTTCCAGCTCCTCCACGCTCGCCTCCCGGACTGCTTCGATCGTCTTGAACGTCCGCATCAGAGACTTACGGCGCGCTGGTCCGATGCCCTTGATATCATCCAGCACGGAGCGCACCTGCTCCTTGCCCCGGAGACTCCGGTGGTACTCGATCGCGAACCGGTGCGCCTCGTCCTGAATCCGGGTGATCAGCTGAAATCCTTCCGAATGGCGATCGATTGGAATTTCCACATTCTGATAATACAATCCCCTCGTCCGGTGGTTATCATCCTTTACCATGCCACAGACCGGGATTTCCAGCTGAAGCTCTCTTAATACCTCCAGCGCGATATTAACCTGTCCGCGTCCGCCATCCATCATCAGCAGATCTGGAAAACGCGTAAAACTTCCCATCGCCAGATCGCCGCCCTCGGCTTGCAGTTTCTTCGTCTCCTCCAGGCCATGGGAAAACCGCCGCAGCAGCACCTCGCGCATTGAAGCGTAATCGTTCGGTCCCTGCACCGTCCGGATGCGAAATTTGCGGTAATCATTGCGTTTCGGACGTCCATTTTCGTAGACAATCATCGAACCGACCGACTCAAAACCGCTGATATTGGAAATATCGTAGGCTTCTACCCGCTTGATTCCCGAAAGTCCGATCCACGATCCAATCTGGTTCATCGCCCCGATCGTCCGAAGTTCCTCGCGCTTGATCTTCTCCTTATCCTGGGAGAGCACCATCTTCGCATTCTTCTCCGCCAGCTCGACCAGCCGCTCTTTCTCGCCCATCTTTGGCACGACAAAGCGCACCTTCTGTCCCCGGCGCGCCGTCAGGAAGCTGGCGATAACCTCCGCGTCCTCTAACTCCTCCTGCACCCAGATCTCATGCGGCACAAACGGCGTTCCCGCGTAAAACTGTTTGACGAAGCTGTTTAAAATTTCTGCCTTGCTCTCCGAGCCGGTCAGATTCATATGGAAATGTTCCCGCCCAATAAGCTTGCCATCGCGCACGAAAAACACCTGCACAACCGCATCGCGCTCATCCTTCGCCATCGCGATAATATCCCGATCTTCCATGCTCTGGCTCGTAATCTTCTGCTTCTGCGCCACCTTTCTGACACTTTCAAGCAGATCCCGGTACTCAATCGCCTTCTCAAACTCCATCGTCTCGGACGCCGTCCTCATCTTTTCTTCCAGATATTTCATGACCGGCTCATACTGTCCATTTAAAAAACCGACCGCCTGCTTCACCGATTTCTGATAATCTGCCTGTGAAATATACCCCTGACATGGCGCGTCGCACTGGTGAATATGGTAATAGAGGCACGGACGGTCCTTTCCCATATCCTGCGGCAGCTTCCGGCTGCACGCCCGGATCCGGTATATCTTCCGAATCAGCTCGATTGTGTCTTTGACTGCTCCCGCGCTCGTAAAAGGACCAAAATACTTATTTTTATCCTTTTTCATCTGGCGTGAAAACAAGATCCGCGGGTACTCCTCCGAAGCCGTCACCTTGATGTACGGGTACGTCTTGTCATCCTTGAGCATCGTATTGTAGCGTGGGCGGTGCTCTTTGATCAGGTTGCACTCCAGCACCAGCGCTTCCAGCTCCGAATCCGTCACGATATACTCAAAACGTGCTATCTTCGAGACCATCTGCTTGATCTTCGCCGTCTTATCCCGGCTGCTCTGGAAATATTGACGGACTCGGTTTTTCAGGCTGATCGCCTTGCCGACATAGATGATCGCGTCCTTCGCATCGTGCATAATATAAACACCCGGCTGCCCCGGCAGTTTTTTCAGTTCTTCTTCTATTTGAAACATCTCAAACCATCCTGTTTTGTAATCTGCTGCCACCACGTTTTCTTACGGCACTTTCGGTTCCAAAAGTGCCTACCCGTGAACAGTTACCCAGACTCTTCTGCCAGACAGCCGCTCACTTTCCATACCGCAGGCGCGGTGCATCGTACCTCTGCTGCATCCGGATGCACTGACGGATCGCGTCCAGCTCTTCCTCCACGCTTCCACCGACCGGATTCATATCCAGACAGAAGCAGAGACTGTCGAGATCCCGCTTGTCCACCTTGCCGCTCATTCTCTGGAGCACTTCCAGCCTGCCCTCGGTCGTTTCCTGATCCAGAAATTCTGCCACAAGCGGATGCAGCTCCGGTTCCTCCTGCGGTATGTCCCAGGAATGAGTGGCTGCGTCAGACATTTTCGAACGGCGAACACCTTCATTTACGACATGAGTCGTTCTGGTTGTCCTTATTTCCTGCTGTTTCGAATTTTCCCACGGACCCGCCGCAATCCGCTCAAACCGGTATCTCTGCGCCGCCTCCGGATATTTTACCCGATCTACCTCTTCCATAAACATAGAAAGCGGTCTAACCCAGACGCCATATTCTCCATAGAGCGCCTGATAGACAACCATCTTTTCCCCCGTTTCCGAGTGGGTCGCCACCGCCAGAATCTGATATTCTTTATTTTTAAAATGCCGGTACCGCTCGCCCGGCTTTGGAATTTCCCGCATGAATGCTGATACCTCCTTAAAACATCTCGCTAAGTGTTCACATTATATCACGATTCGCCGTTCGCCTTAAATCTGCAAGCAGCTTTCTGGCTCACTTGCGCTCATTATATCATAAGAACGTATTCTCACCCGTCCACTCACGAACCCGCGCTATCGCGCTCCACCGCCCTGCTTCGCATGGCTGTTCGTTCGTTAATGGCGCAAGAAAAGAATATGTCTGCTTCGCAGCCGCATTCTTTTCTTCTGCGCTCATTATATCACATTTTGTATGCCCTTTTCTGTTTTTTATCAATTTACATCCAGATTTTCTTTTCTCCATCCCCATCGCCTGTACACAAAAATTTTCGCCAGAAAATATTACATTTCCGAAAACCAAATCCGTCATTTTTCCGATTTTAAAATTTTTTTATTTTTCCTCTACTCAAATAGACTTTTTTGTAGGATAATAGTACTAATTGTGATTCTTTGCGGTCTGCTGTGCTGCGTTCATTTCACACAAAGAGCATCGACATAAACAACTGCGAATGGCAGTCTGTGCCGGACATGGACTGTGACCTGGCGGCGCAATCATCCATACAAACATATGATTTTCATCCCACCAGATGGAAACCGGCATCTGCCCCCACCGCGATACCGGTATTCTGTGCGGGACGAAACTAAGAACGGAGGATTAGATGAAAATCGGTTTTGACAACAACAAATACCTGAAAATGCAGTCGGAACATATCCGTGAGCGTATCAACCAGTTCGGTGATAAGCTCTACCTCGAATTTGGCGGAAAACTGTTCGATGACTACCACGCATCCCGGGTTCTTCCGGGCTTTGCACCTGACAGCAAGCTGCGGATGCTTCTGCAGTTAGCGGATCAGGCGGAGATCGTCATCGTCATCAGTGCTGCGGATATCGAGAAAAACAAAGTACGTTCCGACCTCGGCATTACTTACGACGTAGACGTACTCCGTCTGATTCAATCCTTTACCGACAAGGGACTCTATGTTGGAAGCGTTGTAATCACCCACTATTCCGGGCAGAACACTGCGGATGTCTTCAAACACAAGCTCGAATCCATGGGCATCAAGGTTTACCGCCACTACACCATCGACGGTTATCCGGGCAATGTTCCGCTGATCGTCAGCGATGAAGGTTATGGTAAAAATGATTACATTGAAACCAAACGTCCACTCGTTGTTGTCACCGCGCCGGGACCGGGAAGCGGAAAAATGGCAACCTGCCTTTCCCAGCTCTACCACGAGAACAAACGCGGCGTCAAGGCTGGATATGCCAAATTTGAGACCTTCCCGATCTGGAATATCCCGTTAAAGCACCCGGTCAACCTGGCATACGAGGCAGCGACCGCTGACTTAAACGATGTCAACATGATCGATCCGTTCCATCTGGAGGCTTATGGTGTGACAACGGTCAACTACAACCGTGACATCGAGATTTTCCCGGTTCTGAGCGCTATTTTCGAGGGAATCTACGGCGAGAACCCGTACAAATCCCCGACTGATATGGGCGTCAACATGGCAGGAAACTGCATCATTGACGACGAAGCCTGCTGCGAGGCATCCCGTCAGGAAATCCTGCGCCGCTACTATCAGGCATTAAACCGCGTTGTCAAAGAGGATGTCGGCAAAGAGGAAGTTTATAAGATCGAACTTCTGATGAAGCAGGCAAAACTGACCACCGATATGCGCAAGGTTGTTCCGGCTGCCCTGAAACGCGCCGAAGAAACCGGTGCTCCGGCTGCTGCCATCGAACTTCCGAACGGAACCATCGCCACCGGAAAGACAACCAACCTGCTCGGTGCTTCCGCTGCCCTGCTTCTGAATGCTGTCAAGGTACTTGGCAATATTCCGCACGATGAGCACCTGATCTCCCCGATCGCGATCGAGCCGATCCAGAAGCTGAAAGTCGAGTACCTCGGAAGCCGCAACCCGCGTCTCCACACCGATGAAGTTCTGATCGCGCTGTCCATGTGCGCCGCTACCAACAAACACGCACAGATCGCCCTGGAACAGCTCGAAAAACTGCGCGGCTGCCAGGTTCACACCTCCGTCATGCTGTCGGAGGTTGATATTAAGACCTTCAAACGTCTCGGCATCGAACTGACCTCCGAGCCAGTATATGAGCACAACCGCCTGTACCAGTAATTGATATAATCCTATATAAATAACGGCTGTATCTCAGCAAAACAGAACTCATAGATTTTTCGTAACTGTTCAGTGCCTTCACAGTCACGCGCAAAAATCCCATTGCCTACGGCAATGGGATTTTTGCCTGCTAGCCCATGTTTTCGTACGGTCAGCGCAGTAAATGCGCAGACCTACTGAACAGTTACGATTTTTCAATATATGAATTCACATTGCTGAAATACAGCCGTTCTATTTACTGTATAAATATTTCTTTTATGCTATACATCACTTTTATTTCCGGTCGAACGAGCTTCCACCGCGCATCTCATCCTCATTTGGACTCTCTGCTGCTACAGCTTTTGCCGATTCCGGTGTTTCGTCCGCCGGTGCTTCATCCGCCGGTTTTCCTTCCAGCTTCTGCTGGTTCTGTGAGTTTTCCGCGTTCGTTTCCTCCGCAGTCTTTACCGGCTGCACCTCATCGCCTGTCTTCGCAGCCTCCGGCATCTCAATCCGGCTCTCGCCTTCCTGTTTCTTTTCCTCCAGCTCCGGGATTCCCTTTACCTCATGGAAAATCTTCATGAATTCTTTACCGGTGATCGTCTCTTTCTCAATCAGGAACGCCGCAATCTTATCAAGCGCCTCGCGGTTTTCACTCAGCAGGCGTTTCGCCTCCTCATAAGAAACCTTCAAAATATGCATGACTTCCTTGTCAATCTCTGCCGCCGTCATATCACTGCAATTCAGGACAGTTCTCCCGTTCAGGTACTGATTTTCCTGGCTTTCCAGCCCCATCAGACCGAACTTCTTGGACATACCGTACTGGGTTACCATCGCACGCGCGATCCGGGTTGCTTTTTCAATATCATTTGACGCACCTGTCGTTACCGTATCAAAAACGATCTCCTCAGCCGCACGTCCGCCTAAAAATCCGACCAGCATCGCGCGGATTTCCTTCTCGGTATTTAAGTACTTCTCTTCCTCCGGCACCTGCATGACATAGCCAAGCGCCCCCATGGTACGCGGCACAATCGTGATCTTCTGTACCGGCTCCGAATCCTTCTGCAGGGCGCTGACCAGCGCATGACCAACCTCATGATACGAAACAATCCGGCGCTCCTCCTGGCTCAGGATGCGGTCTTTCTTCTCTTTGCCGACCAGAACCAGCTCAACTGCCTCAAATAAATCCTTCTGGGAAACGGCTTTCCTGCCATTCTTAACGGCTGTGATCGCCGCCTCGTTCATCATATTGGCAAGATCCGCACCTACAGCGCCGGATGTCGCCAGCGCGATCTCCTCGAAATCAACCGTCTCATCCAGTTTTACATCCTTGGAATGTACCTTTAAAATCTGCACACGCCCCTTTAAATCCGGCTTATCCACGATAATCCGGCGGTCAAAACGTCCCGGACGAAGCAGCGCCGGATCCAGAATCTCCGGGCGGTTCGTCGCCGCCATGACTAAAAGACCCTTGGAGGAATCAAATCCATCCATCTCCGAAAGGAGCTGGTTTAACGTCTGCTCACGTTCATCGTTGCCGCCCAGACGGGAATCACGGCTTTTACCGATCGCATCCACCTCATCGATGAAAATGATACACGGAGCCGACTGCTGCGCCTGCTTGAACAGGTCACGCACACGGGATGCGCCGACGCCGACAAACATTTCCACAAAATCCGAACCGGACAGAGAGAAAAACGGAACCTTCGCCTCTCCAGCTACTGCCTTGGCAAGAAGTGTTTTACCGGTTCCTGGCGGTCCGACTAACAACGCACCCTTCGGCAGTTTCGCACCAATCTTCGTATATTTTCCCGGGTTATGCAGGAAATCAACAATCTCCGTCAGAGACTCCTTCGCCTCATCCTCGCCTGCCACATCCTTGAATGTAACACCGGTCTCTTTCTGTACATATACTTTGGCATTGCTCTTGCCGACACCCATTATGCCGCCTCCGCCGCCCATGCGCTTCATCATCATATTGAAAATGACGAACATCGCTGCAATCGGAAGCACCCACTCAAGCAGAAGCATGATAATACTGCCTGTCGCGTCCACTTCTGCCTGTTCATAGGTCGTAACACCAGCTTCATCCAGCTTCTTCTCCAAATCTGGATCGTTAATCGGAATCGTGTAGTACTCCATTCCTACCAGATTTCCGTATTTGCCCTGGCTGCCGCCATATTTCTTCGAATCTTCCTTCGGCGTGATCTGAATCTTTCCATTGCCAATCACAACCGATTCTACCTCGTGATCCTTAAGCATCTGATTAAACTCGCTGTACGGCATCTTGTGCGTGCGGCTGCCCTGCCAGAGGTTGTGCATCATCGCCACGCAGAGAAGCGTAAACAGCATCGTCATGATCAGCACTGCATAATTCTGACCGCGGGGATTTTTTCCATTTTTATTCTGGTTTCCCTTATTATCCATACACTTTCTCCATTCTGTGTCACTGTACATCCGGAATCTGTCACATCAGGTTACTCAAAAGCCCTCTAAATCTGCCGCATCTGCTTCTCATCCGGCTTCAGCCCCGCTTTTCTTCCCCATCAGCGCGCAAATTTCTGCGTACTCTTATCCATTATAGTGGCAGATTGCCTATAAATCAAGAAGTGAAAATATTAAAAACTTGTGAACTCCTTATAAAATATAGGTGTTTTCTCTGCATATATGAAATGCCATCAAAATCATCCGCTGTGTATCTCTTCCCGATACAGTTACCTCGTCACAGTTATTCGAAAAATTGCTTTTTAAAAAGTCCCTATTTACATTTGTGTGTCTGATGTATCAACAGTATAATGATACATTTCACGAATTGCGTATGCAATTAGAAAATCAAGTAGTCCAAATTCCATAAAATGAAATTTTAGGGCAAATTACAGACATTGGCTTGGCTGTAGTATTTTTAAACAACGTGTGTTAGACTACTGTTATACAAATCGGGATTGACCGAACTCTTTGAGAAAAATAGGAGGAAGCAGCTTTTTATGTTGTACTTAAAATCAGCTAATTTGGAAGATATTGAAAAGGAATACGAATTTATTACTAATACCCCTTCCAATGAAAATGGATTTACGAATTTTGCGTCTGGATGTTCAAGAAAGGAATTTGAAATAAAAATATTACCTGGTTATATTAATGCTGAAAAGGGAATTGATCTGGCTGATGGATGGGTTCCAGAAACGGATTTTTTCTTATGGGATGATGAGAAAATAGTAGGATTATTTCGCGTGCGTCATTACCTTACTCCTGCACTTGCAAACGGAGGAGGCCATATAGGATATGGAATAAAGAAAGAATTCAGAGGCAAGGGATACGCCTCGGAAGGGTTGAGATTGACAATCGAAAAAGCCTGGCACATTATTAAAGAAGACGAAATATATATGTCTGTTCATAGGGATAATATGGCATCTTTACGTGTGCAGATTAAAAATGGGGCCTATATTCATCACCAAGATGAAAAAGAGTTTTATACCAGAATAAAACGATAAATTCCCGTTTATTGGGAAGTCACAGAGAACGAAAAATCGGAATTTGGAGGTAATTTAAATGGAAAACAAAATTGTAGGTGCTATTTTCTGTTTCATGTCAGCAGTTTTAATTTCTGCACGATATATTTCTGCTGCGATATTTATGAGTGGAGTAGCTTCGTGGAATGCCACTTTATTTGCAGCAGGTCTTGAATATGTAGGTCCTTTTTTAGCAATAGCGGCTGGTATTGCGTTTATTATTGGAATCCTGTTTCTGGGATATGGGCTGTATCAGGATATTAAAAAGATAAAGAAGTAGAACAATTCCAGTTTGTCAATTACAGGTGACATTGAAAGAGTCAGCCCATTCAAGGTGCCGGCTCTTTCAAAAATTCCATTCTAAATAAATTGCATGATAACTTAGAGTAAAAATGAATACCCATTAGCCGGAAATGAATAGAAAACGAATAAAAGTGTGGTGTTTCGTATAATTATGAGTTAGTATGCATCAGACACACTTTTGTAAAAAGGGAGTTTCAAAAAAACATTCTATCATTTTTGATCTATGATATAATGTGAACACTTGACGAGGTATTTTCGAGTCTAGTGAGAACATATGCCTGACCACTTAATGAGGTGTTTCACGAATTTAGTGGTCATGGTATAATGAGCCCAGAAGAAAAGAATGCGGCTGCGAAGCAGACATATTCTTTTCTTGCGCCATTACCGAACAAACAGCCATGCGAAGCAGGGCGGTAGCGCGCGATAGCGCGGGTTCGTGAGTATCATGTCCATGCACCAAATGAAGCCAGATCAAAGTCGAAAATTGATTTCGTATTTATTATAATTGACAACAATAATCCGCAAAAAGGAGGTTCCACCATGCCATCCCACATCATCCACCCAATTCCGCCTGTTTTTGACGCCGACTCCCGCATCCTGATCCTCGGTTCCTTTCCGTCGGTCAAATCCCGAGAAAGCTGTTTTTTCTACGGGCACCCGCAGAATCGTTTCTGGAAGCTCTTAGCGCGCCTGCGAAAGGAAGACGTTCCATCCTCCATCGAGGAAAAGAAGGAATTTCTGCTGCGGAACCACATCGCCGTCTGGGACACCATCCATAGCTGTTCCATCGAAGGATCCAGCGACAGTTCCATCCGCGATGTTGTTCCAAACGACCTCGCCTCTATCCTGGATCACGCTTCCATCCAGGCGATTTACACAAACGGCGGGCTGTCCGGAAAAATGTACGACCGCTTCTGCCGTAAACAGACTGGCATTGAGGCAATCAAACTGCCGTCCACCAGCCCTGCCAACGCTGCCTGGAACCTCGACCGGCTGACAGATGCCTGGAAATGTATCAACCAGATCCTGGGGAAACCCGGATCTGAAACAAAAAACACTGTTTCCGATGGCAACGCACGCGAGGCAAAAACACGCATCATCTAAACAAACACCATCTGCACCAGAATCATATAAAATACAGTCCCTGCCGGCCAATGGCGCTTCTGTCCGATCCACTGTTCCGTAAAAATCATTACAAACAGTGCCGTCAGTGCAAAGTCCAGCCCTTTCGTATTAAATGTAATCACATTTGACACTGCTTATCTTTCTTAGTAGAATAAATACATTATAACGATCGATTTTTCGGATTCAACACAGATTTGAACTATGTAAAAAAGCTTTGAAGGAATTACCTTTACAAAAAATCTTATAAAAAAGGGAGCAAAACCTATGAACACATATATTCCCCTCCCTAATTCAAGTGCCGGCTCGCCTGTCCAGTTCTCTGAACCAGCCGCCTACTCCTACGAAAGCTGCCATTGCTGTCCGCGAAATTGTCAGATCAACCGCACCAAAAAACAGGGCTGGTGTCACAGCCCTGCCGGTATCCGGGCGGCACGCGCGGCGCTTCATCCGTGGGAGGAACCGTGTATCAGCGGTCTGCACGGAAGCGGTACCATCTTTTTTTCCGGCTGCACGCTGCGCTGCTGTTTCTGCCAGAACTACCAGATCAGCAGCGAAGGCTTTGGAAAAGATATTTCTGAAACGCGCCTGGAGGAAATTTTTCTGGAACTGCAGGCACAGGGCGCGCATAATATCAATCTGGTGACACCGACACAGTACCTTCCGTCGCTACTGCCTGTCTAAAACGGGTCAAACCGCAGCTTTCCATCCCGATCGTCTACAACTGCGGCGGTTATGAGACGCTGGAAGCGGTTGATGCGCTGGCTCCCTATATCGATATCTGGCTGCCGGATTTAAAATATTACTCTTCCGAACTGTCCGCCCGCTATTCCGCCGCCCCGGACTATTTTCCGGTTGCCTCCGCAGCAGTCAAACGGATGATCGAGCACACCGGTCCGCTGGTATTGGAAGATTTCTCTGAAAATGGTCAGGCCTGCCAGCTCATGAAGCGCGGCGTGATCCTGCGGCATATGGTTCTTCCGAAACACAAAGACGATTCCATCCGCCTGCTCCACTGGATTCACGATAACCTCCCGGAGGGGCATTTTCTGGTAAGCCTTATGAGCCAGTACACCCCCTTCTACCAGAGCAACAAATATCCGGAAATCAACCGTCGCATCACAAGCTACGAATACCAGAAAGTCGTCGATGCCGCGATTGAGCTGGGACTCACACAGGGCTTTATGCAGGAAAAAAGCAGCGCGAAAGAAGAATACACGCCGCCGTTTGAGTTGCAGGGGATTTGATATTTATATAAGAAAAAATCCTTCTTGATACTTTTCCATGAACCAGAAAAAAGGGTATCGATAAATTGACATTTTATCGATACCCTTTAAACTATCTCGTCCATTGGATGATACCTCTTTCTTTGAACTTTTCCTTTATTCAATTTTGATTCCTTTTTCAACAATTTCTGAATCGTTCAATCTTATTTTTTCTTTTTCCACTTATCTATCTCTCTTTTAAAAAACGCTTCTTTTTAATGATACTTTCTCGTCATATCACTAAACCGAATCCTGTTTCTAAATATGTATGATAGATGATTGACTGATTTTTACTTGTTGATTTTGGTTTTCCTTTGTTCAATTTTTTTATTAAAAAATCGAACCAGTTTTATGTTTTCGGTGGAATCAGCTCCCTTCTTTTTTTGTTTTATTTCTTGTTTCTTTTGATGGTTTTATTCTAATACATATGTCGCATTTTGTCAATACTAATTTTGTATTTTCTTGTTATTTTTCAGTTTTATCTTCATCACGAATGCCAGCTATTAGTTTTCGTCTCGCAGTCGCGCCATCTTATCTCTTTATTTACCATCGTTCACACATTATGAGCATCATGCAAACTGTTACTGGGAACGTATGCGTGAACAGCAACAAATCCGCAACCAGAACTTCACTTTTCCCCTGTTATTTTTCTTGCCAATCTTCCCATTTTCCAGTATAATTATGATATCGGTGCATTTTGGCACCTGCTTCTTTATATGCAGGCAATTTTTTCACATCTTACTGGTTCCTGCGATTCTCATGTTCAGTTTTTTCGATGATTTCCATGACTATTTTCATACTTACGCACTCAAAAGATAAACGCTAAAACTCTGAACTTTTTATTTATTTTTTAATCACTAAGCAATCTTTCTGCACATCTCAAACTTCATGACTGCTTCTTGATTTGATTCCTTAAAACTTATTCACACGGGGAAACTGTTTCTCATCTTGTTGAAATTCATAACCTACATGAGCAAGCGGACATCCCCTATCTGCAATTTTATTTCAGGAGGTACTCTATGGTCTATGAAACATTTTTGAAAACAATCCAGTCGATGGTGCAGACGCGCCTCAATAAAAAAGCCAACGTCTCCCTGCGGCGGGTTCTGAAAAATAATGGACTGATGCTCGACGGGCTGAGCTTTACGAAACCCGGCTCACGGTTATCACCGACTGTCTATCTGAACGCCTATTATAATGAAGCGGAGGAAGGAATGCCGCTCTCCATTATTACCGATCAGATCTTGATGGTGTATGAGACAAATCCAGGATTTTCGGAGGATATCTGCGAGGAACTGCGTGATTTTGATGCCGTACGCGACCGGATTGCCTACAAATTGATCCACGCCGCTAAAAATAAGGTGCTTCTCTCCCACGTCCCGCATATTCCGTATCTCGATCTGGCGATCGTTTTCTATCTGATCCTCACTGACAATGAGGAGGGGCAGATGACGACCCTGGTACACAGCGACCATCTTGCCCTGTGGGATATTTCTCTGGAAGAGCTCGGCATACTGGCGGAAGAAAATACACCTCGCATGCTGCCGTACCACATCAACTCCATCGAATCCACCCTCAATCAGCTCGAAATGGAGGACATCGTTGAAACGGAAGCTCTTCCATCGGTCGCTCTCTACGTTCTGACAAATTCGCGCGGCATCAACGGCGCTGCCTGCATGCTCTATCCCCGCGTCTTAAAAGAGTTTGCCGAAAGCCTGGGCGAAGATCTGATTATCCTTCCATCCAGCATCCATGAAGTGCTTCTCACTCCCAGCAGCGTCTCCCTTCCGCCGGAAGAACTCAATGAAATGGTTCAGGCGATCAATCAGTCGGATGTGCCCGCTGAAGACCGCCTGTCAGATCATATTTATTATTTTAGCAGGATTCAGGGCTGTCTCTACCTGCCGCCCAGTTCCACTACGACGCTTTATTCCGGAGCAGACGGAACAGTGAATCCACAATAAAGATGGCAACCGCCATCGCCCCCGCTATCTGGATCGTCTGGATCAGATAAAAATTGTACCATTTTGTCTGTCCCTGTATCAGAAAATAGACGCTCCGGTAGATCGATGCGCCCGGCACCGTCGGCAGGATTCCTGCCACCAGAAAGATCGTGACGGGCGCTTTTAACACGCGTGCAAATACCTGACTCAGCAGAGCCGCTGCCAGACTGGAAAAAAATGCCGCCGCCACCTGCGAGGTTCCCACCTGCATTGATACCAGGTACGCCAGCCATCCGGCACCTCCGGTAATGCCCGCATAAACCAGATATTTCCGCGGCATATCGACCAGCAGGGAAAAACCAAAAATCGCCAGAAATGCTCCCACGCTCTGGATCATCAATTCTCTTATCATCTCTGTCATACCGATCCTCCCGCCAGCCGGACTGCCACGATCGCCAGACCGACGCCCGACGCAACCGCCAGCGCCACCACGACTGCCTCCGCCATCCGCGCGACTCCCGAACTGTAATCTCCATTCAGCGTATCGCGGATTGCCGCCGTAAATGTGACCCCAGGCACCAGCGGCATGATTGCGCTGATAATCACTACATCCAGGCTCATTCCCAGAAATGCCCACGGCGCAGCAGATACGCCGCAACCGCCAGTGCAAACGAGCCAAGTGCATTTTGACAGAAATCATTCAACATAAGTTTGGACGCCGCCCGCAGGACAAACGCAAGAACGACTCCCACGACAGCCGCCACCAGGCATTCGCCCGGACCGCCTCCAAACATCACCGCAAAAAATCCCGTCGTTGCCGCATAGCCAATGCATTTCTTCCAGAATCCGTATAATGTCGTATTAGCAATCCGATCCAGTCGTTCCTGCGCCTCCCCGACAGACAATTTTCCGCTGCAAAATTCCCTTGAAACATTGTTTACCTGATAGATGCGGTTCAAATTCGTTGCCCGGTTTTCCACCCGTTTTACCAAGGTAAGCGGCGGAAGTGATGCATCCGCAATCGTCGCCACGATCCCCGTCGTCACGACAAACACATCTGCCCGTGCAATCCCTGAATGCTTTAAAATACGGTGAATCGTGTCCTCCACACGGTAGACCTCCGCTCCGCTCGCCAGCATGATCTCCCCCGCCCGGACCGCCATCTCCATCAGCGCGCCATATTCCATACCAACCACCCTCTGATTTATGAATTTTCGTAACTGTTCAGTACTTTCACAGTCACGGATTTTCCAAATCCAGCAACATTTTCTTAACCTCTACCATGCGGTCACGCAACACGACCGCTTCCTCGAAATTCAGCTCGGCTGCCGCCTGATTCATCTTCTTCGTCAGTTCCTTTACGAGTTTTTCTAATTCCTGGCGATCCATCGATTCCAGATCCTTCGTTACCTTATTCGTAACCGGTTCGGCTGCCTGCGAGATCGTGATCAGATCCCGGACAGCTTTCTTGATCGTCGTCGGCGTAATGTGATGTTCCTCATTGTACGCCTGCTGAATCGCGCGTCTTCGCTCCGTCTCCTCGATCGCCGCACGCATCGAATCCGTGATCGAATCTGCATACATGATAACATGCCCCTCGGAATTTCGCGCTGCTCGGCCGATCGTCTGAATCAGAGACGTTTCCGAACGCAGGAATCCCTCTTTATCCGCATCCAGAATCGCCACCAGCGCAATCTCCGGGATATCCAGACCCTCACGAAGCAGGTTGATGCCGACCAGCACATCGAAGACATTCAGACGCATATCCCGGATAATCTGGGCGCGTTCCAACGTGTCAATATCCGAATGCAGATATTTGACGCGGATTCCCGCATCGCGCATATAGTCGGTCAGGTCTTCTGCCATCCGCTTTGTCAGCGTCGTAACAAGCACCTTAAACCCTCGATCCACCTCCCGGTTGACCTCCGAAATCAGATCGTCGATCTGTCCCTCGACCGGTCTCACCTCAATCGGCGGATCAAGAAGTCCCGTTGGACGGATCACCTGCTCTGCCCGCAGAAGCTCATGATCCGCCTCATACTCGCCCGGTGTTGCTGAAACGCAGAGAATCTGATCCAGTTTGCTCTCAAATTCTTCAAAATTTAACGGTCGGTTATCCAGCGCCGACGGCAGGCGGAAGCCATATTCCACCAGCGTTTTCTTGCGCGACTGGTCGCCCGCGTACATCCCGCGCACCTGCGGCAGCGTGATGTGCGACTCGTCCACAATTACCAGAAATTCATCCGGGAAATAATCCATCAGCGTACACGGCGGTTCTCCCGGTTTCGAACCAATCAGATGGCGTGAATAATTCTCGATACCAGAACAGAAGCCTGTTTCCCGCATCATTTCCACATCAAAATTCGTCCGCTCCGCGATTCTCTGTGCCTCCAGAAGCTTATCCTCACTCTTAAAGTAAGCGACCTGCTCCTTCATTTCCTCTAAAATATTGTTTGCCGCAATCTCCATCCGCTCTTTCGGGATGACATAATGCGATGCCGGGAAAATCGCGATATGTCCCAGCTGCGCCTTGATCTCGCCCGTCAGCGTGTCAATCTCTGTGATCCGGTCTACCTCATCCCCGAAAAACTCAATCCGGTACGCATCGCCGCCCGAATACGCCGGGTATACCTCCAGCACATCGCCGCGCACCCGGAACGAACCTCGCTTGAAATCCATGTCATTCCGGCTGTACTGAATGTCGATCAGCTTGTGAATGACCTCGTCGCGGTCCTTCTCCATGCCCGGGCGCAGGGAAATAACCATGTTTTATAATCGATCGGGCTTCCCAGACCATAGATACAGGAAACCGATGCCACAATAATCACATCCTGCCGCTCCGACAGCGCCGCCGTCGCTGAATGCCGCAGCTTATCGATCTCGTCGTTGATGGAGGAATCCTTCTCGATATATGTGTCCGTGGACGGGACGTAAGCCTCCGGCTGGTAGTAGTCATAGTAGCTGACAAAGTATTCCACCGCATTATTGGGAAAAAATTCCTTCATTTCTGAATAAAGCTGGGCTGCCAGCGTCTTATTATGTGCAATAATTAACGTCGGCTTATTCAGCTTCTGAATCACATTTGCCATCGTAAACGTCTTGCCAGAGCCCGTTACACCCAGTAATGTCTGGAACTGATTTCCTTCCTTGAAGCCCTCCACCAGCTTTTCAATCGCCTGCGGCTGGTCGCCGGTCGGGCTGTATTCTGATACCAACTCAAAATGATCCATTGCTTTCTCCTGATTTGATATAATTCACAAATAAAGAATGTGCCTTTTTGTGTAATAGGGGATTCCAAGGAATTTCCTAGTACACAAAAAATCCCATTAAGTATTTCTATTATACCAAATCCACCCATGAATGTATACATAAAAGCAAAACAAATCAGTACAAACGTTCGATTTCAGACAACTGTTCACAGGTAGGAATTTTCTGAATTTTCTAAACTGAAGATTCCGTACGATACAGTTCTGGTTGCAGATTTTGCCGTCATTCCTATTATTGGTTTACTGTATTATTTCTTTCTTCCCGTGACTACTATCAGAACGATTCCTAATACTCCCATCATCCCCGCATACCCCACAAACGGCACACTCACGCCCTCACTGAATCTTCCCATCCATTTCAGCACAAACGGCGAACACGCCGCTCCCAGATTGCAGCCGACCAGCACGATTGATGTGGCTGTATTGATAGAAGACTGCGGAATCTGCTCGGAAATCTGGTGGAAGGAATAGGTAACCAGAACGGTATAGAAAAATCCAACGATACTGATGCCAATTCCAATCAGCGGCAGATTGCCCGCATATGCGGTCAGAAGCATCCCCGCTCCAAGCATCAGGCATCCAACCCCCGGTAATTTTTCCTTCCACCACATCGTCAGTTTTCCAAAATAAACACCGGCAGCTATTCCCATCAGCATCATGAGCGTGAGAATGATGCTGGCTTCCGACTCCGTTCCAAGTTTCTTCTCTAAAATCAACATCGGGACACGCAGGGAATTGGAACAGTAGATGCAGATGACAAATCCCGCAAACAGTGCATAAGCAATGGGCAGGACTTCTTTTTTCCAGCATTTTCTCTTTCCATCTTCCTCCGCTTCCAGACTTTCTTTCTCTCCCCCTGCACTCTGTGAGCCCGCACTCTGTCCCATCTCCATATTCCCCGGAACCCATACAAGATACAGAAGTACAATCACAAATCCGAGCGCGTACACCCAAAATGCCAGATTCCACCGGATCAACACCAATTTTCCAGCAACCAGCGTCATAACCGCGCTTCCCAGCACCTCCGCCGATCCGCGGTATCCGAGCAGCGCCGCTTTTTCCCTGCCTTCATAATATTCACTGAAAATGCTGATTGCTTTCGCATTAATGAGTCCAATCCCGATCCCCAGGAAAATCCTGGACGTGAACACCACCGGATATTCCTGTACAAACACCGGTACCATGCCGCTGACCGATAAAAGAAGCAGACCGCCCACAATCATTGGACGGTCTTTCATATAACGCGACAGCCATGCATTCAGCACGATCATGACAGTGATCGCAAACGACGGTGCTGAGATCAACATCTCCACCTGTGCGGTTGTATATTCACTGAAATGCTGCAGCAGCGATGGCAGCACGATCGAAACAGAATACGCCGATGTCAGTATCAATGACAGCGATAGCAGCGCTATTTTCTTCATTTGTTCTTTCATATTGGTTTCTCCCCGAATGTTAGTTTTATACTAGAATTCTGATTGCTTCTGTCCTATTCATTCACAATCGCAGGCAACACAATCCATGTATCGTTTCTTAAAACAATACTCCATATCTTCTATCATAAATGAAATTCATTCAGAAAGAAATACCTAAATTATTTTTCTAAGATAGATGTTCCTTCGTTACCTCTATCCCCGCGCAAACCAGTCCTTCATGCACTGAAGCACCTGAACCAGCTCTTCTTCCTTGATAATATACGGAACCATCGCGTACAGATAATTTAAGAACGGACGGCTGAACACGCCGCGTTTGTACGCATATTCCTGATACCCTTTCAGGACTGCCGGATCATATACCTCGACGCAGACACATCCGCCCATCATGCGGACCTCCTTGATTCTCGGATCGGTAAATCCTTTCATCTCCCGGCGGGTGATGGCTTCGATCTTCTGAATCTTTTCCATGTAATTCTGCGTTTCAAACAGCTCGATCGAGGCAAGCGCTGCACTGCACGCGAGGGCATTTCCCATGAAGGTCGGTCCGTGCATCAGCGCATGTTCCGGGTTATCATCGAAAAATCCATCAAATACCTTTTTATTTGCCACAGTCGCCGCATGACCAATGTAACCGCCGGTCAATGCCTTTCCGAGAACCAGAATATCCGGAAGCACCCGATCTGCCACAAAGCGGTTTCCGGTTCTGCCAAATCCGGTTGCCACCTCATCAAAAACCAGCAGCACGCCGTATTTATCACAGAGTTCCCTTGCCTTCTCCAAAAATGAAATATCGTACATCCGCATTCCGCCAGCGCCCTGTAAAAGCGGTTCCACCAGCACGCAGTTCAACTTATCATGATACTGTTCAAATGCTTTCTCCAGCGCCGGGATCTCAGTCGGAATGTGAACCACATACGGGCTTGCACCATAGGCTTTCAGCACAAAATGGTAGTCCTCATCATCGCCTGCCTCCATCGTCTTAAAAGTATCGCCGTGGTACGCGTGTTCCAGCGCCAGAATCATCGTCCGCTTCTCATCGCCGCGGTTCATATAATACTGCAGCGCCATTTTCAGCGCTACCTCAACCGCCACGCTGCCGGAATCTGAAAAAAAGCAGTAGTCCAGATCGCCCGGCAGCCAGGACGCCAGTTTTTCTGAAAGCCTGCGCGCCGGCTCATGCGTCAGCCCGCCCAGCATCACATGAGAAAATTTTTCTACCTGTGAAATAATTGCCTGATTGATCACCGGATGTTTATATCCATGAATCACACTCCACCAGGACGAAACCGAATCAATCAGCTTCTGATCCTTCGTGTAAAGATATACCCCGTTCGCATCCACGATCTCATAAGGCGCTTTCATTGTTTTTAACTGTTCATATGGATACCAGATCATTTTTCTTCTCCTTTTTATCTTCTTTCTTACGCATACAGCCCTTTCAGCGTCTCCACATCCATGGAAAGCTCCATATCTCCATCCGCCACACAGGCAACCACCGGAACGCCCGTGTAATATTCACACATTTTCCGGTTATCCTCATGAAGCAGATTCCCCGTCTCATAATGGTTGAAAATAATTCCTTTCAGGGCAATTCCCTGTTGTTTCAGATAATAGGCAGTAAGCCCCACGCCATTGATCGTCCCAAGCCCCGCATCTGCAATCAGCAGGCAGCCAAGCCCGCACGCTTTTACTACTTCTGGAAGACGGATATCCGCTTCGTCTATGCAGAGTGGACAGAGAATTCCGCCGCTTCCTTCCATCGTCACATACTCATATTTTTCACAGACTTTGTGAAAATCTTCCAGCACCCGTTCCATCTGGACCGGGTTGCCCTCGAGGCGGGATGCCAGATGCGGCGATACCGCCGTCTCGTACACATACGGACACATTTCCTCAAGCGGCTGCCCGATTCCCGACATTGTTTTTACCTGCAGGGCATCTCCTGGAATCAGGCTTCCATCCGCACGCCGCTCATTGCCGCTCATTGCCGCTTTATAATACGCCGCATTCACGCCGCTCTCCCGCAGTTTTTTCACAATCAATCCTGTCACATACGTTTTTCCAATATCCGTTCCCGTACCTGTTATAAAAATCCCCTTGCTCATCTTTTATCCAAGTCTCCCTCCCTGAATCAGCGGAATCATCCGTTTTCCTATGATGGCAGCCACAATACAGAGCACGATATCGCCCGGAACTGCCAGAACAAAGCAATATAAAAACAGCGCTCCTACGCGATCGGCGAATTCAGATAGAAATTGCTGATCACGTAGTAATAAATCATTCCAAATGCATAGACAATAAAAAGTCCCAGAAAATTAGCTCCCAGCAGGCGCCGGTAACTCGGATGCGTCTTGGCATTGGCAATCTTACCATTCACATACGCCGCAACCGCAAATCCGATGATATATCCAAAACTCGGCTGGAAAATATATCCCGGTCCGCCGCCCTGTGTGAAAATCGGAAGTCCAATTAAACCTAATACGATATAAACCACAACCGCCAGCGCCCCGTTGACCGGACCTAAAAGCAGACCCGCCAGCATCGTAAATAAAAACTGCAATGTAAATGGAACCACCGGAACCGGTATCTTGATAAATGCTCCCACTGCAATCAGTGCGACAAACATCGCGCACAAAACTAAATCCTTTGTCTTCATGTGTTTCAAACCTTTTTCCTCCTTGGTTATCTGAATGATTTCAGGCATCCGAAGCCATTCTATTCTCGCACATGTACATAAATTTCTCTCCGCAACCCCTGTTCCAACCATCTAAAACAGCAGCGGCCGTTCCAGATCCCGGGTAGTCGAAACAGATGCAGAACTGATTGCAAGCATAACATAGCCTTTTTCTATTGTCAACCTATTATTTTTATATAGTTAACAATTAGTTTTTTATCTGTTTTTTACCTCTTCCCTTTCCATAATCTTGTTTCTTATATCCCTTGATATACATACGTTTCCCGTCCGTCCACACATTCACTGCCCCTGAATCCGCCGTTCTCCAGATCTCCGTTCCCGTCTGTTCCAGACGTTCCACCGCCTCCGGTGCCGGATGCCCGTAAGTATTTCCCTCTCCATAAGAGAGCACCGTGAAAGCTGGGGAAAAGCACTCCAAAAACTCCTCTGAGGAGGAACCGTTCGAACCATGGTGTGCGGCTTTTAACAGTGTCACCTTTTCCCCCTTTTTGTCCTCTTCCATCGCCAGAATCTTCCTTTCGTCCTCCACTCCAATATCTCCTGTCAGAAGCATACGAAACTTTCCATACGTGACATCAAACACCAGTGAATGACTATTTCGCTCCTCGGCTGGCGTTTCCCCCGCCTCCGGGTACAGGCACCGAAGCGCCAGGCGTTTCGCCCGCACCGTTTCTCCCCGATGCAGATAATAGACTTCCGCCCCCCGTTTTCTGGCAAGAGTTTCCAGTTTTTTATATGCCTCCTGTCCTTTTCCCGCCGCCGGAAGTGCCAGATTCCGCACCCGGATATCTGCCTCCTCCTTCAAAAGCCACTCGATCCCGTTCGTGTGATCCGCATCCGCATGGCTGACCAGAATCCAATCCAGCGTGCGGATTCCCTGACTTTTCAAAAATGGTCCCAGCACATTTTTCCCGATTTTTTTATCCTGGCTGCTGCCACAGTCCGAAAGAATTGCCTCATCCTGCGTCCGCAGAAAGACGCCGTCGCCCTGTCCTACATCGAGAAACCAGATCTGAAAGCCATGAACAGGCTGAACTACTAAAAAGACTACCGCCACAGCAATAAATACACTATTTTTTCCCGGTGCATTCCATTCTTTTGGAAACAGAAAAATCCCTTTTCTCTCTAGATTCTCTCTTGCTTCTCCCACACTCCACACATATCGAATCCCCAGCGCCACATAAAACACCCCTATTTTCCACATTTCCGGGCGTCCTGCCACGATGGAATGAAACGGCACGCGTTCCACCTGGATGCAAAGCCATTCATACAACTGAAAAATATAATGCCCCGGACCCGTACATGCACTTGCCGCTATTCTGAATATTTCTGGTATTTCTGATATTCCTGATGCTGCACCCCCAAAAGCCGAAAGCACTCCCGCAATGCTGCCTCCGCCCATTTCCCCCATTTTGCCTCCCACAAACGCTATACTGTAAATTCCAAGCGCCAGCAGACCGCTTCCGGCTGCATACGTGAGAAGCGGAATCACGATCAGGTTCAGAAAAATTCCCAACATCGGAAATGTAAAATAGTGATACAGCTGAATCGGCATCGTATAAAGCTGAATTGCCAAGCTGAGCATGAGTGTTTCATATCCTTTCTTTTTTTCTTTCTCTTGTTCCTCCTCTTCCCGCTCTTTTCTCTTTTTTCCCACTTTCCGCAGCTCCTCCGTCTCCAGCCCAATCGCGGCAACCGCGCCATAGGAAAGCTGCAATCCCGCCGAAAAGAGCAGATACGGCGACTGCCACGCCTGTAAAATCAAAGATAGCGACAGCGCACTCAGCAGATCGTAACTCCGCCCCAGATATGCCGCCAGACAGGACACCTCTACCATAAATACCGCCCGGAATACCGATGCTCCAAATCCGGTTACTAAACCATAAAAGGTAAGAAGCGCTGAAGCACCCAGCCCCGCCCATCCATACGATATGCCCCAAAAACGCAGTGCGCTGTAAACGCTCATGCCAATCAAAGAGACATGAAGCCCGCTGACTGCCAGAATATGTGCAATCCCATTATCCTGAAACCGTTCGCGCAGCTCTTCCGATAACCCGGATTTATCCCCCAGCAAAATTGCCTGGAAAATCCCTGCATCTTCTGGAACACAGATTTCCTGAAAAACAGCCGTCGCGTACGCCCGGAAGCATTCTGCCTGACTTCGGAGAGGGGAACTTTTTCCTTCTGAAATAAAAATCCGATCCGCCGTTACCCGGTTTCTGATTCCTAGTCCCCGATAATACATCCGATACGAAAACTGCCCCGGATTGCGCGCTTCTTCCAGAAACTCAGCAGTTCCCGTCAGATGAATCTGACTTCCGCAGGGTGGCAGAACTTTTTCTTCATACTTCTCCAGTAAATCTCTTTTACACGATATCAGTACCTTTCTTACACTTTCATCCTCTACCTCCACCTCCGTCAAAATCATCGTACACCACCCATTTTTTTCCGAAACAGAATCCAGTGTTCCCGATACCGCCACCTCTGCCGAACCGCCCTTCTGCGTTACCATCCGTTCCAGCGCATCCGGGCGCATTTCCACCATCATCCGTCCCCATCCTGCCAGGAAACAGAAAAACAGCAGAAAGACACGGCACATCATCGGATCTTTCCAATTCCAGACGCGTTCTGCGTCTGTCTGAAAGTCCGAATCTACCCGTCCTTCTGCTGTTTTTATGACTGCAAGCCAAAAAAACGCTGCTGCAATTATAAACCACACCGTCATGCCCATCTGGTACGCTGCGACCTCTCCAAGTACGAAAGCCACCATCATCCACATTACCGGTCGTTTGATATTCAATTCCTCTTTTCCTGTATTCTACAAAACATCAACAAAATCCCATTGCTGCTCTCTTCCAAATATGGCATATACATTCTGTCTGACAGTTACTTCACAATATACTTCTCCTCTCTCTCCAGAGGCTGCACCAGCGAAATCACATTCCGGTACGTCACATCTGCCGAGCCATTGACCGTGATCTGTACTTTATTTACCGTCTGAAGCTCTGTCAGCGAATCGACGATCGCGTAAATCGGAATATACTCCGCCACATCGATATCCCCGGAAATAAAACTGCTATCCAGGTTGACATAGCAGGTATTATCTGTCAGTGATACGTTTAATACCTTTGTATTTTTCGGCATCACTGAAAGCCCGCCATTCTGGGAACCTGCCAGTAGCTGTTCCACTACCAGGCGTTCCAGCGACGTGTTCATACTGTGAAATACTTCCCGTTTTTCTGCCACCAGACCATCTTTTTCTTCATTGGCAAAATACAGGGTCAGCTCTACTTTTTCATACGAATTGACATCCGAAATACTGTCTACAAAATCACTTCCTGCGATCGCGCCCACCGGGTTTCCATGTGTGTCCAGGAGCGGCTGTCCCTCGCAATTAATGCTGATATAATCGACTCCCTTAACCTGTGTAAAGGTCTTTGCCAGCGCCGCCCGGCACAGAATCTCCCGCGACGCTTTCGTATTCATATATTCCTGATTAAAATTCAACGTCAGCACGTTATTGTCCCGGTTAATATCCAGGAATTCAACCTTATCGCTTAAAACTGCCTGATACTCCGGGTTTTCCGGTGCCGCAAGGATCTGCCCCGCCAGCTCCCCGATCAGGATCTCAGCGTCCGCCGTCTCCGTCTGATAGGAAACACTCGCCAGCCCCGTGCGCGTCGAATTGAGATAATAAATCTGATAGACGCCGTCCTCACCCGCCGTCGGATGCACCTCTTCTTTTTTTCGGCATCCGCTCAGAAGAAGCAGACATGCCAGGCAAAGGATCAGCCACAAACTTACGCTTCCTGCCCATTTTCCAGAGCTTTTTTTTCTTATTTTCTCCATTTATTATTTCCTGTTGTTATTTTGCAATCTATCTCACAATAGACATTGCCCTGACCGCACATTCGAACACTGCAACCCTCAAATACTGCAACATTCAAACACTGAAACATCCGAACACTGCAGCATTCAAACACCGAAATATTCGAACACCGCAGCACCAGCAACCCTCTCGAACCTCTAAACCGCCCAGAACCACGCTGTCTACGGAATATAATTCAACGGAATCCGCACCGTAAAGGTTGCTCCCTTGCCTTCTTCACTCTTCAGGCGGATCGCGCCTGATGAAGAAGAATAATATTCTTCGTGATCGCAAGCCCCAGCCCGGTACCGCCTGTCTCGCGTGAGCGCGCCTTATCTACACGGTAAAAACGCTCAAATACGCGCTCCTGAAATTCCTTCGGGATTCCCACGCCATTATCCTCCACCTTCACATAAAAGAACTTGTGGTCAGCATCCAGCGTCACCCAGACTTTTCCCTCTTCGCGGTTATACTTGATGGCATTTTCCACCAGGTTCGAAAGTGCCAGGCTCAATTTTACCTCGTCCACATCCGCCGATACTTCCCGCTTGCTCTCATACGTGATCTCAATGTTCCGCCGCTTCGCGATCGGGGTCAGACGTTTTAAAATCTGTTCCAGAAGACCATTGATCGAAGTCTGGGCAATATTCAGATCCGGCGATGATTTATCCATTTTGACTAACGTCAGCAGATCATCGATAATCTTGCCCTCGCGGTCAATCTCCGCCGAAATATCCTGCATAAACTCCTGATATAGCTCCGCCGGGGCGTTCTCCATCCCCATCAGAGAATCCGCCAGCACTCTTATCGAAGTCAGCGGTGTTTTCAGCTCATGCGACACGTTGGAAACAAACTCCTGACGCGACTGATCCAGGTTTTTCAGTTTCCGGATGGTCTGCATGACTGCCTCCGAAATGTCCCGCGTCTCCCGGTACGTTTTTACATCAATATCCTGATCCAGATTTCCCTCTGCCACCATATCGAGCTGCTGCTGCAGGCGGCGGAATGGTTTCAGCAGGCAAGCCGCCGCCAATAAATCTGCGATCAGAATAAAACAGAACATAACGAGCTGCAAAAATCCCGTCTTATGCACAATTTTCTCCTGCAAAAGCGCCGAATTTTCCGTGGACGCCATCAGAAGAAGGACTCCCTGCACGCCTGCCGTATTTTTCCCATTTCCGGCTGCCACATCCGAATCGATCGGCGCTGCATCCGTGCTTTTTGCCTGAATCGGCTGCGCTACATAGAAATACTTTTTCTTCTGGTTCAGATAGCTGGAAGTTTCCCCGTCAAATGCCTTTAACACATCCGATACAACCAGCGTTTTCCCTCTGGAAAGACCAAATGTGTCTTTCAAAATCTTAAAGCTGTCGTCCACCAGCACGATTCTTCCGTTCATCAGATCCGCCGTTGTACTAAGTTCCGCATCCAGCGCCAGATTTGGATTTCCCGACAGCAGTACATTGATATAATCACTGCTGCGTATCTTGTTTGCTAAAATCAGACACCGGTTCTGCGCTTCCGCCATCCGTTCTTCCACGTGGCTCTGGTAAAAATACCCCGATGTAAAACGAACCTGTACCAGAAGCGGAACCAGCGTCAGGATCAGAAAGGCAAGGAACAGCGGGATTCGCATCCCAATCGTGTGCTCCATCGCTTTCCATATCTTTCTTTTATGTTCTGCTATTCTTCTCATGTTCCTGTCCTGAACGATTACAGTTCACACGCTCTTTGCGTTGCTTAACTTACTGACATTGGCTGTGAACTTTAACCCCGAAATGCTGCTCCGTAACTGCGTTTCTCACAACAACGATCCGATTTCAAGCTTCTTCGTTGCCGCAATCGCCAGCGCTCCCGGTCCGATATGGCAGGCTACACTTAAGGACAGCGGCTCTACACGGACTTCCGTCTCCGGGAAAAGTTCCCGAAGCTCGGCTGCCAGCTCCTGCGCCATCTCATCATTGTCGGTATGCGCTACATCAATATACGTTTTTTCTCCCGTCATATCATCAAACCGATTTTCCAGATCGCGGGTGATCGCCGTGATCATCATGGAACGCGCCTGTTTCATCGTCCGCGCCTTCGCAAATGCGTCCAGCTTCTCGCCCTGTATCGTCAGAACCGGTTTTAAACGGAGAAGTGTTCCGAGCGCTGCTGCCGCTGGTGTGATTCTACCGCCCTTTTTCAGATATTTTAATGTGTCAACCGTGATATAAATAGTTGAATCCAAACCTGTCTCTTCCAGCTTTTTGCAGATCGCCTCCGCGTCCATGCCGGCTGCCGCCATGTCAAGCGCATCCTGCACCGAACGGCGCTGGGTCACGGAAATCCTGTGATTATCCGCCACCTGTACTTTTCCGTCGAAATCCTCTGCCAGCATCTTTGCCGTCTGGCAGGAGCTCGAAAGCCCGCTGGACATCGGGATGTGCACAACTGCATCGTATTCCTCCAAAAGTTTTTCCCAGAGATTTAAGATCGTCTCCGGGGACGGCTGGGATGTGCTCACATCGTGATCCCCGCTCAGATGCTCGTAAAATTCCTTCTGTGTCAAATTTATATCTTCCAGATACTCGGTTCCATCAATCATAAACGGCATCGGCAGGACATATACGCCCATCTCTTTCGCCTGTGCCTGTGTAATTCCGCTGTTGCTGTCTGTAACAACCGCTACCTTCATGCTTGTTTCCTCCTGTTTTCCCTGTGAATCTGCTGCCATCCCATTTTCCTTTCCGCATAACACTTTCTTTTCTAAAAATGTCTGCCCTGGAACAGCCTCCGAGCGGTTCACATAGATGATTTTATTTTATCCTATTTTCTTATGAAATGGAAGAGAGAAGTAACGGGATTTTCACGGGATTTTCAGTTCAGAAAATTCCTACCTGTGAACAAAAAACTGCCACAAAACAAGCCCCGACCATTTCTCTGTTCATGATCTTTTCTTGCTTTATGGCAGTTTTCCCGATTCTTATTGACGGTTATATTTATACTTTCCTAATATATTCGAAAATTCTCCCTATTTCACCAACAGCGACTCTCCCGTCATCTCCTTCGGCTTCTCAAGTCCCATCAGTTCAATCAGCGTCGGCACGATATCGCAGAGGCGTCCGTCCTCGCGCAGCTTGTACGCCGGGTCAGCGCCGACCAGGACAAACGGTACCTGATTGGTCGTGTGAGCGGTCCACGGCTCGCCGGTTGCCTCATCAACCATCACCTCTGCATTACCGTGATCGGCGCAGATAAAGAGAACGCCTCCGGCTGCTTGATGGCTTCAACTGCACGTCCTACGCAGGCATCGACGGTCTCAATCGCCTTGATCGCAGCCGACTCCACGCCCGTGTGGCCTACCATATCCGGGTTTGCAAAATTGATGATGATGACATCATATTTGCCGGACTCAATCGCCTCCACCAGCTTATCGCACACGATCGGTGCGCTCATCTCCGGTTTCAGGTCGTAGGTCGGAACCTCCTTCGGAGACGGAACCAGAATGCGGTCCTCGCCCTCGTTCGGCTCTTCCACGCCGCCGTTGAAGAAAAATGTTACGTGTGCATATTTCTCGGTCTCGGCGATACGTGCCTGCGTCATATGGTGCGCCGCCAGGAACTCTCCAAACGTGTTCTTAATCTCTTCCTTCTTGAACGCAATCAGCTTGTTCCCGATCGTCTCATCGTAATCGGTAAAGCATACAAATGTCAGGTCAAGCTTCTTCTCTCTCGCAAATCCGGTAAATCCCTCTTCGCAGAATGCGCGGGTGATCTCTCTTGCACGGTCCGGACGGAAGTTGAAGAAAATGACGGAATCGCCATCCTGAATCGTTGCAACCGGCTTTCCGTTCTTCTCTACATAGAACGGTACGACGAACTCATCGTTTACCTCTTTATCATAGGATGCCTGAATGCCTGCACACGCACTTTCTGCCTTCTCACCCTCTGCCTTTGTCAGCACATCGTAAGCTTTCTGGACACGATCCCAGTTTTTATCACGGTCCATCGCATAGTAGCGTCCCATCACGGAAGCCACCTCGCCGACGCCAAGCTGCTGCATCTTCTTCTCTAATTCTGTTACGAACTCCTTGCCGGAGGTCGGCGGTGTATCACGTCCGTCCAGGAAGCAGTGCACATACACTTTTTTAAGTCCCTGACGTTTTGCAAACTCCAGAAGTCCGAATAAATGGGTCAGATGGCTGTGAACGCCGCCGTCTGATACCAGTCCAAACAGATGCAGGGCGGAATCATTTTTCTTGCAGGTGTCTGCGGCTGCCAGAAATTCCGGATTTTCAAAGAAATCGCCATCCTCGATTGATTTCGTGATACGGGTCAGCTCCTGGTATACGATACGTCCGGCACCCATATTTAAATGTCCAACCTCCGAGTTACCCATCTGTCCGTCCGGCAGACCGACCGCCAGACCGCTGGCATTGCCGCGCACAAACGGGCACTGGCTCATCAGCTGATCCATGATCGGTGTCTTCGCCTCACACACGGCATTGTGCTCACAGGTATCTCTCATGCCATATCCATCGAGAATCATTAATACGGTTGGCTTTTTTTTCATCTCTTTCTTCTTCCTTTCCTTCCATGAAATGAACCGTTTTTTCTGAAACAACCGGATGAACCAACAATTTTGATTGTTTCAGTTCAAAACCTTCACCTTCTTTTTTTACTGGCAAAAAGGGGACTGCCACGCCTCACACGTGCGACAGCCCCCTTTTGCTCATCTCTTATTTATAATTTACAATCTTTCCAAAATCTGCCTTTAAGGATGCGCCGCCTACCAGACCGCCATCGATATCCGGCTGTGCAAACAGCTCCGGAGCCGATGCTGCAGATACGGAACCGCCGTACTGAATGCGGATCGCCTCTGCGGTCGCCTCATCGTACACTTCCTTGATGCACGCACGGATCGCGCCGCACACTTCCTCAGCCTGCTCGGTGGTCGCTACCTTGCCGGTACCGATCGCCCAGATTGGCTCGTATGCGATCACAGCTGTCTTTGCCTGCTCTGCGGTTACATTCTGGAATGCAATCTTGATCTGCTGGCGGATCCAGTCAAGCGTGATGCCCTGCTCTCTCTGGGTCAGAGTTTCGCCGCAGCAGATGATCGGGGTCAGACCGTGCTCAAATGCTTTCAGTACCTTCTTATTGACCGTCTCATCGGTCTCTGCAAAGTATTCTCTGCGCTCGGAATGTCCGATAATCACGTATTTGACGCCTGCATCGGTCAGCATATTCGGGGAAATCTCGCCGGTGTAAGCACCTTTCTCCTCGAAATACATATTTTCAGCACCGACTGCGATGTTAGTTCCCTCACACGCTTTTACAACCGGGATAATATCAATCGCCGGTACACAGAATACAACGTCTACATCTTCCGAAATAACGAGCGGTTTCAGAAGCTCTACCAGAGCTACTGCCTCCGACGGCGTCATGTTCATTTTCCAGTTGCCTGCTACGATCTTTCTTCTAGCCATGACTATTCTATTCCTCTTTTCTATTTATTTATCATTCGCTGCCGCTACACCCGGAAGCTCCTTTCCCTCTAAGAATTCCAGGGAAGCGCCGCCGCCGGTAGAAATATGGGTCATCTTATCGCCAAATCCAAGCTGGTTGACCGCTGCTGCAGAATCGCCGCCACCGATGATTGTGGTCGCTTCGGTGTCTGCCAGTGCTTTTGCAACTGCGATTGTACCCTGGGCAAGAGTCGGGTTCTCAAATACACCCATCGGTCCGTTCCATACAACTGTCTTAGCAGATTTTACGGTGTCTGCATACAGCTTTGCAGTTTCCGGTCCTATGTCAAGTCCCATCGTGTCAGCCGGGATAGCGTCAACCGATACATTCTGTACCTCGATCGGTGCATCGATCGGATCCGGGAAGGATGCTGCTACAGCTGCATCAACCGGAAGAAGCAGTTTCTTGCCAAGCTTCGCCGCCTTCTCTACCATCTCACGACAATAATCTAACTTTGTATCATCGACTAAGGATTTACCAATCTCCTTGCCCTGTGCTTTTAAGAAGGTAAATGCCATGCCGCCGCCGATGATCAGCGTGTCGCACTTCTCCAGCAGGTTGGAGATAACGTTTAATTTATCGGCTACCTTCGCGCCGCCTAAAATGGCAACGAACGGGCGGACCGGGTTATCCACTGCATTTCCAAGGAAATCGATCTCTTTCTGCATCAGGTAACCAACTACTGCGGTGTCCACATACTGGGTCACGCCTACGTTTGAGCAGTGTGCGCGGTGTGCAGTACCAAATGCATCGTCCACATAGACATCACACAGGGATGCCAGATCCTTGCTGAACGCCTCACCGTTCTTGGTTTCCTCGGCACGGTAACGGGTGTTCTCAAGCAGAACAACCTCGCCATCCTTCATCGCCTCAACGGCTGCCTTTGCGTTCGGTCCAACCACTTCCGGATCGGCTGCAAATTTCACTTCCTGTCCCAGAAGTTCAGACAGACGAACGGCTACCGGTGCCAGAGACAGCTCCGGCTTCGGCTCTCCCTTCGGTTTGCCAAGATGGGAGCAGAGAATTACCTTTCCGCCGTCCGCAATCAGTTTTTTGATCGTCGGAAGCGCTGCCACCAGACGGTTTTCATCGGTGATCTTTCCTTCTTTTAACGGTACGTTGAAATCACAGCGTACCAGAACGCGTTTGCCCTTTACATTGATATCATCCACGGATTTTTTATTCAGCATATCCTGTCTCCTTTACATTATAAAAGAATAAAAAACAGGTCCGGTCCCGACCGAGGACCGGACCCATCTTGAATCCTTATGATTTTCTATCGAATCGATAAAATTATGCCAGCTCTGCGAAGTATTTGATTGTACGAACCATCTGGCTTGTGTAGGAGTTCTCGTTGTCATACCAGGAAACAACCTGTACCTGATATAAGTCATCACCGATCGGAGATACCATAGTCTGTGTAGAATCAAACAGGGAACCATAGCGGATACCTACGATATCGGAAGAAACGATCTCATCCTCGTTGTAGCCGAAGGACTCAGTCTGAGCTGCCTTCATAGCCTCGTTGATAGCTTCCTTGGTAACGTCAGCTTTCTTAACAACGGCTGTCAGAATGGTAGTGGAACCAGTCGGAACCGGAACACGCTGTGCGGAACCGATGAGCTTGCCGTTTAATTCCGGAATAACCAGACCGATCGCTTTTGCAGCACCGGTGGAGTTCGGAACGATGTTGACAGCGCCTGCTCTTGCTCTTCTTAAATCGCCTTTTCTGTGCGGTCCGTCCAGAATCATCTGATCGCCTGTGTAAGCGTGAATGGTGGACATGATACCGGACTGAATCGGAGCATAGTCGTTTAATGCCTTAGCCATCGGAGCCAGGCAGTTAGTTGTACAGGATGCTGCGGAGATAATCTTATCTTCCGGTTTCAGTGTCTTGTGGTTTACATTGTATACGATAGTCGGAAGGTCATTGCCTGCCGGTGCGGAGATAACGACTTTCTTAGCGCCTGCATCGATATGTGCCTGTGCTTTTGCCTTGGATGTATAGAATCCGGTACACTCCAGAACTACGTCTACACCAATCTCGCCCCACGGAAGTTCAGCAGCGTTTGCCTTTGCGTAGATAGTAATCTTCTTGCCATCTACTACAATATAATCTTCGCCAGCTTCTACCGTATGTCCATCGTATCTGCCCTGAGCAGAATCATACTTTAACAGGTGAGCTAACATTTTCGGATTTGTCAGATCGTTGATAGCTACGACTTCGTAACCCTCAGCGCCAAACATCTGTCTGAAAGCCAGACGACCAATACGACCAAAACCATTAATTGCAACTTTTACTGCCATGATCTCATTCCTCCTAGAAATTCATCTTCATGATTGTTAAATATTAATCAACCCTGTTTGTATTGTACCCAACTTTTCCTAAAATAGCAAGTGGTTTTTTGTAAATTTTGCAGCAAATATTCAGTATTTTCTCTCTTGCTGCGCACAACTTCGACGGATTGTCATACCTTAAATGGAATTTTGTGCTGACAGCCTTAATTTTGCATAATTTTTTAACCAAATGCTCTAATTCGAACTATTCTCATTTTAATCGATCTCTTCTTGTTTTTCAACCTTTTTCCGTGGCTTCGCATTTGAATACGGCAAATTCCTGCTGCCACCACGTTTTCTTACGGCACTTTCGGTTCCAAAAGTGCTTACCCGTGAACAATAACCCGGCCACTTTGCAATTCGCCATCCGGCGCCTTGTAAACCTTCACACTTTCTTGCAGATCGTTTCTTTTTTTACTATAATAACTTTAATCATCGTTTTGGTTTACACATTTTGCAGACCGGATCAACTCATTTCCTACATCAAATAAATTCCGGAGGTTTTATATATGAAGATAAAGGAAGGAAAATCAGCGCTGGAACAGAATCTGTACCGATCCTTTCTGCTCCTTTCCGCTACCCTGGTGCTCATCTCACTTGGTTTTACTCTGTTTTTTGATATTTCCAGGCAGCGAAAGGATATGGACAAGCTGATCAGCGGTACTGCTTCTTATATTGCTGCAATTCCGGATGTCGCCGCCATGCTGGAAAACGGCTATCCTGATTCCACCGTGACCCGCGACCTGGATTCTCTTTCTTCGAATATACCAGACATCAATGTCATCGTCATCAGTGATAAAAACGGACTGCGCTTTTACCACACGAACCGTCTGAAAACCGGCGATTCCTACGTGGCAGGTGACGAGGACGCTATTCTGGCAGGAAGCGATCCATATATCACAACCGGCTACGGCACGCACGGCATGCAGCGACGCGCCTTTCACGCAGTAAAAAACAGCGGCGGAGAAATCGTCGGTTTTGTGATGGTTTCCCTGTTCACCGCTACTCTGTCCGCCCAGCACCGCAGTCTGCTGTTCTTTTATATAATTATATTCCTGATCATGATGATCGTCAGCATTTCCCTGACGCACACAATGTTCTCCCTGCTGCGCGACTCCCTGTTGGGATATGACCCGGAAGAACTCGTCAATATTTATACCCGCCAGGATGAGGTCATGAATATGATCGACGAGGGACTTGCCGCAACCGATCTGGACGGCAGAATTCTCTTTGCCAACCAGAAAGTTTCCACAATACTCGGTCGTCCTGCAAACGACCCTCCGCTCACCCACTTAACGATTCAGGAATTGTTTCCACAGACCGCTTTCGATCAGGTCATAAAAACCGGCGAAAGTGTAACGCACGAGAGCATCAGCTTCGCCGGACGCCAGCTCATCGTCAAGGAGGTGCCAATCCATGGACGCGGCAAACAGGCGCGCCGGGGTGTCCTCATCGTTTTATTTGACCGCACCGACCTCCTGCGTCTCTCCGACGAGCTTTCCGGCGCCCACAATATGTTGGACACGCTGCGCGCGTTCAACCATGAATTTTTAAATAAGCTGCACATCATTCTCGGCTACCTACAGACCGGGGAGATTCAGCAGGCGATGAATTTTATCACCAACAGCAGCCTTGTCTCCAGCCAGTCCGTCCGTGAGACAGCCAACTGCATCCGCGTTCCGAAAATCTGTGCGCTTGTGATCGGGAAAATGATGCACGCCGCTGAGCTTGGCATCCGCCTGCAGGTCAGCCCCGACAGCACCTGCCGCGACCATGATCTGCTGATCCCGGTGGAAGGATTTGTCACCATTCTCGGCAATCTGATGGAAAATGCCATTGAAGAGCTAAGCCACGATCACACCGCCAGTCCGGATGTCATTAACGCATCTGAAAGCCCGCGCGAGATCCACATCGGCATCTACTGCCGCCCAGACGTCAACATCATCACCTGCGAGGACACCGGGCACGGCATACAGCCGGAGCTGCTCGATCATATTTTCGAAAAAGGTGTTTCCTCCAAGGGCGAGAACCGCGGAACCGGGCTTTTTCTGGTTCATGAGCTGATGGAGGAGTACGGCGGAACCATCGATATCGACACAGAGCCTGGCGAGGGCACCTGCTTCACCCTGACATTTACCCGAAAGGAGACAGAATCTAATGTATAAAGTCATTATTATAGAAGATGATCCGATGGTTGCATCCATCAATAAACAGTATGTCGAACTGACCTCCTCTTTTCACGTGGAGGCAACTTTCAAAAACGGCATCCTTGCCCTGCAGTATCTGCAGAACTGCACGGTTGACCTGATTATTCTCGACTACTACACGCCTCAGATGAACGGCGACGAATTTATCGACCAGCTCCACGCGGCTGGCATGACCCCTGCGATCATCATGGTAACCTCTGCCACCGACGCAGAGACCGTCCGCCGGCTTATTTCCCGCGGCGTCACCGATTATCTCGTCAAACCATTTGAATATGACCGTTTCAAAGCTGCCCTGGAACGATTTGCGAAACGTCAGGAGGAATTGAAAACATCGGCATCCGCTTCTGACCTGGGACAGGCGGAGATCGACCGCCTCTTCTCCGTCCCGGATGTCTCCTCCCAGAGCGCTCCGCTGACAAAGGGCCTAAATGAACGCACCCTTGGACTGATCCGTCTCTTTCTCTCCGAACATCCGGAGGAGGTCTGGTCCAGCGAACAGATTTCGGAACAGGTTCATTTGTCCCGTATTACAGTCCGGCGGTACTTAAATTACTTAGTCGAAACCAACGAACTGGTCAGCATGATCGATTACCAGACCGGTGGACGCCCTTCTATTAAATATAGATTTTCCGGAAAATAAGAACCACTTCGTTTTCCAGCAATATACAGGTTTTTCCTGCCTTTTCGCGGCTACAGCTGTACAGATTCATCATAGAACCGTATCTATACTGCAGTCGCTTTCTTATAGTCATTTTTATTTACAATACTTACAAAACTGTATTTAAAATTACATAAATTGACTTCCCTTTTTCAATCTTATAAACTGCTTATAAAAGAAATAAACAAATTCTTAAAAAAGAATGGAGGGAAGTTCTATGTTAGAACACATTATGGGATACTTTGGAACTTACACACCGGCAGCGGACGGTGCCATCGCAACATTCCAGTTCGAGTATCTGACCACACTTGGTTTCGCAGCCATCGTTATCTTCTTAGGACGCGCGATTGTCGCTCACAGCGCCCTGCTCAGAAAATATGCTATACCGGCTCCGGTTATCTCCGGTATCATCTTTTCTGTTGTTGTATCTATCATCAAGGGTTCCGGAATCATCGGTTTTTCCTTTGATGCAAAAATCGTGAAAGACTTATGCCAGAACTTATTCTTCCTGTGCGTAGGTTTCGGCTTCAGCTACAAGATGTTAAAGCATGCAGGCGGAAAGCTTTGTATCGCAATCGCAGTTGCAGCCTGTGTCCTGATTACCTTACAGGATGTCGTTGGTTACCTGGTAGGCAGCGCTATCGGTCTTCATCCGCTTCTGGCTCTGCAGTGTTCTTCCTCAGCTATGTCCGGCGGTGTTGGTACTGCTTCTGCATTTGGTCCTATCTTCGAGAACATGGGTGCTCCGGATGCAACCACAGTCGGTGTAGCAGCCGGTACTATGGGCAACATCATGGGTTCCTTAATCGGTGGTCCGGTTGCAGCTTTCCTGATTTCCCGTCACGGTCTGAAATCTGACCCGAACGACAGACCGGAATCCGCAAAAGCAGGTTCAGCAGCTGTTCTTAACAACACTCGTATGATCAAAGCATTTGCCCTGTCTCTGCTTGTAGCAGCACTTGGTATGCCGATCTACTGCCTGTTAGACAACATCCCGATGATCGAGATGCCGAAATTCATCGGCTGTCTGTTCGCAGGTGCTATCGCAAGAAACATCATGGATGCAGCTGGTATCGAATTCCCGGTTCCGGAGATCGACGCTATCGAGCATATGTTCCTGGAACTCTACCTGGCACTGGTTCTGATGACCATCGATATCACAAAGCTGGCTCCGGTAGCTGGTCAGATGGGTATCATCCTCCTTGCACAGGCTATCCTGATGGCACTCTTTGCAATCTTCGTATCCTTCAACGTATTTGGCCGCGATTACGGTGCAGCTGTTATGGCAGCTGGTAACTGTGGATGGGGCTGTGGTTCAGGTCCGAACGCAGTAGCAAACGAGAAAGCCGTTATGGATCAGTATGGATGGCACACCGTTGCTTGGGTTCTGTATCCGTCCTTCGCAGTTATCATCGACGATATTTACAACCCGATTTTCCTTTCCATCTTCTCCAGCCTGATTACAAAATAATCACTGAGACGAGATAGGAACGCTTCATATAAGACATCTTTTATATAACAACATACCTAAAGCTCAATTGAAAATGTAACCTGAAAGAAGAGCGTCCGGTTCCCCCACATAAACCGGACGCTCTTTTTTGTTACTGTTCACGCATACGTGCCCAGTAACGGAATTTGCCGTGGCTTCGCATTTAAATACGGCAAATTCCTGCTGCCACCACGTTTTCTTACGGCACTTTCGGTTCCAAAAGTGCCTACCTGTGAACAGTTACATTTATATTTTCCTCTTCCTTGGTCTTGTCTTATCAATGTTTTTTGTGTTATACTTTTTATAGAGTTTTAATATTCTTTTAATCGCTAAGGCAGCATTCGACAGAACCGCTGCGTTTTTTTCTATATACTGATAAACTACGAAAAGGTGAGATCTATGAAAATAAAAAAACTGGTAAAATTCGCACCAATGATGCTTCTTACCTTCCTGCTCGGACTTTCCGGCTGTTCCGGCAGCACCGCCGCAGATGCGCGGGTCAACGACCATCCCAGCGAAGCAGATGAAGAGCTGCACGTTCTGACCATCGGAACTGCCGACAGCGGCGGAACCATGTACCCAATTGGCAGTGCCATCGCCTCTGTTTTAAGCGGACATGATGAACAGCTCAAGGTCAATTTAAGCGCCTCCAACGGTTCCTACACGAACGTGGAAAATATCAAAAACGGACAATTTGATATGGGACTGGTCAGCGGCGATGTGGCATTTTCCGCCTATCAGGGAACGGACAAATTTTCCGATCATCCGGTCGAATCCCTGCGGGCGATCGGGGCCGTCTATTCAAGCCTGTCCACCTGGATGGCGCCGGAATCCGAGCATATCTCCTACGTTCATGAACTCGCCGGACACCACATTGCCGTCGGGCCAGAAGGATCCACCACGGATCTTTCCGCCCGCACCGCTCTCAAGGCAGCCGGGCTCACTATTGCCAACACTGCCCTTGAAAACTACAGCTTCTCCGCCAGCGTGGACTCTGTCTTAAACGATAAACTCGACGCCGTCCACAGCTTCGCCGGAATCCCGGTCCACAGCCTGACCGACCTGGCCAGCCAGACGCCCTGCCGCCTGCTGAAGTACACTGACAAGGAACTGCAAAAAATTCTTGCAGCCAACCCCTTCTACGTCCGCGCCACCGTCCCAGCCGGTACCTATCCGGGACAAACCGAGACGCTGAAAACTTTCGGAATCAAATGCCTTCTCTGCGTGGACGCATCCATGGACGAACAGCTGGTCTACACCATCACCAAGATTCTCGACGAATCCCGTGAAGAACTGATCAGCGCCCACCCATCCTTAAGTAACTTATCTGATCCGGAATATATATGCAGCCAACTTCCTATTCCGCTGCATCCGGGAGCTGAGAAATATTATACGGAACAGGGGCTGTTGAAAACAGAGTAACATGATAGCAAACAAAAACAGGTAACACCAAAACCTGGCGCATGGACGAATTTCCCTAAGACAAAAAAGCCAGGGCTGCAGCATTCCGCAGTCCTGGCTTTTTCGATGCCCGATTACCTGATTATTTTTACTTCCGGATCTCCCGCAGCAAATTCACCATCTCGATTGCTCCCGTCGCGCAGTCAAATCCCTTATTTCCGCTCTTTGTTCCCGCTCTCTCGATCGCCTGCTCGATCGTATCCGTCGTCAGCACACCGAACATAACCGGCACGCTGCTTGTCAGAGAAACCTGTGCGATTCCTTTCGAAACCTCGCTGCACACATAATCATAATGGCTTGTGCTTCCACGGATAACTGCACCCACGCAGATCACTGCATCATACTTTCCGCACTTCGCCATCTCTGACGCAATCAGCGGAATCTCAAAAGCACCTGGAACCCACGCAACATCTACGTCCTCCTCCGAGACATTGTGACGGCGCAGCGCATCCTGCGCGCCTGCAACCAATTTCGAGGTGATAAACTCATTGAATCGTGCCGCCACAATTCCGATCCTCATATTATTTTCCGCTACTACGTTTCCTTCAAATGTACGCATAAGTACCATCCTTTCCGACGATCTATTTTCGCCTGTCACTTTTTCTATTTAAAATTCAAAATATGTCCCATCCGCGCCTGCTTTGTTTTCAGGTAAAATCCATCATACGGCGTCGCCTCCATCTGAATCGGCACGCGCTCTTTGATTTCCATGCCAAAATCCGAAAGCTGATATACCTTATCAGGGTTATTGGTCAAAAGACGAAGCGTCTTGATTCCCAGATCCTTTAAAATCTGCGCCCCAATGTAGTATTCCCGCAGATCGCCTTTAAATCCCAACGCAAGGTTCGCATCCAGCGTGTCCATGCCGCCATCCTGCAGCTTGTAAGCGCGCAGCTTATTTAAAAGTCCGATGCCTCGTCCCTCCTGCCGCATATAGAGGAGAACGCCTCGTCCCTCTTTCTCAATCTGTGTCATCGCCGACGCAAGCTGCTGTCCGCAGTCGCAGCGCAGAGAACCAAATGCATCGCCGGTCAGGCACTCCGAATGCACGCGGCAGAGTACATCTTTCCCATCTCCGATATCGCCCTTGACGAGTGCCACATGGTGTTCTCCATTTAAGAGATTCAGGTAGCCATACGCGCGGAATTCGCCATATTTCGTCGGCATCCGCGTCTCTGCCACACACTCGACCAGTTTTTCATGTCTCTTGCGGTACTCCTGCAGCTGTTTAATGGAAATCATCGCCAGCCCCCATTGTTCTGCCATCGCAAATAATTCTTCCGACCGCATCATCGTTCCATCCTCGCGCATAATCTCGCAGCACAGACCGCATTCCGGCAGCCCTGCAAGCCGCATCAGATCTACCGTCGCCTCTGTGTGGCCGTTGCGCTCCAGAATGCCGTTTTTCTTCGCCATCAGCGGAAACATATGTCCCGGGCGGCGGAAATCCTCCGGCTTTGTGTCCGGATCGACACACGCACGCGCCGTAATACCGCGCTCCTCAGCGGAAATGCCGGTGGTCGTCGTTTTATGGTCGATCGATACGGTAAACGCCGTCTCATGGTTATCCGTGTTATCCATCACCATCTGTGGGAATTGCAGCTTCCGGCAGATTTCTGCGCTCATCGGCATACAGATTAAGCCCTTCGCATGCGTCGCCATGAAATTGACATTTTCTGTCGTGGCAAAACTTGCCGCGCAGATAAGATCGCCTTCGTTTTCGCGATCCTCGTCATCCGTAACCAGGATTAAATGTCCCTGTTTCAGCTCGTCCAGAGCCTTTTCAACTGTATCAAACTGCTTCATTGTTCTCCTCCTCTATTAAAATCCATACCGCTGCAGAAATTCTCTTGTCATGCCCTTTCCTGCCTTATCCTCTTCTTCCACTCCTATCAGCTTCGCCACATACTTTCCAATGCAGTCATTTTCCAGATTGACGATATCGCCTGCCCGCTTAAACGCTAGCGCTGTCTCCTGCAGCGTATGCGGGATGATGGAAACGGAAAATGATACGTGATCCACCCGTGCGACCGTCAGGCTGATTCCGTCGATCGCGATCGATCCTTTTTCCACAATCAGCCGCAGAATCGGTTCTGGGGCCTGAATCGTATACCAGACGGCATTTCCATCCCGGCGCACATCCCGGATGGTTCCGGTTCCGTCGATGTGACCGGAGACGATATGTCCGCCAAACCGTCCGCCAGCCAGCATCGCCCGCTCCAGATTGACCGGGCTTTTGACACCCAGCGCCCCCAGGGACGAACGGTTCAGCGTCTCATGCATCACATCCGCACAGAAATAATCTCTCCCAAATGACGTGACCGTCAGACACACACCGTTGACCGCAATGCTGTCACCCAGATGGACATCCGAGAGCACCTTGGACGCCGCAACCGTCAGCCGTGCCGAGACTGCCTGGCGCTCAATCGCGCGGATCCTTCCCACTTCCTCTATGATTCCTGTGAACATCTTTTCTCCTTTTCAAATCAGCAATTTTTTCCCATTCTAACACCGCCTCATGCATCTCGACCGGACACTTCATATTCCAGCAGCAGATCCTCTCCCAGCCACACTGCCTCCGGCTTTTTAAGAAGAAATGCCTCCGGCGGCGCATCCACGCCGGTTCCCCTCACCGGGGTCGGGGCGCCTGCACCTCCGAAAATCTTCGGAGCAATGTACGCCTGCACCCGGTTCACAAGCCCTGCCTTTAAAAACGACCATGCCAGCGTCCCGCCGCTCTCGACCATCACGCTGTCCACTTTCTCCTCGCCCAGCCGCTGCATCATCGCCTGCAAATCCAGTTCTCCCTCTTTTGCCGGGACACTTAAAACACGACAGCCGGCGTCCTCATATGCTTTCTTCCTTCCGGCATCCGATACCGCCGTCACAATCCAGGTCGGTGTCTCCCGCGCGGTCTGTACCACGGTCGATGAAAGCGGTGTCCGAAGCTTCGTATCTGCAATCACCCGGATCGGATTTTTTCCTCCCGGAATCCGGCAGGTCAGCTGCGGATTGTCCGCCAGCACCGTCGAAACGCCAGTCAGAATCGCCATATAACGCCCGCGGTCCTCATGCACCCGCTTCCGCGCCGCCTCGCCCGTGATCCACTGGGATTTACCCGACACCGTCGCTGTCTTTCCGTCGAGTGTCATCGCGTATTTCAGCACCGTAAACGGAAGTTTCGTCCGCATAAAATGGAAGAACACCTCATTCCGCCGTTCACACTCCCCGCGTAAAACTCCGGCCACCACTTCCAGCCCTTTTTCCCTCAGAAGCCGGATGCCGCGCCCTGCCACCACCGGATTCGGATCCGTGCAGCCGACAATCACTCGCTTCACCCCGGATGCCAGCACCGCTTCCGTACACGGCGGCTGTTTTCCGGTGTGACAGCAGGGTTCCAGCGTCACATACAAATCTGCTCCCGCCGTCTCTTCGCCCCGCTCTGCCGCATTCTTAAATGCCTCCCGTTCTGCATGAAGCTGTCCATATCGTGTATGATATCCCTCGCCGATGATGTGTCCATCCTTTACCAGCACCGCGCCGACCATCGGATTCGGATTGACCCATCCGTGCCCTTTTTCTGCCAGTGCTAACGCCTGCTTCATATATTCCCGATCCTGTGGCTGCTCACCGGGAACCTTTACATGGATTCGTTCCATCTTTTTCCCCACCTTTCTATCAAAAGAATGTGCCAAGCACATTCTCGCACCGACGCGGTCGCCTGCGACATATTTCTGCTTCGCGCAAGTGTGCATCCTCACGGAGCGTTTTTTGTTTCATATGATACAATTTTCTATTGAAACAAAAAAGCCCTGAAATGTGAAATACTTTTATTTTCACATCTCAGGGCTTATAATTTCTATTTTATAATATCTTTCATGATATTAATTATCGTAAATATTTTTTTACATCCATTCTCGATGACTTTTCTCTCTCTTTTGCCATAGCGGTATATATCCGCCATATCCATCATCCGGGGGAGTGTATCTGGAAGCTTCCCGGCACCGCCGTTTTTATTTACGTTTTCTCTTCTTTCATCCAGACTATACAGTCGGTTTTGGAATTGCACCAAATCATGCGCCATGCGCTCGCGGACTTTACCGCCGGTCGGGAATTACACCCTGCCCTGAAGATATCGTTATTTTGTTGTCATTCATTATCTGTATTGCATTATAGATCCAGAGAATCCGTTTGTCAATCCATTATTTTTTCATTTATTGATGGATGACAGCGTTATCTGACATACATTTTCAGCCATTTTAAGCGCCGCCTCAAGTGTCTGCTTCCACTGCTTTCCCGTTCAATTTAGCGCGCTCTACACAGCGCCCCATAATGCGCCCAATCAAAAGAAGATACACGATCACCGACACCGTCGTTCCGCCGAAATCCGATACCACTTCTGCGTAGAAAACATTTTCAACTCCCGCAAACACCGGAATCAGGAACACGCTGACCAGGTACAGCAGTTTCCGGAACATTGACAGTGAGATCGCCACTGACGGCACGCCCATTCCGGTAAATCCATCTACGACCTCATACTGGACTGCCAGCGGAATAATCCCCATCGTGTAGACCCGGATCGCCCAGACGGTCAGTTCCACATAGGACTCATTGCGCGTAAAGAGATACACAAAATACTGCGCCAGCGTCCGTGAAAACAGGAACATGATGCTGCACTGCACCACCGCCAGCAATGTGATATACTTCTGTGCGCTCCGGATCCGATCCGGGCGTCCCGCGCCGAAATTGAAGCCCAGGATCGCCCCCGTTCCCGATGTAATGCCTCCGAGCGGCATCGTCACGATCAGCATAAAGCTCTGCACGATTGTCGTACAGGTCAAAAGCATGTCCGCCTCCGCGCCGCCATACATCTGAATTACCGTATTGAGCGAAATGATCAGCACATTGTCAAATGCGATAATCAAAAATGGCGACAGTCCCATCAGCGCAATCTTACAGACTGTCTTCACCTGCGGACATTCAAATTCAAGCCGCAGAAGCACGCGATTTCCTCGCAGGAAACGAAGGACAAAGGCCGCCGACGCAAACTGTGACAGAACCGTGGCAAACGCCGCCCCTGCCACGCCCATGTCAAACACAAAAATAAACACTGGATCCAGCACAATATTCGTTACCGCACCGAGCGCCACCGAAATCATTCCGATCCGCGCAAATCCCTGGCAGATAATAAACTGGTTCATTCCGATCGAAAGCAGCGCAAAGACCGTTCCCAACAGATAGATCGTAAAGTACGATTCCGCATACGGCAGAATCGCCTCACTCGCACCAAACCGCGTCAAAATTTCTCGTTTAAATACAAACAGAACCAACGTCAGAACCGACGACAGCCCGACAATCATCCAGAAGCTGTTCGCCAGAATCTTTTTCGCTTTCTCATTCTGTCCCTCACCCATACGGATGCTCATGAGCGGCGAGCCGCCCACACCGACCAGATAGGCAAACGCCGAGATCAGCGTCACAATCGGTCCGCTGACACCGACACCCGCAAGCGCTGTCTCCCCGATCACTGGGATATTTCCAATATAGATTCGATCGACCACGCTGTAAAGCACATTGATAAACTGCGCCAGCTCGAAGGAATCGCCAGACGGAGCACCAGCCGCCGGATATCGTCCCGCCCCAAATCATTTTCTATCTTCATATGTATCCCACCTCCGTATGAAACCCGCCCTGCTGTTTTGTTTTCATGTTTTCTTAACTTTTCCTCCCAGAACTGGTTCCATGCGTGTTTCTTTCGCCAGAGTCTACTCCCTCTTCTGTCGTTACTGTTCACACACGTGTGCCCAGCAACGGGATTTTGCCGATGCTGCGCATTCCAAATCGGCAAAATCTGCTGCCAGAACTGTATCGTACGGAATTTTCAGTTCAGAAAATTCCTACCTGTGAACAGTTACCCTCTGTCCTTTATACCGTCTGCCCGCCAAAATGTCAATGAGATATTCCTGATAAAAATTACCCCTTTTTTGTACAGTAAAAAGCGCGGCACTGCAAGCAGGTCCGGCGCTTTTTACCCAATATCGGTTGCTGGTTGTCAACCGATACCGAAAAGATCCCAGCAGAAAATCTTGGACAGTTCGTAACGGAGTGTAATGCATCAAGGAATTTCGAGTAACTTGATTTGTTTTTGTTCGTCTCTGTCCGCGTTCTTCCGCGCGGGAATGATTTTCATCCGTTCAATAAGTTAATGCGCTGCATACGCATTTTATTGCACGTTAATCAAAAAAAATTTTAAAAACTTTTTTTGATATAGACTATTTTATTATGAAAACCTGTTTTCGTCAAGTTTTCAGGGGTTAAATTATTACAAGTTGTTACAGGAAAATGTATTTGAGAACGAAGAGCACCGCCAGCACATACATAAGCGGAGTGATCTTCTTTGCTTTTCCTGCTGCCACATTCAAAAGCACATAAGAGATAATTCCCATGGAAATACCCTCGGAAATGCTGTAGAACAACGGCATGGCGATGATTGCCAGATATGCCGGGATTGCCTCGGTGATATTGTCCTCATCGAAACGAATTTCAGTTACAGTTCCCACCATCAGGAAGCCAACCATGATTAATGCCGGAGCCGTCGCAAAGGACGGGATCGCCGTAAAAATCGGTGCAAACAGGGTAGAAAGCAGGAACAGGAGTGCCGATACCAGGGCAGTCAGACCGGTACGTCCGCCGACTGCAACACCCGATGCAGACTCAACGAAGGTAGTCGTTGTGGAAGTACCTAATACCGCACCAAAGGAAGTTGCGATCGCATCTGCCATCAGCGCCGGACGGATACCCGGAAGACGGCCTTCCTCGTCCAGCATGTCTGCCTTGGTTGCTACACCGATTAATGTTCCAAGTGTATCAAAAATATCTACAAACAGGAATGAGAAAATAACTACGATAAAATTGATAATTCCAACTGCATCGAAGTCAACGGTAAAGCATTTACCAAATGTCTCTCCCAGTTTGGAGAAATCGGTGATTCCCAGGGTCGGGAACAGGGTGTAGAAACCATTCTCTACGTCCGGTGTGTAAATGCCGGTTACCTGGCACAGCATACCGAGAATCCAGGTTCCCAAAATGCCGTACAGAATCGCGCCCTTCACGCGGTAGGTGTATAAAACCGCCATGATAAACAGACCGATCAGCGCCAGCAGCGCGCAGATACCTGCGGTATGGAAATTTTCCGGGAAGCTGATGATCGTTACCAGTGTGGAAGAGTCTACTGAAAGTCCCGCATTCTGAAGACCGATAAATGCAATGAACAGACCGATACCGACGGACACACCGCGCTTTAAAGTCAACGGAATCGCATTGAAGATCGCCTCGCGCACGTTTGTCAGAGACAGCACGATGAAGATCAGACCCTCTGCAAATACAGCCAGCAGTGCAACATGCCAGCTATAGCCATAGCCCGCGCACACCGTATACGCCATATACGCGTTGAGTCCCATGCCTGCGGACAGAACGAACGGCAGGTTCGCCATAAATGCCATGCAGGCAGTACCGATGAATGATGCCAGAGCCGTAGCCAGAAGCACCGCAGTCGGGTCCATGCCGGTCGATCCGAGGATGCTCGGATTGACTGCCAGAATGTACGCCATCGTCATAAAGGTCGTAATTCCAGCCATGACTTCCGTCTTTACGGTCGTCTGATGCTCGGATAGCTTAAATACTTTTTCAAACATCTTTTCTTCTCCTTGTGTTTTTCATTCTATGATTCAACCGCTACAAAATCTCATGAAGCGGACGGCGCACCTTTTTGCGGGTGATCTCCACCAGCCCAAGCCGCGTCATATCCACCAGGATCGTTTTGACCGGGTCACGGGAAAGCTCTTCCCCGAGCGTCCGCATCAGCGTCTCCTGATCTTCTTTCGATTCCATATCGATAAAATCCACAATAATAATACCGGAAAGATTGCGAAGGGAAAGCTGGCGCGCCACCTCATGCGCCGCCTCCAGGTTGATCTTTAAGATCGTCTCGGCAGGCGTCTTTTTCCCTGTATATTTTCCTGTATTGACATCGATCACCGTCAATGCCTCGGTTGGCTCGATGACCAGATAGCCGCCGGATTTCATCCAGACACGGCGGTCTGTGGCGCTTTTTAAGACGGATTCGAGACGATACAGCTTCATTAATGGGAGGTTTTCATCTGTATATAGGGACAATTTCGGAATCGCCTGTTTTATGCTTTCATTTTTATCTGCCTGGGGCTGATTTTCTTTTTGTTCTTTGTCCTCTTCCTTCTCTTCCTCCAGCCATGCCTCAATCTTCTTCGCATACTCCGGCACATCTGTGATGATCTCCGAAAGGGTTCCTTTCTTCGCATCCCTAAGACTCTGGATATAGGGCGGCGTACCCTGCTCTAAAAGGCTGTAACAGGTGCGGCAGGCTGCCCGGGCAAAAAGTTCTTCCATCTGCTGTTTCAGCTTCTCTGTTTCTGCACAGAGTGTTTCGATGGAAGCCGACGCCCCATTCGTCCGGACAATCAGTCCAAAACGCTCATCCTTATGTGTCAGAAGTTCCTCCCGCACCTTCTCTTTCCAGGCATTATCCTTGATTTTTGTCGAAAATCCGATCTGCGGTTTTCCAACCGTCAGAACCATATAGGTACCCGGAAAATTCAGACAGCAGGTCACGGACGGATCCTTGGTTTTCAGGGCGTCGCGGGATACCTGGACGAGAAGCTCGTCTCCAGCTTTTAGTTTCCGTGGACTTACTTTCTTCTCAGAATTTCCAGAATATCCGAATGAACATAGCTGGTTCAGCTCGTCTGTATAAAGCGGAACCGGATTTTCCGCCAGGCTGAAATACCCGGTTTTTCCACCGCCGAGGTCAATAAACGCGGCGTTGATGTTTTTTACCACATTTTTCACCTTGCCGATGTAAATATTCCCCAGCAGGCTTTCATCGCCAGATTCCAGCGTCAGCGACCAGCAGTGCCCGTCCGAGAGGAGCGCCGTCAGGCTTCGATCCTTCCATTTTGTCACTATTAACTGATCCAAACTCTTCGTCTCCTCTCATTTTTTGCTGCCGTTCACACTTCGCGCTACCTGCAGCCGGATTTTGCTGGCGCTTCGCATTTCATCTTTTAATGAACATTGAAGCATTTACACAATCTCGCTTCCATACGCCTCAAGCGGCACATATTCCGGTGCGCCCTCGGCGCCCTCGTCCGCATACAGCTCCTCGCGCTCGACCTGAATGGCAAACGGGCGGTAGGTCAGCCCCAGGCTCTCATAGAATGCCTGCAATACCTGCTCCGGCTTTCCGTTTGCCGCACTGCCCGATAAGAGACGCAGGAAGACACAGATTCCTTCTGCCTGTTTTTCCTCCTCAACCGTCTCATTTTCCAGATCCGGATACCAGTCTGCGACCATCGCCGGAACATACTCTTTCCGCTCCGCGATTCGCGCCTCACAGATCAGCGGACGCAGATCCACGGTTCTCTCGCCCTTTTTCGTCTGCTTCACAAACGGAATTGTCTCGTTTTTGCAGAATGTCAGGAATTTCCCGAAAAATTCTTCTACACTGCTGCCGTCCTCCGGTGCAAATCCCTCTTTAAACCAGAATGTGTAATCAGCAGCTGCCACCAGCGACATCGCATTCTTTGCCGTCTCCGGAAGCTCGCGGTAGCTGAGCACCTCCAGCCCCTCGGCGCTGACCTCATTTAAGCGGCGCACCATCCCGGTCGAATTTCCGCTGGAATTGACATCAATATCCACATACTCCGCATGGCTGATAAGCCCCACGCTGAGCGGAGACGCAAACGACATGATCTGGTGCGGGCTGAATCCTTCGCTATAACGGATATCCACTTCCGCCCGGCGCATCACCTTCTGGAAGTAACGCATCACATCCAGATGACCGATAAAACGCACCGTTCCCTGTTTTTGAAATTTAATTCGTATCTTCATGACCGCTCCTTCCTCATGCCCGTTCTTCGAAACAGACTCCGCCGCCGTACTTACGGACACCACATCCCGAACAGCGCATCCGGCAGTTCGGCGTTACCGTTTCCGCCTGTGCGTTCGCCCACTCGCGTTTCAAGAAATCCTTCGTCACACCCGCGTCGATGAAATCCCACGGGAACACTTCATCAAGGCTTCGCTCACGCGTCGTATAGAAATCAATGTCCACGCCGCAAGTCTCAAACGCCTTCATCCAGATATCATTGTTGAAATACTCGGACCAGGAATCGTAGATTGCACCTTTGCGGTATGCCTCCTCAATCACAGCTGCCACCTTGCGGTCGCCGCGCGCCAGAACACCTTCCAGCACGGTCACATCCGCCTCATGCCAGTTATAGCGGAGACTCTTCTTATTTAACATCTCTTTCATGCGGTGGTTGACGATGCTCGCGCGCTCCAAGAACTGCTCTTTCGTGCACATCGGCGCCCACTGGAACGGGGTAAATGGCTTCGGCACAAAGAACGAGGTGCTGGCGGTTACCTGCACCTTGCCGTGGCGCTGTTCCTTCGGAACCGTGTCATAGTACACTTCCGCCACCTTCTCCGAAAGCTCGGCAATGCCCTGCATATCTTCCACGGTCTCAGTCGGAAGTCCCAGCATGAAGTAGAGCTTTACGCGGTTCCAGCCGCCCTTGAACGCCTCGGCAGAACCATTTAAAATGTTTTCCTCGGTCAGACCCTTGTTGATAACGTTACGCAAACGCTGGGATCCCGCCTCCGGCGCAAAGGTCAGGCTGCTCTTCTTCACGTCCTGCACCTTGCTCATGACATCGAGGGAAAATGCGTCAATACGCAGGGACGGCAGGGACACATTGACGCCCTTTCCGTCAAACTCGTCGATCAGGAAATTGACGATTCCCTCCAGCTTCGTGTAATCACTAGAGCTCAGCGAACTCAGCGAAATTTCCTCATGTCCGGTGCTCTTTAGCATCGTCCGCGCCAGACGTTTCAGTTCCTCCAGGCTGCGCTCACGCACCGGGCGGTATACCATGCCCGCCTGGCAGAAACGGCATCCGCGGATACAGCCGCGCATGATCTCGAGAACCACACGGTCCTGCGTCGCGCGCAGATACGGAACCACCGGCTTCTCCGGATACCAGGTATCGCTCATATCCATGACAAGCTGCTTGGAAACGGTCTGCGGCGCGTGCGGGTTGTTCGGCGTCATCGCCTCGATCGTGCCGTCCTCTTTGTATGTCACATCATAAAATCCCGGCACATAGATACCCGGAATCTGCGCCGCCTGCTCCAGAAATTCCTTCCGGCTGCCGCCGCGCGCCTTGATCTCCTTGTAGCGGTCGATCAGGTCAAAATAAACCACCTCGCCCTCGCCCATATAGAAGAGATCAAAAAACGGCGCGATCGGCTCCGGATTGTAGGTACACGGACCGCCGCCGATGACGATCGGATCCTCCTCGGTACGATCTTCTGCATGGAGCGGAATCTGTGATAATTCCAGCACCTGCAAAATATTGGTGTAGCACATTTCGTACTGGATTGTAATTCCAAGGAAGTCAAATTTTTTGATCGGATCCTGGCTTTCAACAGCAAACAGCGGGATCTTCTGCTCCCGCATGATCGGATCTAAGTCCATCCACGGGGAATAAACGCGCTCACAGTAAACGTCATCCCGGCGGTTGAACATATCATAAAGAATCTGGATGCCCAGATGGGACATACCGATCTCATACACATCCGGAAAGCACATGGCAAACCGGACTGCTACCTTCGACGGATCCTTCTTCACCATATTCACCTCGCCGCCAATATAACGCGCCGGCTGGGAGATCTTGAGAAGGATTTCATCACTTAATGCTAATTTTCTCATAAAATTATTTTTACCTACATTTCTCATTTTTTGCGATGTGTTCATCGCTGTTTTTTAGTTCTTTTTTTGTTTTTCTCCGTAAGCGTAAAAATACAAATTCTTGTCAAGTATTTTTTTGCAGACAGTTTACATAACTTTTTTTCACTCTTACAACAAAAAATTGTTTCTGAAATACGCACAATTCTGATTTTTCATTTTTTTACGGACAAATCTGTTGCATATGTGCAGATCAGACCGCATTATTATACGGTATTTCCCGCGTTTCCGCAACAGATTCTTTCCCGAAAGAAATTTTTCGAACTCCTATCATCGAACTTTTTATCAAGTTTTCCGAATATTCATCAAATCCAGGAACCTCAAATAACATCGGCTCGATGAGCTTTGCTGTTCCCATGACCAGCACGCTTTTCAGCGCACCAAAGTCCGGGGGCTTTTCAAAGACAGCAAGACTGACATTTTTATTCCTCTCAAGTCCTATAAACTTCTCGCCGCCTTCTGTAAAAATCCAAAACTGGCCATCGTGATAGCTATATTCCAAGAGAGTACATCGCACATAGTCACCGATTCCGGCAGCTAATGCACATACTACATTGCCGTGAAGGGACTCCAGAACCTCCATTTCATTAGTTCGCTTAGCGCGAACTTCTGTATTGTCTGATTCAGAACAAAAAATCCCCCGTTGGTTTTGAGGTAAATTGTTATCAGCTTACCACATATATTGTTCTTTTCAAATATTCCGCAAGCATATATAACGGAACATTTGTCAGCCAGTCTTCCTGCTTATAATTTGACATACTGCTACGAATCGCCATGCCCGGCTTATATTTATCGCAAAATGCCCTCAAACTCCTGGCACGGAGATTCTGTTCTGCCTTCACCTCAATCGGAACGCAGTCTAAATCTCCCTGCAACATAAAATCTATCTCTCCAGTTGATCGTGCTGTTGCAAAATAATAAAGCGGATATCCTGCAGCGTGTAACTCCTGTGCAACATACTGTTCCGTAAGTGCCCCCTTGAATTCTTCAAAGATCCGGCTTCCCTCCAATAGAAGTCTTGCTGATAGTCCGGCCTTTGCTGTTAACAATCCCACATCGAACATGAACATTTTAAAACTGTTCATTTCCATGTACGCAATCAGTGGAATATCTGGCTTTGATACTCTATAGCTTTTCAGGATTAACCCTGCATCTTCCAACCACTGAATTGCAAGTTCAAAATCTTTTGCCCGTGCACCCTCTCGTAGTGCTCCATACATAAACTTACGATTTTCCTTAGCCAATTGGGAAGGAATCGAATTCCAGACCATCATGATGCGCGGAACAACTTCCTTTGGCGCATGTTTGCTAAAATCCTCTTCATAGTACTGCAGAAGATTGTTTTGGATCTCACGTACCTCAAATAGATCATCGGAATCAATATATGTCTGGACTACTTCTGGCATTCCGCCCACATAATAATACTTTTTTAACAAATCCGTATATTTCCCGGCATATGCATTGATCAGTTCATAATCTTGGGACCTCAACGCTTCATGCAACCCCTTTTCACCAACTGCCAAAATGAATTCATTGAAGCTCATAGGGCATAATTTTAAAAAATCAACTTTCCCAACAGGAAGGATGTTCCCTGATGTAATGCAACACCGAGCAGGGAACCAGCTGCAATGATAGAATACTGCGGTGCATTCTCATAGAAATATTTTAAAGATGCCAGCGCCTTTGGTGCTTCCTGGATCTCATCAAAAATAATCAATGTATTTTCAGCCTGAAAACTCTTTCCGTACTCAATTTTGATTGCAGAAAGGATCCGCTTTAAGTCAAAGTCTAGGTCAAATACATCCTTCATTGCTTTATTATTATCAAAATTGATATAGACTGTATTTTCATAGAACCTGGCTCCAAATTCCTTCATAATCCAGGTTTTTCCGACCTGGCGCGCTCCTTGTATGATCAGCGGCTTTCTGTTCTTTTTATTCATCCATCGTTCCAGTTTCGTAAACAGCTCTCTTTCCATTAAGAAACCTCCTGCGCAACATATACATCCAAAAGCATCTGTATTCTATCTTAACACTTTTCAGGGCATATTTCCATTGCTAAACAGCATTTTTGCGGACATTATTTTATTATAAATCACATTTTTTCGATTAATATTATTATAATTCCAACATTTTTTCGGACATATTCATTCTTCCAGAAGCGCCCATTTGACGGCCTCCAGATAGACCGAAAGCGTTTCTTCTTTTTCGTGTTCCAGAAAATGGGGGAAGGTTCCGCTTGGAATACAGTTGATTTTTATAGCCATATGTAAAGTCTTTTTGTATTGCAAAAAGCTATATCATAGATATAAGGATTCCAATCAGTAATGCTTCTCGCATCGTCCAAAGACATCAAAAATGAGGTGTCCTATACAGCCTGATTGGGTAAAAAAATACCCCGTTGGCTTCCCAACGAGGCATCGAAGATTATAATGTTTTAATTTGATTTCTGATTTCAGAATGTAGATGCATTCTTGGATTTTTATTCACTTTACAGTCCAATCATATAAAATTATCCCTGGTATCACTCCAGGAATCACTGAATCAGAAACAGGCAGAATACACAGAAGATGAATTATTCTTCCATACAGAAAATAAAAATGGTCGTATTTTTCTCGAGACGACACCGGAAGAATATCTGATTCTCAGCGATCCGATTCATACAGATGACCATCATAAAATCATCCAGGCTCTTTGCCGCCACATCGGTTACTGTAATGCCCACGCTCTAAATGTCGGTCATCCTTATGGTGCCATACTTGATGTGGCAGATTTACGAAAAAATCATCTGGATACCTATGCTTATTTTTTCACAAAAGTTATAACAAAACCGAAAAATCACCCCTATCACTTAAAACCGGCAAATACTCTTATAAAGAGGCTGTGATCGACGAATTGGCCACAGCCTCTCCCAGTGAATATCTGACGAAAATATCGATACAAGTGTTTTAACCCTGCCGCTTCATCGCGTTTCCTCCGCACTGCCTTTACATTTCTCATAAGCAAATAGCGCCGCTCCCAGCGCACCGCAGAGCTGCGCCTCATCACAGATATAAAGTTTAGCACCAAGCTTCTCTTCCAATGCCTGGATGATACCCTGGTTCTTCGCCACACCGCCGGTCATCATATATTCGCCTGGATGATCCTTTCCAAGGCGGGCTGCCAACGCGCCGACTTTTGAGGCAACTGACACATTTAAACCGTGGATAATATCTGCCACATCCTTATTCTGTGCCACCAGCGACACGACCTCCGACTCTGCAAACACCGTACACATGCTGGAAATCACGATATTATGCTTCCATTCCAGCCCTTTCACACTCATTTCCTCCAGGGAAAGTCCCAGCGTTTTCGCCATCATTTCCAGAAAACGTCCCGTTCCGGCGGCACATTTGTCATTCATCAGGAAATTTTTCACGGCTCCCTGCCCGTCGATGCTGATCGCCTTGATATCCTGCCCGCCAATGTCGATGATAGTGCGGACATTCGGATTCAGATAATTTGCGCCCTTGGCATGGCAGGTAATCTCCGTGATGCTGTCATCCCCGCTGTCAATGTAGGATCGTCCATATCCGGTCGTATCGATCCGCACGATCTCCTCTTTCTTAATTCCCGCTTTCTCAATCGCCAGATCCAGACTCTTCTCGGCGCTCATCATCGCACCGCCGCCGGTCGGAATAATCATCGTCGATTTAATTTTTCCATCCTGATCCAGTATGACCACATCCGTACTTGTCGAACCGCTGTCGATTCCCGCTACATAAAAAATGCCCGACTCCATCTTCTTTCTTGCCTCCTCACTGATACCTTTTCCCGGATCCATATCCTCTGATCCCTCTATCGTCTCCTCAAATGCCTGAATGCGCGTCAAAAGCTGCCCCGCGCTCTGGCTCGTAAAATCAGTCTCAATCTTAAGGAGCGGAACCTTGATATCCCGCTTGATACTCGCATACTCAAATCCATAATAATCACAGAACTTGATCGTGTGATAAATAATTCCCTTTAAATTCGGATCCAGATACAGACGGTTTCTGCGGATCGAACGGTTCATGCGGAAACACGGCATCTGTCCCAGCAGGACGTCCGCATAAGAAAGAAACAGCTCCTCTTCCTCCATATTCCACATTTCATCCTGTACGACCGACAGTTTCCGACCACCCGTACAGGTCAGATTTTCCACATCCATCTGGATATTGTCCCGGATCATATCCTCCAGAATGCCGCTGACCCGCACGCCCAGCACACCAATGTACGGCTCCGTGTTCATTTCCGGCGTAATAAAGGACTTGATAAAAGCGCGTTTATCAAACACTTTCCCGGAATATGCCTCATATGCCTTTTTAAGCCTCCGGATCGTGCCCGCAAATTTCACTTTTTCACATTCATTATCATCATGCGGCAGATCCAGCATATATAAAAACTTACATTTTCCCGTGCTCTCCACGATATCGTAAACGCGCCGCATCGAATCGCAGCAGTTTACCAGCACCAGCTGTTCAACCTTTCCTTCCAGCACTGCCTGAATGACCGATTTTCCAAAGCCGCACAGATTTGCATGTGCAATCTGATCCGACTGTTCGAAATTTTCCGGCATTTCCTCCAAAACAGAACATTCTTCTCCAAACCCCCGGAACAGCTCGATCGGGGTGTACTTACAGACGTAATAAATCATGCGTGTTTCTCCTCCTTGCCCTTTTCCAGCATTTCCACAAACGCCTGAAGCCGCGTCGATACCTGACCGTCGCTGGTATTGGCAGGGTTGCAGCCGTCACCGTCGAGGATCATCGTCGGAAGTCCTGTCTTTTCTAAGGACTGCTTAATCAGGCTGGATGCACCGATCGTTCCCTTACAGCCCCAGTGGGCAAATAAAACAGCACCATCCGCTTCCGTGATTCTGGCAAGCCGTTCCGCTTCCTCAATTCTCTGTTTCACACTGCCGTTGTAAATGCAGTAGACCATTTTCTCTGCCATCGCCTCATACGGGTCTTCCGCATGCATCTCCTGAAAACCATCTGCGATAAAATCACAGGCGCGGATGTGCATTTTCTTACTATAATTAAAAATATCCTTAACCGGCTCCTGTAAAAATGGCATGATGTGCATCCAGATTACCGAAAGACCATCTCCCCTCGGTGACATCCGCACATCGCGCAGAAGTTTTTCCGTATAGGTAACCGCCGTCTCTGAGCCAGCCATCAGATGGCACATAAAAAGCGCATACAATTCATTCGTCAGAGAGGTCACCGGGTCATGCGCACACCGCAGGGCAAGCTGTTTTTTATAATTCGCTGCCGCTTTCCGGCTGTTATCTACCGCACTCCGCACTGTTTCCTCCGAAATCCGTCTGTCCGTCGTCTCCTCCAGAAACCGTTTCAATTTCCGCAGCTGATCCGCCACATACAGAACCGATTCCCGGTTTTTCTCATACGGAACATCGATATAAAAGCCCGGACATTCAAATTTATCCTTTAAATAAGGAAACGTCATCATATTTCCATCACACGCAAGGTTCGTATAAATCATGCAGTTCGGTTTTGGCAGAATCCCCGTCAGCGCCGCCCCCAGAAACACCCTGTGGTACGAACACATCGTCTCCGGAAATCCTTCTTCCTCCGTTTTCCGAAGAAACGTCTGCTCACACTTCGTTCCCGCCATAAAACAGGACATCGCCTCCACTGAGTACGGCGTCAGCCCTGCCGCCATCACCAGCTCTCCCGGCACAAATATGCTGACCATCGCCGCATTCTCCGGTTCCGACAGCGACTGAATGATATTTTTCATAACCACCCGCGCCACATACTGTCCCGACGACGGCAGCCCCCGATCCGGCAAAAACTGAAGCTTCTTTTCCTGCAGGCGGTATCCCGCAAGAAGCAGCCGACGCGCTTTTTCCGGATCCTTAAGCGCCTGGCTGCTCACCCTATTTCCAAATTTTCCAATTACATCCATTGTTCTTTCTTCCATTCTTTTAAGTTCATTTTTCTGTCATATCGCCCTGATGCAGATGGATATGGTTCCGCGCCTTTGCAGGCAAACGGGCATTCTTTATTATAGTCAGTTGGATGGGAATTGTAAATATATCGGATATGAAACGCGAAACAGAGGGGGAGAAGAACTTTACGCCTGTGACAAAATCATCTATATTCCAAAAAACTGAGCAAACAACCACCTATCATTTCCCACAAATTCTGGTGACCGTTTTTCAATTTTTAAAGCCAAAATGTGGTCAAAAAAGCGGCTGACCTCCCGATCAACCGCTTTAAATAACTCTTTTACCTATTATCTTCCCGCTTCTTCATCCCAGCTGCCGTCTTCTTTCACGTACCAGCCGTCCGGTGTCCGGCGTTTTGAATACATGATGCCGGCACTGCCGTCTTGATTCGAATTCAGATAATACCATTTTCCATTGATGAACTGCCATCCTGTAAGCATACCCTGGTTTTCGTCCATATAGAACCATCCCTGGTACAGGGTGTCATAGATCCAGCCGGTACTCAGATATCCCTCAGCGCCAAATGCCCACCATCTGCCGTTGACTTTTTCCCAATGAAATGCACCGGTATTGCCCATAGGCCAGGTGCCGTCACTGTAGCGGAGCCACCAGCCTCTGGCATCCTTTATCCAATGGCTGTAACCGTCATTCACTGCCTGATTCGATGCACCGGTGATAACCCCCTGCTCCTCGCTGCGGTAGCCTTTCTGGCTATCTTTGGTTACTGTGCCGGAACTTACGCTGCTGCTTGTTCCACTGCTGCCCTTTCCACCGCTGTCTTTTCCACCGCTGTCTTTTCCGCCGCCTGAATGACTGCCTGAGCTTGAGGCGCTTGCTGAACCGTCACATTGACTGTTTTTACAGCATCATTGAAATTGTCCATCGAAGCTTTCACATATACCTGATAAGTTCCCGCATCTGTAAAGCCCGGGATCTCACTCTGGTAATCCACTCCATTCTTAGAATAAGTAACTACCACTGCATCCGGACTCACATTTGAAAGACCGGTTTCCACAGATGCATGGATCTGCGGCTTCTGTTCGGTACCATTGTAGGTAAGCGGATCTGCCGACACAGTCATGGATGCAAAATCACGTGCTACGATATTGCCTTTGATAGATGTGCTATTTTCTGTCAGCTCATAATTCTTTGCATTGTCACCTGCTAACGTAATATTTGCCGCCTCAATATCATGCTCTCCAACATCCGCACTCTGATATGCCAAATTCACCTGGTCAGCACGAACATCCTGAGAATCAGGAGTGCCGGAATCACTGTAAAGCTGAACGGATAAATTCTGCTCCTCCCTAATATCTGTCGTTCCATCATAGACTTTATCGAAAGAGCCTCCTGTTATCCGTGCATTTAATTTACACTTGTCGATTGTAAATATAGCTGTATTCGATTCATTCTTATAATTTCCCTGTCCCAACAGATGGACAGTGTATGTTCCAGCATCTTTTCGCTCTCCAACTTCCCTATTATCAGTTCCTGTCCAATATGTCCAATATTGGATTATATAATCCGCCCTATCCACTGCATCCCTGGAAGCTTCCTGCCAGTTCTCAACCACCTTGATCTCCGGATCCCGGGATTGACCATTATAAATGACTTTCTCTGGTTCAAGTGTTACTTTTGTATCTGCAAACCTCCGTTGGGTAATATTTGTCTGATTGCCAGAGCAAAATACCTTCGACTCGTAATTATCTACTGTCACTCTTACAAATACAAACTGCTCCGACTCTGCTACATTCACAATCTTCGGACACTCCGACTTCCACTGATCTTCTTGTAAATCATCCGTACGATTTGTACGCTTCAGCTGATATTCATATCTTGCCCCATCAGGTATATCTGTTGTGCTAATGGTTGCTGCCGGATACCCTTTAGATCCATTATATATACCGCTGGTAGCCGTTACGATCAAATTCCAGGAAGCAGGAAAAGCTGCTTTATTAACCGTCAATGTTATACAAACCGGATTTTCTCCGGCTTTATAGAATCCACTTTCCTGTGTATTCACCTCGATTTTAAATACACCAGCCTTGGTCACCGTCAACTAACCCGTTTTCTCGTTAATCGTTCCTTCTCCTTTATCACTTCCTGTATATTCAGCAAGTTCATATTGCAGGTTTCCGGCTCTATCCGGTTGATGAATACCCGCAAGGCTTGGAACATCGATCAACATATTGTTGCGATAATCTGCAATTATTTCCGTTTTACGAACTGTAATTGTATCTGGAATCTGCTTTGCACCATCGGGCAGACTTCCGGTTCCGCTGATTGTGCCTTTATTGATAAATGTTCCATCTTTTTCTTTTTCAAATGCACCGTTTGAAACAAATTCCCCCTCATTGGTAAGTGTGCTGCCACTTTTAATTATCGTACTTTCAGAGGTTACCTTTCCGCCTCTTGCAACAGTGAAGGAACTATTTCCAGTAATGCATAATCGATCCGTAATCAGTTTGGCTCTGATCATTGCAGGTTTACCCCTCTGCACAAATCCTGTTCCACCACTATCAGAACTTGTTGAAATTGTTCCATCTGAAAGTTCAAAACTACCCTCATTCTCAATTCCGGGTTTCCCACTTCCAGTTGCCGTTAATGATCCACCCGTCATCTGGAAATTTCCACGGACAAGCACGCCATTCTTGCCTGTTCCCGCAGCAGTAACAGCGCCTCCGTTAATATTTAAATTTCCATCGCTTCCCACAACAATGCCCCCTGAGAATGGATCGCTATTGTTTCCCGCATAGGCAGTTGCTTCTATCGTTCCACTTTCTATCGTCAAGTTACCTGCGACCACTATCCGCTGGAGGGATCACTTCTTCCTGTCGTTGGAGAATTCTTAGCTTTCAAAGAAGCGGGTGCTGTTCCTGCCTCAATCGTCGCACTTACCCAGTTATTAATCCTAAGACCACATCCTCCAACACCTTTTCCTTTTCCCTTTAATTCATTGCTTCCATTTAATACTATCTCCCATGTTCCCTGGCTTAACTCAAGGTACTGTATGGAAGCATTCGTCATTGTTAATTGAAAGCTACTTTCTCCTAGACTAGTAACCGTTATACCGCGAGCCTTCAATAAATTCATTACATCGCTGTAAACACTAGAAAAATTTTCTCCATCAAAGTATAGACTTTTAACTTCATCGCCTGAGTTAAAACTTACATGTAGCACAGGAGTTCCACTTACTACAGGCATCGCCGCCTGGTCTCCTGTCACAGATACTTCCACCACCAGCGCCTCTGCATCTTCCGCCAGTTCATATGCCTCCGGCAGCTCTGCTGCAAACTCATAGGTGCCTTCCAGCGGCCAGCGGCCTTCTTCATCCTGCACATACTCGTTACAGCTCCAGCCAGTGATCGGAAGTTTTTCCTCTTTACCAGCTTCGCTTTCTTCTCCGACCTGGGCAATAATAGCCTGTGGTAAGTACTCCGTGACTTCTTCGAAGGATGGCTGGGCTTCCTCGGTAACTCCGCTAAGCTCTAATTTGCCATCCAGCAGGTTCTCCTCCGGATCATACCAGGACCAGGAGAAGATCTGGACTTCACAGCCGGTATCACTGTTCCACCTGGAACTGTCGTATCTTCCATATCCGATGGTGTACTGACGGAAGGTGCATTCTCCGCTTTGTCAGCAGAATCCTTCTGATCGTTGGTTTCTTCATCATCCGGCCCGGTTTCAGAATCGTCCTCGTTCGTACCGGAAGACGAGGCTGTATTCCGTATGCATCCGCTTTCCACACTGCAGACATGGGTACATTCCGTTGGCTCTTCTCCTATCTGGGACGAGGTTGCCTCCTCATCCGGCTCGCCGTAGCACTCCTCTGTATGCACATGGACACATTTTTTCCTCTCCGTCTTCTGCGGCATATCCGCCCATGCTGTATTTCCAAATAATGTCGATACTGCCAATGTCATTGTCAGACACACCGCTGCCGCCCTTCGTATACCTTTCATTCTCCCATCTCCTCTCTGTTTACCTGTCATCTCTTTTGACGCCCATGAAGTTTAATTCTCATACTGTTATTATTGAACAATTTTCAAAAAATGTCAATAAACTATACACAATATATGTTTGGTACCGTTATTGTTACTGTTCACGGGTAGGCACTTTTGGAACCGAACGACATTTCTCCTTTGTCCTCAACTTTTTTGCCTGATTTCCCGATTTTCATTGTGAATTTCGTTACCTGCTATCTCCATCCCGCCCCAGATACTCCCACACAAACCGCGATACTTCCGCCTTTTTATGGTACCTCTCCCGCACCGCATATACATGCAGCCGGGTCTTTGCACGCGTCATTGCCACATAGAACAGACGTCGTTCTTCCTCCATATCCTCGTCCAGCATCGCGCGGCTGTGCGGCGTGATGCCCTCATTGGCATCGAGAATATAAACAATGGGAAATTCCAGCCCCTTGGCGCTGTGCATCGTCGCCAGCGTGATCGCATCCGTCTCCGTCCGCCGCTGCGCCGCCTGCCGGAGCAGTTCCTCCTTGTACGCCTCGATGTGTGCAAACCACTCGTCAAAGGTCTTGAAACCCGCCGCACTTTCTTTTAGCTCATCGGCAGTCTCTAAAAGTTCCTCCGGCCGCATCCGCCGGAATGCCGCATACTCGATCAGATATTCATCGTATCCCATGCCCTGGCGGATATAATTGACGGCTGCCAGAGGTGACATCCGGGCGATGGCCCGCAGATCCCCTTCCAGACTCTCGATCCGCTCGGCAATCCAGTCTTTCTCCGCATAGAATGCCTTCATCTTCTCGAACGAAACCGTCTCATCCGGCATCGCATCCCGGCTGATATACCGCTTCGGACGGTTGATGACCTGCAAAATATCTTCCCGTGCCCGGCTTCCCATGGCAATCCGGATATAGGTCAGGATATTTCGCGAAATCCAGTGTTCATAGAGGTTCGGCACCGTATCCCGTGTCCGGAAGGGAAGGTTGTATTCCATCAGCTTTTCCATCAGAAAACGAGGACCAGCATTGGTCCGGTATAAAACTGCGATATCCCCCGGCCGCACTCCCGACTGCAGATACAGCTGTATCTCCCTGGCAATGGCCAGATTTTCTTCCCCCGGATCCTGCCAGAGCTTCGTGATCACGTTCTTCCCATGACGCCCCGTTGTATGGATGGCCTTTGAAAAACGTTTCTGGTTTTCTCCGATCAGCCGCAATGCCGGTGCCACGATCTCCTCGGTGCTTCGGTAATTCACATCCAGAAGAATCCGTCCGGCACCCGGATAATCCCGCTCAAACCCCAGCATAATCTCCGGTTTGGCCCCACGAAACCGGTAAATCGACTGATCATCATCCCCCACGATAAAAAGATTATCTTCCGGCTTGGCTAACATCCGCACGATCTCATATTGAAGCCGGTTGATGTCCTGAAACTCATCAATCAGGATGTACCGATACCTCCTCTGCCAGGCAGACAGGATATCTTTTCTTTCCGTAAAAAGTTCCAGACACAGCACCATCATGTCATCGAAATCGATGAGTCCGGCCCGGCGCATTTTCTCTTCATAGCCCGCATAGAGCTGACGGAAAACTGCATCCGGACAGTTTTTGGAATAGTAATGTTCCAGTGCAATCCTCTCTCCCTTGACAGAGCTTATCTCACTTAAAATGGAGGCTGCAAACTCATTTTCATCCTCCGGCTCCAGACCTCCGGTCTGAGCCAGCTCCCGGACAAACTGCATCTGCTGCTCTTCCCGGACAATATTGTCAGCGGTATATCGGTATGCCAGCTTTAAGATCCTAAAAAAGATCGAATGAAAAGTACCGAAGGTGACTCTGGATCCGCCGCCGGTCAATGCTTCATACCGCTCCCGCATCTCCTCGGCTGCTGCCCGGGTAAAGGTGATTACCAGAATATCCCCCGGATCGATTCCGTACTCCTTCGTCAGATACTGGACCCGATGGGTGATCACCGTTGTTTTCCCTGATCCCGGTCCCGCCAGAACCATCATGGGACCATCTTTATGCATGATTGCCTGTGTCTGTGCTTTACTGAATGCCATTTCCTGTTTCCTTACTCCACAATTCAAGAATATCTCGGCATATTTGCTTCGAAATTCGCATTTTGATGTGCAAGACATCCTTCTGCCGCGCATCTGAAGCAAATCTGTCAAGTACAAATGTAAGAAAAGTGCGCCTTGGAATGTATTTCTCACAAAGCGCACCTTTTCACTGCTTTTCATGCATCTACGATACATGAAAAAGCAGTTGTTTATTTACTACCTACTGATTTAATCTGCGAAGCCAAACCTGCTTCAAGTCGAACATCGACGGTTACGACAGCCTACTGCTGTGCCTCCAGAAGTTCAATCCCCTTCTTGATACGGCGGATCGACTCCTCCTTGCCAAGCACTTCCATGATCTCGGTCGCGCCTGCCGGCGTCATCTGCTTGCCGGATACAGCGGTACGGATCGGCCACATTACAAAGCCGGTCTTAACGCCCTCTTTGGATACATACTCGGACAGCGCCGCGTACAGGGCGTCGTTGGAGTAATCTTCCTGTGCTTCCAGAATCGGCAGAACATCTTTTAATACCTTTAAGGATGTCTCCAGATTGGTCTTCATCTTCTTGTGAATATACATCTGCGGATCATACTCCGGCAGTGTCTCAAAGAAATCGATGTGTCCCTCGATATCCGGGAAAATCTCGATTCTCGTCTTAACCATCGCCGCGATCTTCTTCAGATCCAGATCCTTGGTGATTACTTTCTTGATGTACGGCTCTGCCATCTCATAGAACTTATCAAAATCCATCGCCTTGATGTACTCGCCGTTCATCCATTTCAGTTTTACCATATCGAAAACAGCCGGAGATTTGCTGATATTCTTGTAGTTGAACTCTTTTACCAGCTCGTCTAAGGAGAAAATCTCCTGATTATTTTCCGGTGACCAGCCAAGCAGGGCAACGAAGTTGACAACTGCCTCGGAAACGAAGCCCTGATCGATCAGATCCTGATAGGAAGAATGACCGCTTCGCTTGCTCAGCTTCTTGTGCTCCTCGTTCGTGATGGTCGGGCAGTGCACATAAACCGGAACTTCCCATCCGAATGCGTCGTACAGACGGTTGTACTTCGGTGAAGAAGACAGGTACTCGTTACCGCGGACTACATGGGTGATCTGCTGTAAATGATCGTCCACCACATTTGCGAAGTTGTAGGTCGGGAATCCATCCGATTTGATTAAAACCATATCGTCCAGCTCGGAGTTATCTACGGAAATATCCCCGTAAATCTCATCGTGGAAGGTAGTCTTTCCCTCGGTCGGGTTGTTCTGACGGATGACAAACGGCTTTCCTGCCTTTAAGTTTGCCTCTACCTCTTCCTTGGAAAGGTGCAGGCAGTGCTTATCATAGGTCATGATCTCTTCGCCGTTTACTTCTCTCTTTAAGCTGTTTAAGCGTTCCTGATCGCAGAAACAGTAATAAGCTTCGCCTTTATCGATCAGCTTCTTCGCATATTCCATGTAGATGCCCTGTTTCTGACGGTCGCTCTGTACATACGGGCCAACCGGACCTCCGATGTCCGGACCTTCGTCATGCTTCAGTCCGGTATCGCGCATCGTATTGTAAATGATCTCGGTCGCGCCTTCAACGAAACGCTCCTGATCGGTATCCTCGATTCGCAGGATAAAATCGCCGCCCTCATGTTTTGCAATCAGGTATGCGTATAATGCAGTTCTTAAGTTTCCTACATGCATTTTGCCTGTCGGGCTCGGTGCGTATCTGGTTCTGATCTTTGTCATACTTTTCACACGGCTGTCTGGAAGCTTATGTTCCAAACAGTTTTTCCTTTCCTAGAAATAATTAAAATATTGGAATTATAAAATAAAGTAACTGTTCCGTAAGTCTGCGCATTTACTGCGCTGACCATACGAAAACATGGGCCAGCAGGCAGGTAATTTATATCACGCCTTCATATTCAGCAAATGGCACGCCAGCTGGAAATAAATCATCAGGCTGCACGCATCCACGATCGTCGTGATCATCGGCGACGCCATGATCGCCGGGTCGAGGTGGATCGTCTTCGCCGCAATCGGAAGCACACATCCGATCGTCTTCGCGATGATAACCGTGCAGAACAGGCTGATAACTACTGTCAGGCAGATGAGTACCTGCCCCGGATACTGGATCATCAGGCGCACGAAATTGACAAGCGCCAGAGAAAGTCCACAGAGCATTCCCACGCGGATTTCTTTCCACATAACTTTCAGAATATCCGCCGGTTCTACCTCGCCGACCGCCATACCACGGATGATCATCGTGCTCGCCTGGCTGCCGGAGTTTCCGCCCGTATCCATCAGCATCGGAATAAACGTAACCAAAAGCGGAATTACCGAAAAGGCATTCTCATATTTTAACAAAATACCGCCGGTCACCATACTGCTCAACATCAGGATCATCAGCCACGGAATACGATTTCTCGCAAGCTGGAACACGCCCGTCTTCAGGTACGGCTTCTCACTCGGCAGCATCGCCGCCATCTTCTCGAAGTCCTCCGTCGCCTCCTGCTCCATGACATCCATGACATCATCGACCGTGATGATGCCGACCAGACGGTCTTCGCCGTCCACAACCGGTAAACTCAAGAGGTTGTACTCATTGAACGTCTCCACGACCTTTTCCTGGTCTTCCGTCGTATACGCCTTGATCACATGCGGATCCATGATATCGCCCATGAGCGCCGCATAATCATTCATCAGAAGATCCTTGACCGTCACAACGCCCTCTAAGCGGCGTTTTTCATCCATGACGTAGCAGGTGTAAATCGTCTCCTTGTCCACACCATATTTCCGGATATAATCAAATGCCTGCTCCACCGTCATATTTTTCTTGAGTCCCACGTACTCCGCCGTCATGACGCTTCCGGCGCTGTTTTCCGGGTAATTGAGGAACTGGTTGATCAGTTTTCTCGTATCCGGGCTGGAGTTCTGAAGTACGCGCCGCACGATCGTCGCCGGCAGCTCCTCCAGCATATCGACCGCATCATCGACATACAGGTCGTCAATGATGGCACGCAGCTCATTATCCGTAATACTGGTAATGATGTGCTGCTGCTGTTCGACTTCCAGACAGGCAAATACCTCCGATGCCAGCTCTTTCGGCAGCATACGGAATACAACGACCGTCTTCTCTGAATCCAATTCTTCGATAAATGAGGCAATATCCACCTCATTCATCTCGACCAGCTGGCTTTTCAGCTCCCGGTACTTCTTCCCGGTCAGCAGAGCCAGCAGCTCTTCTTTCTTCTCTTCTTCTAACATTCCCGTCTCCTTCCAAAATATTGTCATTTTGGAAATCGGACAGGCTGCTCCCTTCCTGCTCCTGCACACAGGCAGAATGCCGGAAACTTATCCACAGATGCGGCAGTGTACACAAGGAATCCGCTGTTTGCAGCTGTCATTCCTGCAAATGCATGTGTACGCTGCCTTCGGTTCTGGGTAGCTGCCGTCTGATTCCGCCTTATGACTCCGGCTTTCCATTGTGTTCACTCCTCTCCTGATTTTCTCGCATGAAAACATCCGGCAGATTGATGCTCGATACCGGATGTCTCTTTTTATTATAATAATTGAATGAAAAAATAGCAATCTTTTTATCGAAGTTATCCAAAAAAACGTTGTTAAAAAGTAACTATTCACGGGTAGACACTTTAGAAACCGAAAATGCCGCTCAGATACCACCACGGCGGCAGCAGCTTTCGCACACCTGCGGCTCCCGGCAAAAAGAGCGAAGCGTCAAAAAAGATCGGACAGAGCAGGAGGCTCGCAAGGATAAACACCGGAATCAGCGCCGCCAGAAATCCCGACTTCCGGCAGACTGCCAGGCATCCAAAGGCATACATGGTCACGAAGAAGAGATAAAAAAGCAGCTTTCCCGCCTCTAAAAGCGGCTCTGCCCCATTTCCCGATACCAGAAGCGCCGCATAGGCCGAAATGGTTGCTAAAAAGACAAACGCCGCGATCTCCGCCGTCTGCAGAAGCCACCGCTCCCGGCTCCGGACCGCCGTATAAAGCCCGCGCTCCGCATCCTCGCCCGCCATGACAGTTGCCGCCAGCCCCATGATAAAAAGGAAAACCGCCGTCAGCCCGCGCACCGGAAAGACCACCTTCATCGCCCCTGTCTGCAGTGCCGTTCCTCCCTGTAAGGTCTGATAATCAAAGGTAAAGGTGCTTCCGTTGCTGCGGTATTTTTCATAGAGTTCCATCAGCACGCCGCACGCCTTTTCCCGCGCCTCCGTCGTCTGGCAGCGCGCCATCACCGTCTGGAATGCCGCTCCATTTTTCCCATAGTCCGCCAGCAGTTCCCGCCCGTACACCTCGAACAGTTCAGAAAATATCTTTTCTGATATAATTTTCTCTGCCACTGTGGATGGCGACACCAGCACGCGGACCGCACGGGTATAACGCCCCTCGTCCAGCCGTTCCTTTAATCTCTCTGGAAACAGGTAGGCGCACTCCGCCCGTCCGGTCATAACCGCCTCCTTTGCCTCTTCCTCCGTCCCGCACGGATAAAAGAAAAATGAACGGCTCTCTTCCGATTCCAGTCTTTCTGCAAGCGCCTGATTCCACGCATCCGTTCCCGGGCAGAGCGCCACCGCGATCCGCCCGGAATCCCGTTTTTCCACCTGATGGAGCGCGCCCATTCCCAATGGAAAGATCAGAAGAAACAGGAGGAACACCGGGCGGTAAAGAGCCCGCCGCAGCGTCATTCCAAACATACAGAACCACCACGCCAGCTTCCGCATCCGTCAATCCCTCCTTTTTCCGGCGGCAAGCGCCAGTGCAAAGCATGCCAATGCCGCCGCAGCCAGTTTCCACAGCACCGGAACCGTCCCTGTCTCCTCGCCCGAAGCAATAAAGCGGATTCCATCCATCCAGAGCGCCGTCACCGTCATATTTCCGACTTTCTGAACCAGTTCCGGCAGAAAGACGGACGGGATGATGCCGCCCGCCAGAAAGAGAAATACCACATTGACCGCAAACAACGTCAAAATCGCCGCTGCCGAACTTCTGCACACCTCATAAAACAGCAGAATCCACGCCGAAACTGCCGCGCAGGTCAGCCCCCACGCCGCCAGTTCTTCCCGCCCCGCCAGCGCATATCCCTTCTGCACCGCCCCAGCCATAGCCGCCCGCTGTGACTGCCATCAGAAGAAGCGTCATGCACAAGCATTTACAGAAAAGCGGATACCACCGCCGGATCCCGATACGCCGAAGCCCCTGTTCCAGCGCCTCCGTCTGGGGCGCCAGAAACGGCGCTGCCGGGATTCCGGTAAGAATCATCAAAAATACAATCCCCGAAATTCCATAAAAGACCGCCGTCGATACATCCCCCGCCGCGCTGACCGTTTTCTTCCGGAAAAGTGCCTCCCGGTTCATCGCATATTTTAAAAAGATACGGTTCAAATCCTGTTCAGACACCGGAATCTGTTCCGGCACTCCCTGGATATTTAAACATTCATTTGCCGCGTAGATCGCCGCCTGCGAAGTGCCAAGCATCGAACTGCCCGACTCTGCCAGCTCCCTGAAAACAGCTTCTTCCAGCCCGCTCTCATCCAGAAACCAGATCGTGGCGGGCTGGTTCGTTCCGTCCAAAATGTCACGCGCCATGCCGGAGGGCACCTCGAAAACCGCCTGAAGTTCCCCGCTTTTCATCCTTTGGAACGCTTCATCGTGTTCCAGATACGAAAAATCGCAGAGACTTTCCACGCTGTCCAGCGAGGCAATCATTTTGGTTATCTTTTCCGAAAGCGCATCGTCCTCCGGAAGCACCACACCCACCTCGATTTTCTTTAAAGATGTTTCCCCATATAAAACCTTAGATGCCGAAAACGCCGCCATGCCGATGAGCAGCACCATCACTGCCAGCCCTGCCAGAAAATACGGCAGCTGGCGGAGCAGGCGCTTTCCGGTCAGCAGCAGATATATCATATATGTTCGCATTTTCCGCCGCCTATGACATGACTTTCAGTAGAATTGCGAACAGGTTGCCTGTCATCTCCGTTGTGACCTGGTTATAATCCTCCTCGGAGGAAGCCAGCACATCAAATGGAACGCCGTCCGGCTGCGCGATCTCATCCTCCAGCGGGTTGACATAATAGGAACCGGCTAATTCAACATAAGAAATGCTTCCATTTAACAATGTAGTTTCCATACGCAGAGAATCCATATCGATATGGACGCTCTCGCCCTTCGAAAGCTCGCTGACCGCGCCATTCGCCGTGATCGATGCCTGAGACGCACCGTTGCTCTGCAGATCCAGCTTCAGCTCATAGCTGCCGTCCGCGATCTGATAATCGCCATCCAGGATAAACTGGTATTTCTCTTCGTCGCCTTCCAGGGTCGCAATTACCTGACCACTCCAGCTCTTTCCAGCCTCGTAAGCGCCTGTTTTATCCAGGGAAACCGTGATAATCTGACCGTCCGAATCCTCAATATTTAACGCCCCATTCACATTCGACAGCATGTTGTAACCGCCGCCAAAGGAAACATCGCCGTAAAGACGGACATTTTCTTCGTCAACCGTTGCATCCGTCTCATAGGAAAATCCAGCCATTTTGCCGTCTTTTCTCACATAGACATCCATCGTCACATCCCCGATGGTATTTTCCATTTCCTCTACCAGATTGTCCAGCACCGCTTCCGCCTGCGCCCAGAGTTCCTTCTGCTGTTCCTCCGGATCCACGCTCTCTCCTTCCCCGTCCGCTGCATAGATGCTGCTTGCGTCGCCTGCCAGTTCCAGATAGCGCACCACATCCTGTTTGAGTGTCTCATCATTCAGGAAAAATTCTCTCGTCGTCTTTGCAAAGCGAATCAGCGCATCCTTCGGCAGAGTCACATGGTAACCGCGGCAGTTCTCGCTCTGTCCATCGATCGTAAACTCTTTTTTGTCATTCTTAGTGACGGTCATAGCCGTTTTGAGGTCATCAATCGCCTTGCTTCCCTCTTTGTAGCGGTTCCAGAGTGCTTTCAGATCCATCATCGGCTCCTCGTCCGAAAGCGCCCCCTTGTACTGTCCCAGATAATTTGCCAGCCCCTCAATATCAATCCCCTGCTCTTCGAGCTTCTGCGCCGCATACGGAGAATTAATGAGCTGTCCTTCCAGATCATTGACATAGTCAAGGGTAAACATACGGCTGGAAAGTGCCGGAATCGCCGCCATGATCTGTGTATCATCCATGTAAAGCTGTGCGTCCGCCAATTCTCCGCCGCCATACTGCAAGGAAAGATTTAGCAGCTGCCGTCCGCTGTCCACATCGCGCTTCACATCCAAACCGATGCCCGCACCGCTCATCTGGTTCAGGGATTCATCGGAAATACCCGTCATGCTTAACTCCATCCCCGTCTGCGCGGATCCCTTCTGTAAAAGTTTTTCCAGCTCTTTCGTCCCAAAGATCTCCTCAGACGGATTTAACTGCCCTTCCGCCGTGATGCTCTTGAACGCATCGATCACTGTGTCCTTTGGGTCTGCCTGATGGCTGAGCATCACACCGCCGCCGACCACGACCACCGCTGCGGCTGCTCCGGCTGAAATGAGCCATTTCTTCCTGCCAGAACCATTTCCGCCCGTTCTGCCACCGTCACTGCCGCCTGCAGCATTTCCACCGATTCCGCCGCCAGCACCAGCGGAGCCGCCTGCACCGGTTCCATCCGCTGTGTCAGATGCGGCCGTAAGCGCCTGTGCCGCTGCCTCTGCCGGGTTTAGCGGGGTTGAATTGCTTGACATGTTTGCATTGTTTGTATTGTTTGTGTTGTTTGTGTTGTTTCCCTCTTCCATCTTGTACCTCCTCCTGTTTTCTCACTCCTAAAACGTTACTGTTCACGCATACGTGCCCAGTAACCTTAAAACCTCTGTATCAGCTCCCGCGCCGAAAGCCCTGCCTCCGTTGGAACCAGCACACCGTCCTTTAATACATAAAGGGTTGTACACGCCCCTATCTCTCCCATCTCATGGGACGTTAAAAGAACTGTCCCCCCTGCTTTCACATAGCTCCTGATATAAGTCAGGATCTGCTCCTTTGCCTCCAGGTCAAGCGCTGCCCCCGGTTCATCGAGAATCAGGATATCCGCGCGCCCGGAGAGTGCCGCCGCGATGCTCAGCCTCTTTTTCTCTCCGCCGGAAAGCCGTCCCGCCTGCGTTTTCAAGAATCGGTCCACGCCCAGCACACGACCGACGCCGCATTCCAGATCCCGCTCCATCTCCCGCCGTTTCCCCCGGAACCAGAGACGGTAATTATCAAATGCCGTCAGCTCCGGGATCAATGGATTTTCCTGAGGCACATAGGCGATTTTTTCTTCTAATAGACGATGTCTTCCAAGCGCCTCCTGCCCGTCAATCCGAATACTCCCCCGATTCGGCTTGCGGATCCCCGCGAGGATCGAGAGCAGCGTCGTCTTGCCGCATCCATTTCCGCCGACAATCCCGATGCATTCCCCTGGATTTGCCCGAAAAGAGACATCTTTTAGGATCGTCCTTCCGCGGTACCGTTTTTCTATCCCTGTTACCTCTAACATATTTTTCCTCTTTGTAAAGTAAAAAGGAACACCGCAAAGCAGAAGCGAACCGCTTCTCTGCCTTGCAGCATTCCTTACTTTATCTGGTCTGCGCCGCAGTGATGCAGGCACATTGATTTTATGATGGATGATTGCAGCACATCGTGTGCATTTGCAATCTATTTATTATTTATTTTCAGCCAGATCGCCTGGTTTCATGCTCAGGTTGATACGACCCATCTTATCGACCTCGATTACCTTTACAGTAACTTCATCGCCGATGTTGACAACATCCTCTACCTTCGCTACGCGCTTGTCCGAAAGCTTGGAAATATGAACCATACCATCTTTGTTCGGAGCCAGCTCTACGAATGCACCAAAATTCATGATACGGACAACGGTACCTGTCAGAATCTGACCCGGCTCGATGTCGGTCACGATGCCCTTGATGATAGAAACTGCCTTGTCGATCATTGCCTGATCGGTGCCGCATACAGCTACGCTGCCATCGTCCTCGATATCGATCTTAACGCCGGTCTGCTCGATGATCTTGTTGATTACCTTGCCCTGTTTGCCGACTACATCGCCGATCTTCTGCGGATCGATGGAGATCTGAACGATCTTCGGAGCATACTGGCTGACGGTCTTTCTCGGCTCGGAGATAACCGGCGCCATAACTTCATCCAGAATGTAGAGTCTTGCCTCTCTCGTCTTAGCGATTGCCTCCTCGATGATCGGGCGGGTCAGACCGTGGATCTTGATATCCATCTGGATGGAAGTAATACCCTTGTGAGTGCCGCCTACCTTGAAGTCCATATCGCCGAAGAAGTCTTCCAGACCCTGGATATCGGTCAGAACGATGTAATCATCATCGGTGTCGCCTGTTACCAGACCGCAGGAAATACCAGCTACCGGAGCTTTGATCGGTACACCTGCTGCCATCAGAGACAGAGTGGATGCACAGATACTTGCCTGGGAGGTAGAACCATTGGATTCCATCGTCTCAGATACGGTACGGATTGCATACGGGAACTCTTCCGCAGTCGGAAGTACCGGCACAAGCGCACGCTCCGCCAACGCACCATGACCGATCTCACGGCGTCCCGGTCCTCTGGACGGTTTGGTTTCGCCTACGGAGTAGGACGGGAAGTTGTAATGGTGCATATATCTCTTGGATGTCTCGTTCTCATCCAGTCCGTCGATCTTCTGTGCCTCGGACAGCGGAGCCAGTGTACAGATATTTAAAATCTGTGTCTGTCCACGGGTGAACATACCGGAACCGTGTACACGCGGCAGAATGTCGATCTCTGCTGCCAGCGGACGGATCTCGGTGATACCGCGGCCATCCGGACGCTTGTGATCTTTGAGGATCATCTTGCGGACAGTCTTCTTCTGGTACTGATATACAGCCTCACCCAGAACAGCCAGCCACTCCTCGTTATCAGCGAATGCCTCTTCCAGGCGCTCGGTGATTGCGCGGATATTCTCTTCTCTCTTCTGTTTCTCGTCTGTAAATACAGCCTCTTCCATCTCTTCCTGCGGAACCAGCTCACGAATCGCTGCAAACAGCTCTTCCGGAACTGCACAGCTCTCGTAGGAATGTTTCGGCTTGCCGCACTCAGCTACGATAGTGTCGATGAATTTGATGATCTCCTGGTTTACTTCGTGTGCCTTGAAGATCGCGTCGATCATGATGTTCTCCGGAACTTCCTTTGCGCCAGCCTCGATCATGATAACCTTCTCGCGGGTAGAAGCAACGGTCAGAGCCATATCAGATACTTTCTTCTGTGCATTGGTCGGGTTTACGATAAACTCGCCGTCGATCATGCCGATCTGGGTGGTCGCACACGGACCATCAAACGGGATATCGGAAATGCAGGTTGCGATTGCAGAGCCTAACATCGCGGTATACTCCGGGCTGCAGTCCTGGTCAACGGATAATACGAGGTTATTTAAGGTAACATCGTTGCGGTAATCCTTCGGGAACAGCGGACGCATCGGACGGTCAATAACACGTGCTGTCAGAACTGCATTCTCAGATGCCTTTCCCTCTCTCTTGTTAAATCCGCCCGGAATCTTTCCGACCGAATACATCTTCTCCTCAAACTCAACGCTTAACGGGAAGAAATCAATACCGTCACGCGGCTTGTCAGAAGCTGTCGCGGTTGATAATACGGTTGTATCTCCATAATGCATAAATGCAGCACCATTTGCCTGAGCTGCTACACGGCCAACATCCACTGTTAAAGTTCTGCCAGCCAGTTCCATCGAAAAACTCTTGTACATCTCATATCTCCTTTCATCTTGTTTTGCAGAAGAACCTTCACATTCTCATACGCCGCTTTCGGTTCCAAAAGTGCCTTTCTGTGAAAAGTAATACCGAAACTACTGCTCTGCCCGCAAATATGTTTTTCTGCTTTACGGGTACAGCAGCGGTCTCGGACTTTTCTTCTACATAAACAACTAGGGTGGATTGCTCCACCCTATACGTTTTAATCTTAATTACTTTCTGATGCCTAACTTCTCGATCAGTGCACGGTATCCTTCCAGATCGGATTTCTTTAAGTAATCCAGAAGACCACGTCTCTGTCCTACCATCTTCAGAAGTCCGCGGCGGGAATGATGATCCTTCTGATTGGATTTTAAATGCTCTGTAAGCTCAGCGATTCTAGCGGTCAGAATTGCGATCTGAACCTCCGGTGAACCTGTATCGCCTGCTTTTCTTCCGTACTGTTCGATAATAGCTGCTTTCTTTTCCTTTGAAATCATTGTGATTTCCTCCTTAAAATTATTCTTACCGTATGCTAAGTTTATGTCGGAGTCGTCAAAAAACTGAGCACCGGCGGACTCATACGTATTTAGTATAACACAATATGTTTTCGGTGTAAATCATTTTATGCAGGTTTTTTCTCGATTTTTATTCCCAATTCAAAGAAACGGGCACTGGAACTCTGTGCCAAAGGCTTTTCCCTTATCCAGTTGTACGCATCTTGAACACATCTGTCCGAATGTGGCGGACCGTGGTCCGTCACAGGCGAACAGATGTTGTGAAAGCAAGCGAACAACGATAAGGGAAGAAGCCGGAGGTGCAGAGTTCCAGTGCCCGTTTCTTCCTATGCTCCTGGTCCCACTGCAATATTTCCACCATTATCCCCCGAGGACCTCCCGGTCCTGCCTGGTCGGTGCCGCAGTCTCCGGCGCTTTCGTCTCCGCCTGCGTCGGCGCTGTGGTCGGTTCCGGACCCGGTGCCTGTGTTTCTGCCGGTGCTGGCGCCTGCGTCTCTGCCGGAGCTGGTGTTTCTGCTGGCGCCGTAGTCTCTGCCGGCTTCGTCTCCGCCGGTTTTGCCGTACCGCTCGTCGTACTCTTCTCCGTACCAGGCAGATTGTAGCAGATCACCGGAGTTCCTGCCGAAATATTGTCAAAGATCGTCTTCGCAACACTCGGCGGCAGGTTGATACAGCCGTGGGAACCGCCCGTCTTGTAAATCGTACCGCCAAAACTGCTTCTCCACTTCGCATCATGCATACCGATACCATTATTGAACGGCATCCAGTAATTAACCGGCGTCCGGTAATTCTCACCCTTCAGGACCGCATTTTTCTGCTTATAGGCCAGCGGATACGAGCCTGCCGGAGTTCCCCAGCCTTTCGCCAGGTTTCCAGATACGAAATCCGACTCTACCACCAGCTTTCCTTCTTTATAGAAGAAAAGGTGCTGTCCGGTCAGGTTGATCTCCACGTAAGTGTCACCGTAGTCATTTGCCCCATGGCTCGCCGCCTTCTGGGAATACTCCGGCTCACGCGTCGTACTCTCGCCGGAGGCAATAATCGCTGCCAGCGCTTCCGTCTCTGCCGCCTGGTTGATCTTCCAGCCATACGTTCCGCCGCTTACCTGAATCGTGGAACCATACGATGTTTTCAATGTTTTCGCTTTGTTTGAAGTATTGTGTGCTTTCGCCATCTCAGACACGTACTCCGACACCTTGGAGGAATCTACCGAAACACTTCCGTCTGCATTGGCAATCAGCCACCCATGAATCTGATCTCCATTTAAGGTCTCCGTCGAATCGCCGAACTGGTATGTCACGCTCATTTTCGCGTATTTATTCATCTTATCCAGCTGTTCTGCCAGAGATGCATCGTCTTTCAATACCGTCGGCTTCTTATAGACATCTGCTTCCTCCAGCGATAAATGATCCTGCAGATTCTCGATCGCCTCCGTTACCGCCTGTGTCAGCTTCTCCGCCTCGACTGCCGTTCCTTCCTGTTCGGGCTCAATCGAATAGCCCTGTCCGGACACATACTCTGAAATCTTTGCATTGACCGGTTCTACCACTTTCTCCGGGTCTAAACACGATAAATTCCGGATCTGGCTTTCCAGCGCCGCATCGTCATACGTCACCATCGTTCCGATCGTATATTCTTCCTGTTTCATATGCCACAGCCATGCGAACGGGTTCTGCGCCGCTACCATCTTTTCCAGGCTGCCGTCAAACTCCGCATGCAGCTTGATATCGGTTCCGGCGATCGTTTCTGTCTGATTATTTCTCTCATCGATCGTCAGTGTGTAACCATTCACACCTTCCGAAATCAGTTCCTGCACCTCTGCCGCTGTCTTTCCGGACGCGTCAACACCGTTGATCTGCGTATTCGGAAAGAAACGGGTCTTATATTTCTGGGACATTCCCACATAGACGCCTCCGGCTGCCACGAGCAGAATGCCCGCCGTACAGGCAGCGATCCATGCCGCCTTTTTACCGTTTTTTCTATGCTCAGCTTTCAGAGCTGCCTTTTCCGGGGTGGCTTCCGTCCAGGATGCCGTCTTTCCGGAATCCTGTCCCCGCTGCGGCGCCGCATGAGCTGCCTCCCGCCCTGTGCCCGCGCTCTGATTTCCACGGGCGCGGCTGCGCTTTCGACTGGCTGTCTCCTCCGGCTCTTTCTCCGGCAGGCGTTCCGGCTCTTCCCACCGGTTCTGATCCTGACGCTCTGGCTGGTGTATGTTTTCCATGTCCAGCTCTGCTTCCCTCAGGATCCGTTCTTCCATATCCTGGTCGAAATAATCATCATCCAAATAGCCCTCATCCGGATCATCCAGATAATCTTCATCTTCCAGCATAATCTCCCGGCTGTTCATCGCCGTATTTCGTCTCATCGGCTCCCGCCCATCTTCGCGGCTGCCGGAACGTGAATTTTCATTCAAATTCCCGTTTCTATCTGTCATCGTCCTATTCTCCCTTTAAAAATCCAATACGGGTTCCTATTCCCGGAAGGATCTGCCATTCAAGTAATGTTTTTATCATTTGGCATATTTTTCTGACAAAAATCCATGCTATCTGTGTTGCTGATCCCCCATTGTCCTATTGTATATAAGTTTTAAACGGAAGTCAACTTACAAAACTCTGTCTTTTTCTGGTATATTCTCGCGCCGAGCGCGATCGCCTGAGACATGCTTCTGCTTCGCGCGAGTACGCATCCTCGCGGAGCGTTTTTTTTGTTTCATAGGACGCAATTTCCTATGAAACAGAAACAAAGAGCTGCCGCGCCGCATTTTTATGTCAGCCCGACAACTCTTTTCTATTTTTGTCCTGTCCGTATTCTATTTCTCCAGCTTTCCGAACAGTCCTTTCTTCTTATGTTTCTCGCCCTCCGGTGCAATTCCGTTCATGGCATCGTCAAACTTGCGAAGCGCTTCCTTCTGTGCCTCGGTCATGCGCTCCGGAACCTGTACCACCAGCGTCACGAAATGGTCGCCGCGCACGTTGCGGTTACGCAGGGACGGAACACCTTTTCCTTTCAGGCGGACTCTCGTATCTGTCTGGGTTCCCGGTTTGACCTCATACTCTACCTCGCCGTCCACCGTCTTGATACGGATCGGACCGCCGAGTGCTGCTTTCACGAAGGAGATCGGCACGGTTGAGTAGATTGTTGTATCCTGGCGCTTGAAGATCGGGTGCTGGGATACCACTACTTCTACCAGCAGATCTCCGCGCGGACCGCCGTTGGTACCTGGTTCGCCGTTGCCGCGGTCACGCAGCATCTGACCGTTGTCGATACCTGCCGGGATCGTCACTTTGATCTTCTTTCTCTTCGCTACATAGCCGGTTCCGTAGCAATCCGGGCATTTATCCTTGATGATCTTTCCGGTTCCGTTACAATCCGGACAGGTCTGTACATTCTGAATCTGACCAAAGAACGACTGCTGCGTGTACATGATCTTGCCTTTACCGTTACATTTCGGACAGGTCTGCGGCTGGGTTCCCGGTTTTGCACCCGTTCCATGACATTTCTCACAGGTTTCCTTTAAGTTTAACTCCAGCTCTTTTTCACAGCCGAAGATCGCTTCTTCAAAAGTAATCCGCACACTGGTACGCACATCCGCGCCGCGCATCGGTCCGTTGCTTCTGCCGCCGCGGCTGCGTCCGCCGCCAAAAATATCTCCGAAGATATCTCCGAAAATGTCTCCCATATCGCCGCCGTTGAAATCAAAACCACCGAATCCGCCAGCGCCGCCTGCACCGCCGTCAAAAGCCGCATGGCCGAACTGATCATACTGACGTCTCTTCTCCGGATCACTCAGTACGCTGTACGCCTCCGATGCTTCCTTAAATTTATCGGCTGCCGCCTGATCGCCCGGATTTGCATCCGGATGATACTTTTTGGCCAGGGTTCTGTATGCTTTTTTGAGTGTCGCATCGTCCGCATCCTTCGGGACGCCTAAGACCTCATAGTAATCTCTCTTACTCTCTGCCATTTCAGCTCTTCCTTCCCAAAATCCGCCGGTACATTTGACCGCATCCGGCAGAGTTTCTATCGTATCTATTTATCTTCCCACAACGTAACTGTTCAGTACCTTCACAGTCACGCGCAAAAATCCATTAAAAATTGCCTACGGCAATGGGATTTTTGCCTGCTGGCCCATGTTTTCGTACGGTCAGCGCAGTAAATGCGCAGACCTACTGAACAGTTACCCCAAAACCTACAAATGGGGGTCTGCCGCAGATTCCTGCGACAGCCCCTCACTGCGTTTTTCTATTGATACCCCGATGTCCCGGATTGCTCCGCACTGCGTGCTCCCGCAATCCTCAAAAACATTCGTAATCCGCTCATTTTTCTTTGAAAAATGGCTGCTTATTATATTATACCTCTTTAAAGTCTCCGTCAACTACATTATCGTCATGCGGTGCACTTCCTGCATCAGCTGCACCCTGAGCACCGCCCTGTGCTCCTGCTGCGCCAGCTGCCTGTGCCTGCTCGTAAACCTTGCTGAAGAGTGCCTGTGCGCTGTTCATCAGTTTTTCCTTGCCAGCCTTGATTTCATCAATCTGTGCATCGGTCATCTGGTCGATCGGAGCTTTGTTGATAGCTTCTTTCAGTGCATTTAAGTCAGCTTCTACGGCTGCTTTATCGTTTGCATCGATCTTATCGCCTACATCCTGCAGAGCTTTCTCGGTCTGGAATACCATGGAGTCAGCTTCATTTCTTGCATCGATGCCCTCTTTTCTCTTCTTATCCTGTGCCTCGTACTCAGCTGCCTCTTTGACTGCCTTATCGATATCGGAATCGGACATATTGGAACCAGAGGTAATCGTGATGTGCTGCTCTTTACCTGTACCAAGGTCTTTTGCAGATACATTTACGATACCGTTTGCATCAATATCGAAGGTAACCTCAATCTGCGGAACACCTCTTCTTGCCGGAAGAATGCCATCCAGACGGAAGGTTCCCAGTGTCTTGTTGTCCTTTGCGAACTGTCTCTCGCCCTGTACAACGTGGATATCAACAGCGGTCTGGTTATCAGCTGCGGTAGAGAAGATCTGGCTCTTCTTGGTCGGGATTGTGGTATTTCTCTCAATCAGTCTGGTTGCTACACCACCCATAGTCTCGATGGACAGAGACAGCGGAGTTACATCCAGAAGAAGGATATCACCGGCACCGGCATCGCCAGCCAGCTTACCCCCCTGGATAGCTGCACCGATTGCTACGCACTCATCCGGGTTTAAGGATTTGCTCGGCTCTTTACCAGTCAGACGTTTTACTTCTTCCTGTGCTGCCAGCATACGTGTGGAACCACCTACCAGAAGTACTTTGCTTAACTCAGAAGCAGTGATACCAGCATCTTTCAGTGCGTTCTGTACCGGAATTGCGGTTCTCTCGATTAAGTCTCTGGTCAGCTCATCAAATTTAGCTCTGGTCAGGTTCATATCCAGATGCTTCGGTCCCTCGCTGGTTGCAGTGATGAACGGAAGGTTGATATTGGTTGTAGTTGCGGAAGAAAGCTCTTTTTTCGCTTTCTCAGCTGCTTCTTTCAGTCTCTGAAGCGCCATCTTATCAGCGGAAAGGTCTACACCCTCTGCTTTCTTGAACTCGTCGATCATCCACTGGGTAATACGGTTATCGAAATCATCGCCGCCCAGATGTGTATCGCCGTTGGTTGCCAGAACCTCGATAACGCCGTCACCGATCTCGATGATGGAAACATCGAATGTACCGCCACCTAAATCATATACCATGATCTTCTGCTCTTTCTCATTATCAAGGCCATACGCAAGCGCTGCTGCCGTCGGCTCGTTGATAATTCTCTTTACATCCAGACCAGCGATCTTACCTGCATCCTTGGTTGCCTGACGCTGTGCGTCGTTGAAGTAAGCCGGAACAGTAATAACTGCCTCGTTTACCTTCTCGCCCAAGTAGCTCTCTGCATCTGCTTTCAGCTTCTGCAGAATCATCGCGGAAATCTCCTGCGGCGTATATTTCTTGTCATCAATGGTTACTTTGTAGTCGCTGCCCATGTGTCTCTTGATAGAAGAAATGGTCTTCTCAGCGTTGGTAACTGCCTGACGCTTTGCCGGCTCGCCGACCAGTCTCTCGCCTGTCTTTGTAAATGCCACAACGGACGGTGTGGTACGGATACCTTCTGTATTTGCGATAACAACCGGTTTACCACCTTCCATAACGGCTACACAACTGTTTGTTGTACCTAAGTCAATACCGATAATCTTGCTCATAGTTATTTCCTCCTGAAATTATCTTTTTCTGGCAGTTCTCTTTCTCCCCATGGGAGTTAAATTCTGCCGCCTGTCTGTCTATATTATATCAAATCAACCACCAGCACCGAATTCTGGGTGCCAGCTGTTTACGTGTTACCTATTTTAATTTGCCACTTTTACCATGCTGTGGCGAACCACGCTGTCGCGGTATACATAGCCTTTCTGGAACTCCTCGGCTACCACATTCTCACCCAGGTTTTCATCCTCAATATGCATCACTGCATTGTGGAAGTTCGGATCAAATGGCTGACCAACCGCTTCGATTGGCTTTACACCTGCATCACCCAGTGTTTTTACGAGCTGCTTGTAAACCTTATCCATGCCCTCGGCGAAAGCACTTTTTTCTTCGCCCTCCGGGATGGTCGCCAAACCACGCTCGAAATTGTCCACCACCGGGAGAATCTTCTCGATGATGTCCTTTGCGCCAATCTCATACATCGCTGATTTTTCTTTCTCCGTTCGTTTTCGGAAATTGTCAAATTCAGCCATCGTGCGCTTCAGGCGATCCGTCAGCTCCTCGATCTGCTCATCTTTCTTATCCTTCTTTTTGGAGAAAAATCCTTTTTTCTCTTTTTCTCCCTCCGGCGCTTGTGCGTCTTCCGAAGAAGCTTCCTTTTCCTTCACTACCTCAGCTTCTGCCTGGGTTTCTGTTTCTTTTACCTGCTCCTCATTTGCTGCCTCGGCTGCTTTGGAATCTATCTCTGTCTTTGCCATGTCTCTCACCTCTTTATTTTGCACATCCGTGCTACTCGGTATCTTTATGATTGAATGTCTGATCGAGCTGGCTCTTTAATGAGCGCAGGGTCGATACAACTTTGTCATAATCCATTCGTTTCGGTCCAACGATTCCTATCGTTCCCCGAAGTCCGTCCCCCAATTCATAATTGGCAGTAACGATACTGCAGTCCTTCATCGACTGCACCTGTGTCTCACTTCCGATGTAGACCTGAATCTCATTTTTCTTATCGCTGTCCGCATCGTCCTCGGTAAGAATCTCTCTCCAGAGGTCTTTCTGCTCCAGTGTCCCGATGAGCTGGCTGGCTTTCGCACCATCGCTCAGTTCCGGATATTTGAAAATGTTCGTCGTACCTTCGGTGTAAATCTGTAAATCTTCCTCGCCGGAACGAATCGCCTCGGCCACCTCGCTTAGTACCACATCCACGATGTGGCTGCGCTCGCCTGCCTGCCCTTTCATCCGGGTAATGACATCCAGATTAATCTGCTCCATCGTCAATCCGTTGAGACCGCTATTTAAAAGAATATTCAGATTCAGGATGTCCTCATCAGTCAGCTCCGCATCGAGTGCCACAATCGAGTTCTTGATAATGTTGCCTTCTAAAACAGTGACAATCAGGAGTTTCCCGGCTTCCACTCTGGAAAGCTGTATAAACTTGATCTTCGTCTGGTGATACTGCGGTCCGCTGATCAGCGTCGCATAATTCGTATTGCTCGCCAAAAGCTTTGCCATCTGCTTTAACAGAAGCTCCACCCGATCCACTCTCTGGATGACCATATCACGCACCTGCGTGACCTCCGTCTCTTTCTCATGAATCAACTGATCCACATAGAAACGATATCCTTTATCTGAAGGAATCCGCCTGCCGATGTGTGCGGCTGAATGATATATCCCAGTTCTTCCAGATCCGACATCTCATTTCGAATCGTCGCCGAACTGAGTTTCAAATCGGAATACTTGGAGATCGTTCTGGAACCAACCGGCTCTCCGGTCTCCAGATAGTTCTGGATAATCGCTTTCAAAATCTTTTCTTTTCTCTCATCCAGTTCCATCCAATCTCTCCTTCCGTGCATCCGCTTCCGCCGGTCTCTTAAACCCGCTCTGGAAGTTTTTTGTTAGCACTCAATCTATCAGAGTGCTAATATCTACAGTTCATACTATATTACTTACGCAAGTATTTGTCAATGATTTTTTTCGGTTTTTTAAAAAAAATTTTTTCTTCTTTTTTCGAATAAAATTTTTCATTCTGCATACCCTGTTTTTAGGCACGCTGATTTTCACACTTTCTATAGGTAGAAACTCACTCACCCGCTTTCCTGTTTGCGTCCGAACAAGCTTTCGACTTGTCGAACCTCCGACCGCTCCCAGAGCCCTATTTCAGGCTCTCCGGCTTGACATTTAACATTTTTGTAATATAATAGTAACAAATTATAACATTTGTAAACGCATTGCAATATTTGTGAGATACACAATCGTTGCGATGAGACAAATGAATCTAAATTGAAATGAGAGGTTTTTATTTGATGAATATGATGAACACCATGCGGCGCGGACTTGCCACAACGGCAATGAGCCTGGTCTGTCTCATGGCAGGCACCATGAATACACTGGCAGCCACAGATGCCGGAACTGAGCTTGTCTCCCAAATAGATGCGGCAGCCGGTGAAGAAACAAACGGCATTTCCACCGAAGCAGCCCAGACACCATCTGGTCCGGCTTCCGATCCGGAGCTGATTAGAAAGCAGACAAACGCTGCTGCGGAAGAAGCGGCTGACACGAACGCTTCCGAGGCAGAAGTCGCTGCATTTTCAAATGAGTCTGCACAAGTGGAGGCAGAGAACGCTGGCGAAGCTGCAATGACTGAAAATACTGACACAAATGCTGCTGCCGAGGCACAGGAAGCAGAGGCACCTGCTGAAATCTACGCCGGACGTTTTACGACAACTGCTTACTGCAGCTGCCGCAGATGCTGCCGTGGTGGAAAGAACCGCACTAAATCCGGCACCATTCCGCAGGCAGGACATACCATTTCCGCCGACTTGCGCGTATTCCCGCTCGGAACTAAACTCCGCATCAACGGCGTTGTCTATACCGTTGAGGACAGCGGCAGCGGCATCCGCGGAAACAAACTGGACATCTTCTTCAATTCCCACAGTCAGGCACTGCAGTATGGAAAGAGAAGCGCCGATGTCTATATTGTCCGATAATTACATTGATTTTAAGCAAAAAAGGGTCTTGCAGATAGAAAATCTTTCACCTGCAAGACCCTTTTTTTATAATTCTTATTTGTAACTGTTCAGTACCTTCACAGTCACGCGCAAAAATCCATTAAAAATTGCCTACGGCAATGGGATTTTTGCCTGCTAGCCCATGTTTTCGTACGGTCAGCGCAGTAAATGCACAGACCTACTGAACAGTTACCCTTATTTTACTTAATCCGTCAGCGCCTTATGATATTTCGTTTTCCGGTAAATTTTCCAAATAATGATACCCGGAATGCTCACGGTACATACGACGGTACTCACGCCTCCGATCACTCCATATATTCCAAATAAGATGGCTGCGATGATGTTCATACTTAATTCCTCCTGACTCATTCATTTTTCAATGCAAGCTCACTATGCTTTGTTCCCCATTTTATTCTTTTTATCCAAAATGAAAAGAGTTTCGGCGCATCCTTAGCAAGACTTTAATCATCCTTTCGCTTTCTTACGTTATTCATAATAATTTCGAAATATAAGTTAAAAGCGTGAAAATATTGATTTTAAAGGGTTTTTTCAATTTTTTAAAACTTTTTCAATTTTTTTCAAAAAAACGCTTGCATTTTTTTTGAAGGCGTGATAGTATATAGGAGTCGCTGATGAGCACCGCTTCAAAAGCGAGAAAATCATATCGAGGCGTGGCTCAGTTTGGTAGAGCGCTGCGTTCGGGACGCAGAGGTCGCGTGTTCGAATCACGTCGCCTCGATTGAATAAAATTAAATATGGCCTGTTGGTCAAGCGGTCAAGACGACGCCCTCTCACGGCGTAAACCCGGGTTCGATTCCCGGACAGGTCACTGGAAAGAGATTCGAGATTCGAGTCTCTTTTTTATTTTCTTCATTCTTGACCTTTCACAAAATCATGTAAACTATAACTGAATTTTGCCGATGCTCCGCATTCCAGATCGGCAAAATACACTTTTCTACAGTATCGAACAGGATTTTCAGTCCAGAAAATTCCTGCCTGCAAATAGTAACTCTCCTTTTTTCTTCTTCATATACTGCAATATAGCCAATATGAAAAGAGGTATCTTTTTATGGAAACATACAACTACGATGCAGCAGCAGTGCCTGAGGGGGATGCTGACACGACTCCGGCGGCGGCACCGGAGACGGATGCGGCAGCAGCTGGAACCAGTGATACGGCACAGTCTGGATTTAGTTCTCAGCCTCCTGTTATCTTAACATATCCGGACAGCTCATCCAATGATCTTCAGGTATCTCCGGGCTTCGGACCATACGGGGATGTGATGCCCACCCTGCCGTCCAATAATCATGGCAGCCCGAACACCGGTGGCTGCATAAACTGCGGCGGTTCCAACTGGAAGCCATCTCCAAATGGCGCGCTCTGGACCTGGGGCATTCTCTCGCCGTTCTTTTCCACCTCATCGGAGATCGCGCACCTGCGTTTCTACAATGCCGCCTCCATCCGCGAACCCATCGATATATACCTGAACGGACGTCTGGTCGTATCCGATCTGGATTACATGAATTATACGCGCTACATGCACATCATCCCCGGCATCTACCAGCTGACCGTCTACCGCCGGACCAATCCGGGATTCGCCATCGTCAACACAAATATCCGGCTTCGCAGCGGTTACAGCTACACACTGGCGGTTCTGGGTACTTTTAATGATTTTTCGGTACAGATGCTCAACGCCTGATCGCTTTTATTTGAGAAAAGCTTCTTCACGCGAGTGCAAATCCCGCGAAGCGTTTTTTTGTTTCATAGGACGTAATTTCCTATGAAAAAAGAGACCGCCACGTTCACGCGTGCGGTCTCTCTTCCGTGTCCTCTGCAATTATAAATTTATGATGAGAATATAACTGTCCGAATCTTAAACAGCCATCTATTTTTCCGGCTCATCTGTCCGGTTTGCTTTCTCGAGCTTTGCCAGATGCGCGGCTGCAAATTCTTTGATTGCCTCAAAACTCTGCGGGCTGATCACATGTTCAATGCGGCAGGCATCTTCCACTGCCACCTCTCTTGGCACATCCAACGCTACCAAAAGCTTTGTCAGTAATGTATGACGCTCATAAATCATCTCCGCGATCTTCCGTCCCGACGGCTCCAGAGTGATATATCCCTCATGATCCATCGAAATATAACCGTTTTCACGAAGATTCTTCATCGCAACGCTGACGCTTGGTTTTGAATACCCCAGCTCATTGACTACATCGATCGAACGGATCATCGGCTTGCGATAGCTTAACATAAGAATCGTTTCCAGATAATCCTCTGCTGACTGCTGTATTTTCAAAGTGATTCCCTCCAAACTTCTAACACATAACCGGCCTGGCTTCGTGCCTTCCCGTCTCCCGCAGAATAGTCTTCCCAAACTGCCGACCAGTTACCATAATACTATATACTAGAATACCATATTTGGAAGAATATTTCAAACCATATCGAAATCAATCTATCGTTTCCAGAAACCGACGGAGTTACTGTTCACGCATACGTGCCCAGTAACGGAATTTGCCGTGGCTTCGCCTTTAAATACGTCAGCAAGCTGCACAGTGTTCCTGCAAAATTTCTTCCAACGCGGTTTTGCTGCTGGTGTGGCAGCGGACAACTTCTGTCCGGCTTCCCTTTGCACCATCAACCGCCGTCCGAATCATTTTATGGGAAACGGTGCTTGTAAAGAGTACAAGCAGATCCGGCGCTCCGATCTGTTTGCCGAAATCCGCCGTCATCTGTGTAAATACCTTTGCCTTACAGTTAAATGATTTGCAGATTTTCACGTACTGGCTGACCATGCGGTCATGACCACCTACAATTACAACACTCATATTTTATCCTCCGAAAGTTAGCTCTGTCTAACTGCTGATGAAGTTAGTATACACTAACTCATCTTATTTGTCCAGAGGAAAATTGAAATTCATAGAAAATTCATAGAAATAAACGTACCGTGCAAGACTATTTTTCACCAACCAACCTTATCTTACACGGTACGCATTTTCCCATTATCCATTTTTATCCAATACTAATTTTTATCGTATTTTACGCTTTTAACACCTCCTCTGTTACTCCCGTTTTTCCTATTCCAGCTTTATACACCTCCAATCCCGATATCGCTATATCAAATGTCCAATCCGTTTCGCACAGAAATTCCATTTTCTGATACACATCCCAACGACTCATCGACGTATGTTCTTCTAACTGATATTTTCTCCCCAGCTGCCGGTATGCATGAAGCCCCAGTCTATGATATGGCAGAAATTCCAATTCCTGACAATTTTTAAGTTCCTGGCATAACTGCGCCGTTTTCCGAATATTTTCCACATCATCATTGACTCCTTCTACCAGCGGCACACGGACATGAATCGAATGCGGCGCGCAGATCGCATCGGATTTGCGGATATTTTCCAGAATACAGGCATTGTCCTGCCCCGTCCATTTCTTATGCTTTTCCGGATCCATGGTTTTCACATCCACATAAAACATCTGCAGATGCGGCACGATCCGTTTGACATTTTCAAACGAAGTAAACATATCTAACTCTGCCGCCGCATTGATACAGGCATCATCACAGGCCTCCAGCAGTGCTTCCGCAAAATCCGTCTGACAGAACAGATCACCTCCTGAAAGTGTCACGCCACCACCAGAATAGAAGAAAAACATCTCATCCTTCTGGATCTCGCGCATTACCTCTTTTACGGTCATCTCCTTGCCATAGATCTGCTGTGCCCGGTAATTGCAGGCATCCACACACTGAAAGCACTGTTTACAGCGGCTGTAATCCCTCACGATCTCTCCCGTTTTTTCGCTCCGGCGAAGTGCCTGTTCCGGACAGACCTGGATGCAGGCACCGCATCCGGTGCAGCGCTCTTTCATATAGTAGACTTCCCGCTGCCCCGACTGTGACTCCGGTGTCGAACACCAGGCACAGCGCAGGGGACAGCCCTTAAAAAATACAACCGTCCGCATTCCCTTCCCATCGGAGAGGGATAACCGCTCAATCCGAAGAATATTTGCTTTTAATTCCATACGCTGTTCCTCCTGTCAAGTACACCTTGCCTGCTGCCCGCCACCGCGCATGATGCACATCCCCGGTAGCTGATTTGCCGTATTTTTTATGAAACACGGCAGATTTCACTCTTTTTCCTAGCAGATATTGGAATGTGAAGTTCTGGAAATGATATCGTCCTGTACTTCTTTTCCAAGCTCTGTAAAATATGCTGTATAACCAGCTACACGTACCAGCAGTCCGTTGTAATCCTCCGGATGCTTCTGTGCTTCTTTTAAGGTCTCCGTATCGATGACATTGAACTGTGTGTGGAATACGCCCAGGGAGCAGAGACTCCGCAGGTAGTTCATCAGTTCTTTTGTCGAGTTCGGGCTGTCGCGGAATACCGTATCCATCTTTACATTCAGCAGGGTTCCCTGATTGAAACGGCCATGCGGAATGTGGGAAATGGATTTCAATACAGCGCCCATGCCCTCGGTATCGGTTCCCTGGTTCGGAGATACGCCGTCTGCTAACGGTTTCCAAGCCAGACGTCCGGACGGAAGTGCACCGACCTCCAGACCAAACGGAGTATTTCCAGATACCGGAAGAATACCTGGCGTCATCTTGCCGAATTTGCTGTGGAACGACTCAATATAGTCCGCGATAAAACAGAACATATCACCGGTCAGCTCGTTTACTTCGTCGTCATCATTGCCGTACTTCGGAGCTTCATCACACATCTTCTTGACATCCTCATAACCCACAAAGTTTGCATCCAGTGCATCCAGAAGACGCTGCATCGTTACTTTTTTCTCATCAAATACAAGTTTCTTTACTGCAATCAGGCTGTTGATCAGGTCTGCTACGCCGATCGCATCAATACCATTTCCAAGGTTATATTTCGCACCGCCCCATGCGTAATCTTTCGCATTCTCTACGCACTCATAGAAGGAAAGGGAAAGTGCCGGAACGACCCTCTGGAAGCCAATGTCATCGCATACATGGCTGGAAGCCACGGTTCCGCGAAGTTCATAGCGGATCTGCTCTTTGACTGCCTCTTCAAACTCTTCGTAGGTATTAAAGGCAGTCGGATCGCCGGTCGCCTCAGATGCCTGAATGCCATATTTACGGCTCTTGCCGTTTAACAGGGCAAATTCAACCGCAGAACCTAAGTTGAAGTCTGCATATGCGGTGTAGCATCTCTGTTTTCCTTCCAGGTTCGTCTCTACACAGCCGCATGGATTCCAGTTATATGCTTCTTTTAACGGGATTCCCTTGTTCAGGAGCATCTCGATACCAACTTCATCGTTGTGAAATGCCGGGAAACCGGTTCCAAGCTTGATAACCTCTGCAATCTTCTTTAAGAAGCTGCTCGGATTCTTCGCCATATTGTAGCGGACAGACAGGGATGGCTGATATAACTGTACTTCTGCGGTTGCCTGCAAAATCAGGTACGACACGTCATTGACTGCGTCCATGCCGCGCTCATCCACACCGCCGCAGCATACGTTCTGGAACATTGGGTAACCGGCGGAAAACTGTGCGGTTACCTGATCCTGGAACAGGCACTGCTCAGAGAATTTAACCCATAAGCAGTCCAAAAGTTCCTGCGCCTCTTCCTCTGTCAAACGGCCAGCCTCGATATCTGCCTTATAAAATGGGTAAAGATATTGATCCATACGTCCCGGGTTGTAGCTTGCTGCATTCTGCTCCATGAAAATACAGGTCTGGTAAATATACATCGACTGAATCGCCTCGCGGAAGGTACGCGCCGGTTTTTCCGGAACCTGATCGCAGGTCCCTGCAATCTGTAACAGTTCTTTTCTGCGCTTCTCATCCGGCTCTGCCTCTGCCAGCTTTCTCGCCTCTGCCGCATAGCGGTGTCCCAATGCGGAGATACCGTCAGCTGCCAGCTCCATCGCTTTCAGGTATTCAATCTTCTCATAGTCACCCGGACGGGTAATATCAAGTGTATCAAGCACTTTATGGATATGCGCCTTGATTCCCTCCATGCCTTCTTTAATGACTCTGGAATAACCCGCAGTCGTCTCGCCCCAGCCACGAACCGATTTACGGTTGATGTAAAGAGCGCCGCAGTCACGTAAGGTTGCCGCAAAATCTGGGCATTGTACCAGCCACTGCTCATACGTGGAACGTCCCTTCCAGTACGGGCGGATGATCTCCTCAAATGCCTTCCGATCCTCTGGGCGCAGATAGAATGGGTCATATGGACGGGTACTGATGGTATCCAGCTCCTCATCCAGAACCGACCAGCAGGTATCGACACTTAAAATACCGCCGCGCTGCTTGCTTCCGGCATTGCCGACAATCAGCTCATCCCCCCAGATTTTTACAGTTTTCTCCAGGCACTGTTTCTTAAATGCATATGCTTTCCGGATGCACAGCGGCTGTCCCTCTGATTCCTGGAAGCCCTTTGTCAGGATAATTGCATTTTCCAGATCCATCTCTGGCTTGGTCTTTAATACTCTCTGTTTTAATCGGTCAATCCGATCCATGTATGGTTTTCTTTCGATTGCTGCCATCTGATTTCCTCCTATTTTTTACTCACATTCCCATTCTGTGGGATTTATTTTTTTAGCACCTGCTATAAATCTCTTTTCGTTTAAAAGTATAGCAATTCTTATGTGGAAATGGTACAATATCAATAACTAAAAATACCAAAATCTTAACATATTGAATTTTTATAGAAAGAAGGGATCCTTTGAAATCTACTTCCCAGTTACAGGAAATCAACCACTATCAAGATCAAGATTTTCCGGTCAATGTCTACTATTCTGATATTCATTCCATGCAGCCGCCGGGACGCTGGCTGCGCGACTTCCACTGGCATGATGAGCTGCAGTTTACCCTCGTACTAAGCGGAACATTGACAATGCAGGTAGATAATCTTTCTCTGCCCGGACAGGCTGGAGATCTGATTTTCGTCAACACCTCCCTGATTCATGCCGTCACACAGATGTCGGAAGACGGCTCCTATGCGAGCCTCAATTTTCCTTACCGCCTTCTTGCCTTTTTTCCTGGAAGCCGCATGGATCAGGACTACGTCCTGCCCTATACCGCCGGCGGGAAATTCTCCGCTTTCTCTATTCACCCGGAATCCGAATGGCAGAAAGAGTTGATCGGACTGCACAAAAAAATAACCGATTTATTTCTTTCCAATCAGGTTAAAGGCAATGAATATTCTATCTGCATTAAGATTACCTCGATGTGGAATCTGTTGATTTCCAATTTTCACAGCAGTGGGAATTCTACCTCTATTAACCTCCTGCGCCAGCAGCGCCTGCAATCCATTCTCCTGTTCATCTATGCACATTACGCAGATGATTTACAGCTCTCAGACCTGGCTGCATCAGCCAATATCAGCGTCGGAGAATGCTGCCGGATTTTTCAAAATATTCTTCACACAACTCCCTATGGATATTTAACTAATTACCGCATCCAGACCAGTGTTTCCCTCCTTCACCGCGATCTGCCCATCTCACAGATTGCCGGACTGGTCGGATACAACCAGGTCAGCAATTACATCGCCACATTCAAACGGATCATTGGCTGCACACCAGCACAGTACCGGAAACAACACTTATCAAAACCAGATATCCCAAGCAGTTAATGGAAAACCGGCCGGCTTCTCTTCATCAGGGAAACCGACCGGCTGCTAAGGTGGTATAAAAATATAAAGGGGGGCTTTTTCAGGATGATGCAACGATTATTTTAATTTTCCAATTTCATCAAATCGTTTATAAGCATCGACAACCGCATTGATCACGCTGCTGCGGAACCCACGGTCTTCCAGTGTCTTCACACCGATCATCGCCGGACCAGCCGGAGAACACACATCATCTTTTAAATTCTCAAGATGCTTTTCGCTCTGTAAAAACAGCTGCACGGTTCCAAGGATTCCTTCCAGTGCATATCTTCTCGCCTGATAACGTAAAAGACCATTGTAAACGCCGCCGTCTGCCAGAGAATTAGCAAACATTGCGATAAACGCCGGGGATGTAGATGTTAATACCGTGCCTGCCACAAACTGGGAGGCCGGAAGGCTGTCAAATCCACCGGCTTCACGTAGAATATACCGGAATTCGTCCTCCTGTTCCTTCGTGTAGCTGTCGCCCTGTTCGATCAGGATAAAACCTTTTCCAATCAAGCAGGCTGTATTCGGGAGAATACGGATAACCGGAACATTCTTTCCTTCTAACTCTAATTCTTTCATATAGGTTGAAACCTCAACACCCGCTACAATCGAAACGATAATTTTTTCCTGCCCTTCTTCTGCACATGCCGCAAAGACCGGTTTCACCTCTTCCAGAACACTCTTTAAAAACTGCGGTTTTACACAGAACACAACATAATGAGCTGCCTTGATCGCTTCTCCATTGGTCTCAACAAAGTTGCATCCCAGCTCGTCCGCTAATTTCTGTCCTTTTTCTGTAACCACATCTGTAATCACAACTTCCGATGGATCAATTCCCTTGCAGGCTGCCGTTGCAAGAGCTGTACCCATAGTTCCACTTCCAATAAAAGCAATTTTTTTCATAGCTGGTCTCCTTTCAACTTAAAGTCCGAGTTAGTAATATACTTCAAATATATCTTATGTGGCTTATATTTCCCTTCGCCTTTCAGCGAAGGGAAGTTCCCGCTCTCAGCGGATAAATTTTTCTTTAAATGCCTGAACATGCGCTTTCTGAACCGATATCAATTTATCTACATCTCTCTCCTGAAGACAACGATAAATTTCCTCATGATGTCCAATATCCATATCATCAATCGAAGATAAATTAATCCGGTTTAAAAACAGAAGACGAATACTCAAATCCTGGTAATTATTCATCTCCCGCTCAAGAAACGGATTCCTAGTCATAGAAGAAATAATTCTATGAAATGCTCGATCCAAAAGAACTCTTTCTTCCGCATCTGTCTCCTCTCTCAGGACTTCCAGGCTGTCTTTCAGCCGCTTTAAATCTTCTTCCGTCCGATTCATAGCAGCAAGCTCTGATTCAAGTGGAGACAGAGCAAATCTCATCTGATAAATCGATTCCACTTCATATAAGGAAATCTCATTTACCATAATACATTGTCTCGGGACAATTTTCACAAAGTTTTCCCATGCCAGTCGATTCAGTGCCTCACGGATGGGAGTTCGTCCCATCCCCAGCTCTTCCATCAATTCAGCCTCTACTAATGTCTGTCCGGGGCGAAGTCTGGCTGTAATAATCATCATCTTAATCTTCTCGTATGCCACATCACTAACTCGCATTGTTTCCCTCATCTTTCTTGTAGAACAAATCTGTGATTTGCATCCAACTTCTTTTAGTCTACAGGAATGCTTATTTTTATAATAGCGCAAATAAGGATCAAATTCAATTAGACTTTTGTATATACCCCGTTTCTGATATAGTTACTGTTCACGCATACATGCCCAGTAACCTGATATGCCCTATTTTTTTTATAATTTTTCGACGCATCGCTTGTAATTTTCTTCCGCGTTGCCGCCCTTATGCCAGATATCCGCGATCGCTTCCGCGATTGGAAGCGGATCCGATTCATTGTACATAACATTTCGTCCCAGCAAGATTCCGCGGATATTGCTGCTGATTCCGATCTCTTTCGTGTACTCTTCTACAACCTCAATCGGCTCACTCTTTACCTCGTCTGGAACTACCAGCACCGGACAGGTGGTCGCCGCCGTCGGAACTGCATATTCATGATTCAGCGGAACTTCAATCCATTTGCCGGATGCACGGCAGCCAAGAGCGCCTACCACGCCGACTACCTTACACAGACTCTCTGAATCCGTCTTCATCGTAAACCCCGTTTCCGTCGTTTCTACATACAGCGCCTCGATAAAAATTGGAAGACCAGCTGACTCTGCTGCATTGACAGCTTCTGCACAGTACCGAACCGTATATTTGCTTCGCTCATCCATCGGATTCAGACGGATCATAAACTTTACACCGTCCATCCGAAGTTTCACTAGGCGATCGACTGTATAACAGGACGGCATATCGTCCATCTCCCATACCGTATTTTTCAGACCGCCCCGGTTCACAGTGCCAACCAGCATCTTCCCATCCAGAAACGCCTTTTCTCCACGTTCCCGCTGCAACTTATTGAGGATAAATAAATCTTCAATAATATCCGGTGTCGCCTCGATTCCATCAATCTGATCACTCTGCAGCATCCGCACCAGGCGGGATAAATACTCCCGCCTATTACTTAAACCAATCGGATTTCCTTTGTACTCATTGATCATTCTGGCATTGTGATCCGCTGCCGCAAATACCAGCTTATCATGCGGAAATCCCGGTTTTTTTCGCGCCGCCGCTTCCTGCTCAATAACCTCCGGAGAAAAGGCTTTTATCTTGTTTAATTCTTCAAAAATCTTGTCATTCAAAAAACTTTGATAATCAAATCCCATATACACCTTTGCCTTTCTCTGTCACTGAACACATTTTATTTTCCAAAATTAACGATTGCGTCAATTTTATCTCTTCCGCCTACTTTATCGCCCCACTGATCATATACGCTCTGGGCTGCCTCGATAAATGGTTCGCGATCCGGCTCTGTGATTTCGATGCCCTCTCCATTTAACAGTTCCAAGCACTCATCCTCAGATGCTGTATAAAGTTCTCTCTCTTTATCGATCATTTCTTTGGTGCACTCATCGATAATCTGTTTGTGCTCGTCCGAAAGAGAATCATAGAAATTCTTAGCAACTACGCAGATACCTAAGTCGTTGGTCCATCCAACCATTGCCCAGTGCGGCGCTGCCTCATAAAACTTCTTGGAATAATAGTTTGTATTGGCCGCTTCTGCACCGTCAATAATGTTCTGCTGCAGCGCTGTGTATAATTCGCCGTATGCCATCGGCAGCGGGCTTGCGCCGAATGCGGTAAAGGAATCCAGCTGTACCTGATTTTCCATGGTCCGGATCTTGAGATTCTTTAAATCCTCGATACTGTTGATCGTCTTCTGCGTTGTCATGATATGTCTGGTTCCCAAATCCAGGAAGCCCATCAGATGGAAGCCTTTCTCCTCACAGTCACCGCTATAGGACATTCCAATCTCGTCAGAGTCCAGAACGGAATACATATGTTCCTTATCTCTCCAGAGGAACGGAAGGCAGAATATATTAACAGATGGAACAAAGCTGGAGAACGGCGCTACCGACGTCATCGCCATCTCTACGGTGCCAAGCTGCATACCCTCAATGACATCTCGCTCATTGCCAAGCTGGTTATCCGGATATATTTCTACTTTAATTTCGCCATTGGATCGCTCTTCCACAATCTCTTTAAAATATTCCGCTGCTTTTACCGGAGGTTCGGTTGCTGCCTGTGATAAGGAAACCTTTACGGTCACCGCACCACCGGATGAACCGCCTGTATTAGCCGCTGCCTTTGCGGACTCTCCTGTGGAAGCGCTGCCGCCTCCTCCACATCCTGCCAGAGAGCCAGCTGCCACCAGCATCGCCATCGTCATGCTTACAAACCGTTTCACATTTTTCTTCATATCAATAAATCCTCCTTTCATTTCATCTTCTTATCCCATTAACTGCGGCAGCCATAAATAGGTCTGCGGGAGATATGTAACAATAATCAGTACAACTAACATTGCAAGAATCGTAGGAATTACAAACGGGAATACCTCTCTTACACTCTTGCCGGTCAATCCACAGGCAACGAATAAAGTTGCTCCATAAGGCGGTGTTACGTATCCAATCGCCAGGTTGATGCAGACAATAACACCAAAGTGAATCGGGTCGATCCATAAGCGGTTGCTACCGGGAATAAGATCGGCATTAAAACGATAATTGCAGAGAAACTTTCCATAAACATTCCAACTAAGAACAGCGCAATATTTAAGAAAATAAGGAATGCAGTCTTACTTGTGATGAATGTATTCATAACCTGGATTAAGAGCTGCGGCAGCTGTTTTGCTGTGATAAACCATGCAAAGATATAAGCGCAGCCTGTGATAATCATGATGCCAGCCGCTGTCTGCGCGGACTTAACAAAAATACCAGGTAAATCTTTCAATGTAATTTCTTTGTAAATAAACATACCTACCAGGAAGCCATAGACAACCGCCACAGCCGCTGCTTCAGTTGCAGAAAAGATACCGCTGATGATACCACCGATAATGATAATCGGAAGTCCTAAACCAGGAAGTGCAGAAAACATCGTTCTCCGTACTTCTTTCGGATCAAACTTGGTTGTCTGGATATATGCATCTCCGCCCCTGGAAGCGTGAATATAGGAGTAGACCATCAGTGCCACACCAATCATAACTCCAGGAATAGCGCCTCCGAGGAATAACTGACCAACAGATGCACCTGTGGAATATCCAATCAGAACCATTAAGATACTTGGCGGAATAATCGGTCCGATACTTCCTGCTGCTGAGAGCAGAACCGTTACGAAACTCATGTTATAGCCTTTTTCTTTAAATGCAGGCGTCATGATCGAACCGATTGCTGCTGTTCCAGCCGTTGCTGAACCGGAAATTGCCGCGAAAATCATGGATGCCAGTACGGCTACCATCGCCAGACTTCCTTTTACAAAGCCGATCGACGCACTTGCAAAATCTACAATCCGTTTGGACATACCGCCCTGATCCATCAGATTTCCTGCCAGCATGAACATCGGAATCGCCATGATCGGCCAGCTGTCAAGACCCGCAAACATTCTCTGCGGTACCAGAACCAATGGGAAATTTCCCTCAAGCATAATCGAAAGTGTCGTTCCCATTCCGAGTGCAACAAAAATAGGGGCTCCGATTAGAAACAGACACAAAATACAGATAAATAAAAATCCTAACATATCGCAGCCTCCTTTACTAATCTATAAATTCTCTCGGTTCTTCCGGTGCATTCTTGTTTTTTAAGCGTTCGATAAAGGTAAGGAGCTGTTCCATAATCATCAAAACTCCACCGGTTGGGAATGCCGCGTAAATCAAAGCCATCGGAATCTGCATCGCCGGAGACGTCTGAGCCGTCGTAGACTGTACTACTTTGAACCCGAAATATGTCATAATACATAAGAAAACAATCGTTAAAAGATCTACAATCGCGGTCAAAATGCGTTTCGGCTTTTGCGGAAGTGCAGATGTCAGAACATCTACCTGAAGGTGAGAACGATTTCTCATCGCAATCGCCGATGCCATCAATACCAGCCATATCATCAGATATCTCGCTAATTCTTCGGTCCATCTAAGAGGACTCTGTATTACAAAACGAAAAAAAACCTGAATAATAACTGTAATTGTCATCGCAAGGAAAAGAACAACTACTACCGCATCATTTACATTTCGAATTATCTGGAGAAGTGGGTTCCCCTTTTCTTTCATAATGTATCCCCCTTTCCTGGATAGTTTTTACAAAGGCGGCAGCCGGTGAAACTGCCGCCGGTTTTTTATTAGATCTTTCTCTCTAAGCCGCGTTTCTCATAGTAAGAATCCGGGATATCTTTCGGATCTTTGTACATAACCATCACGCACTTACCGTCACTGCCGATAGTCGGCACATCCATAATGAATAATGGCCATCCAAACCATTTGTACCAACCAAACTCCCACATGGTTGTACAGTTCAGGCAGTAGCACTGGAATCCTTCCTTATTATAAGCTCTTGGATCCGGTTTATCTAAAGTCTGTACCTTGTCTTGACATTCGGTTACCAGCCAGCCGCCGCTGTTACAACGCGGAAGTGTAAAGGTAATCTTCTCCTCATCCTCTTCCCAAATCTGATCGCCGTTATCATGAAGAGCAGACCATAATACTGCACGGTTCTCCAGGAAATCTTCCATTGGGAAATCTTTATATGTAGCCTGACCCGCTTTATATTTCTCCATCCAGTCCTGCAGACATGGCGGATAGCACCATAATGCATAGTCTTCCATACATTCAAAGATCGCCTCATCCGGTGCCCATTTCTTGAAATTGCGTAATGTCTGATTTACCCAGCGGACTGCGAAATGGTGAAATCCTGTCTTTTTCTCTACATTTAATTTGTGCAGCTCCAGCGCTTTTTCCATATCACCGGCTTTGATCGCTGCCTCTAATTTATCAATATTGCGAACCGCATAATCATTGCGAACCTTTTCCAACGTCTCTGTATACATCTTCTTTTCCATAATCTATACCTCCTTATTACCAAGCTGTCTTCTTTCCGTATTTTTCATCTTCCTGGATCGGGAAATGCACTTCTTTACCAAGGTCGCTCGACTGATAAATCGCACGGATAAATTCAAGTGTTCTTCTTCCCTCTACGCCGTCTACCATCGGCTCACGATCTTCTTTGATCGCATGGATGAAATCAGTAAGCTGTCTTCTGTGATTTTCGGTTGCCACATAGCCAGCACCCGTTGCTGTATCACCAGAGTCAACTTTTACCTTGGTCAGGTAATCATCCTCGTTCATGCCTTCTACTTTCCATTCTACGATCTCTTCTTCCACAATCTTGATCGTACCTTTTTCACCATGGATTTCGATGTGACGCGGATAACCCGGACGGACTGCACTACTACTTACCAGGCTTCCCAACGCCCCATTCTTAAATTTGAATATTGCGTTGGCTACGTCATCTACTTCAATATCCGGATGCAGGGTTGTCATATAATTACCAGTCAGTCTCTCTACATCGCCGACTAAATAAAGCATTAAGTCAATAAAATGAACGGTCTGGCTAATCAGGGAACCGCCGCCCTCACCTTTCCATGTACCTCTCCATGCACCGGAAGCATAGTATTCATCGCTTCGGAAGCATTTTCCAGAACAATCAACCGAAAGAAGTTTACCAAGCTTGCCTTCATCCAGCGCTTTCTTGATCAGCTGAGCCTGATCCATGAAACGGTACATAAAGATAACACCAAATTTAACGCCCGCTTCTTTACATGCTGCAATCATCCTGTCAGCTGCATTACAATCGACAGAAATTGGTTTCTCACACATTACGTGTTTGCCAGCCTTCGCACAGTCCACAACCATCTGCTCATGCAGGAATGGAGGTGTTACTACACAGACAGCATCGATATCATCTCGTTTCAGCATCTCTTTATAATCCGTGTAATAAGACGGAATATTGTACTCTTTGCTGAATTCCTTTGCCACATCCTCTTTCACGTCACAGAATGCAACAACCTCTGCTTCCGGGATATCCCGAAGTGCTCCTGCATTTAACGGACCTGCCATACCGCCGCCGATAATACCAAATCTGATTTTGTCGCCCATACTCTTTTTCCTTCCTTTCTTTTTTAATCTTTTATTAGTACATGCACTTTGTTTTCTTTAATATATCTCAGATATCTTACTGATATATTAGCACTTTATTTTTTTATTTTCAAGTCGTTTTCTGATTTTATTTGACGAACTTTAAATCGTATTGATCTTTTATCATGTTTTATTTCATTGTATTGTACATTTCCAATCCATTTTCCCCCATATTTCCCTTATTGCATAAACAATCGGTCAATTTTATTCTCATTCAAATATTCTTCCGCCATTGATTCCACATAAATCTTGAACAGATTTCATAGAACAATTCTTTTCTACAAAACAAAGAAGAGCCATTTAATGTCTCTGCATCAAATGACTCTTCTCATTTTCAATTCTTTACTGCCCAATCTCCGCCGCCGGACCCACTGCCGGTTCCTGCGCCGGACCGTGTCCTGGTCCGATGTCGCTGCCCGGTCCTGCCGGCACGATCGTCGTGCTAGATTCTGCCGGATCTTCAACTGTCTCGGCAGGTGTTTCCGGCACCACCGCCGGGGCTGAATACCGTTTTCCTGCCGTACCCGTCTTGTGGATCCGCTGCATCCGCTCTTTGATGGATTCGCTCTTGATCTGCTCGATCTTGGCGCTGGCGTCTTCTTTTAACTCCTTGCTGCTGCGGCCGGAATCGCCGCTCTTTGCAGACTCCAGAAGCTTCGCCGCCTCATCCGAGAGCAAATGATCCCTTCTGAAATTCGCCGCGGTATATCCGCTGGTTGTGATTTCAAATGCATCCGGATGACCTGCCAGATAGGTTCCTTCTCCGCGTCCATTGTCCGTCTCCGGGGTATCAAAGGACGCCGCCGGAAGCCCCTCTACCATCTTTTCCATCGCATTTTTCCAGATCTTCGCCGGATACGTGCCGCCGTACAGGCTGGAAAGTGTCTTCTGCTGGTCGTAGCCAACCCAGACCGTCATCGTATAATATGGCGTCATGCCGCAGAACCAGCCGTCACGGCTGCCGTTGGTCGTACCGGTCTTTCCGGCCGCCTCTATATTGCCGCTCCACCCCATCGATGCCGCCGTACCTTTTGTGACAACTCCCTTTAAAATATCGGTCATCATCACGGCGCTGCTCTCCTGGTAAACCTGAACCGATTCATAATCTTCAAAAATATCTTCGCCCTGGTTATTGATCATCTTGATAATACAGGTCGGTTCGCGGTACTGTCCCCGGTCTGACAGCGCTGCATAAGCGCCCGCCATCTCCTCGGTCGTCATACCGGTGGTAAAGCCGCCCAGGGAGGTCGCCGGATAATAGTCCGCCGCCTGCACGCTCGCGAAGCGCATCTGGGTTAAATATGCCATGCCGACATCCGGTGTGATATCATCATAGATATACCATGCCACACCATTTTTACTTCGCTCGACCGCATTTCGAAGCTCCAGCCTCTCGCCGGAAAGGGACTTCACATCCACGCCCTTCTGCTTCGCCGCGTCAATATCGATATTCGGAATCTTTGTTTCCGATGTGTAACCATTTTCCAGTGCCGGTGTATACACGATCAACGGTTTGATAGAACTTCCCGGCTGTCTCGGGCTCTGGAACGCACGGTTTAATGTGTAGGTATCCGTCTCCTGACTACGTCCACCCACAATCGCCACGACGCGGTTCGTCTTGTTGTCAATAACGGTGGACGCGCCTTGCAGCTTGTAAACGCCGTTTTCGGATGTATTGCCATCAAAGGACAAAACTCCATCTAATGCATCCTGCAGGATCGTCTGCTTGTCCGGATCCAACGAGGTATAAAGGTTATAGCCGCCCGTGTAGAGCGCATCGCGCTCCTGGTTGTACACCTCGTTGTAATTGGCATTGTACTCTTTGTAAGCCTCGTCGCTGCGGAATCCATACTGGAATTCAAAGCCGTCACGGCGCATCAGATAGCGAATCGCACAGTCGATCGCATACGTCGTCTCATAGTTGTGCAGCGGCACTCTCTGGCGGTTGACCGTGATCTCCTCCGCCTTTGCCTCTTTGCACGCTTTCTCCGTAATAAATCCCATACTCAGCATATCTTCCAGAATCTTATCGCGGCGTGTCAGCGCATTTTCCGGATGACGGTACGGGTTGTAATACGTCGGCGAGTTCGGAATCGCACACAAATATGCCGTCTGGCTCAAGGACAGTTCATCCGCATCCTTGCCAAAATAACCTCTTGCAGCCGCCTGAAGCCCGTAGTACGTGTTCGCGAAGCTGATATCATTGATATAGAACTCCATAATCTGCTCTTTGGTGTATTTCTTCGTCAGATCTAAGGAAATCAGCATCTCCTTGATCTTCCGCTCCATCGACACCTCGCGGGTCAGAAAACGGTTTCTCGCTAACTGCTGGGTGATCGTACTCGCGCCGTGCTTTTCTGCTCCCTCAGTCAAAAAGTAATTGACTGCGACACGGAAAATACCTTTTATATCAATGCCTGGATTTTCCCAGAACGTCCGATCCTCGATCGCCACAAATGCGTTGACTGCATTCTGCGGTATCTGGTCATACTTCAAATAACTGGAATCCTCGTCTCCCGTCAGCTTCGCCAGCACATTACCGTTGGAATCATAAATATAACTTGCCTCCTGCAAACGGAATGTATCCAGCGTACTGTTTTCCACCACTCCCTCTATCTGGCTTTTATAGTCCTCATAGAGCGGAATCAGCTTATATGCTCCAAATCCGGCACCGCCAATCACCAGCAGTACCAGACACACCAGAAGCGTCTTGAACATGGTTCCAAAGATCCTTGCCATCGCATGGAACACGATCCGCCCACCGCTCCAGCTGTTATTTTTGCCCGCTTTCTTTCGCTTGCCGACATCGATTTTCCCGCTTTTCTTTGCGGTGCCCCGCCTGCCCGAAGATCGTGCGGATGAAGCTGCCGGTTTCTTTCGAACGCCGGAGGCGTCCTCTCTCGTCTGTTTCTCCCTCATCTCTTCCCTCATCTTCCTATGTATCTATGATTGCTGCCATTCTAATTTCATGCGGCACCTCAGGCTTCAATAATGCCAGTCTGCGGACAGCAACTTTTTATACTTTTCTGACAAAATCAGCTTGGACTCCATTTTATTATAAGTTTTTTTGTCCAAAAGAACAAGCCTGTTTTCGAAATCTGCCCAATCTCCTACCGCGTGTTACTGTTCACGCACACATGCCCAGTAACGGATTTTTCCGTGGCTTCAAAAATGCCTATCTGTAAACTGCATTTTCGCTATATCAATGCCGTTTCCGAAAAAGAAATGCTAGAAGTTCATGCACTAACAGCGGCGTGGCGGATAACAGGAGAAGCGCCAGCCACTCTGCCGGGCGCAGCCGCACCGTGTGAAGGAGTTTCATCAAAAAAGGAATCTCCGTCACCGCAACCTGCATCAGAATCCCCACAAGGACTGCCGCAAGCATCAGCGGATTTTTCCCAAGACTGCGTGAAAATGCCGAGCCCGTAAGCGAGCGCATGCCGACCGCATGAAAGAGCTCCGACAGCCCCAGAACGGTAAATGCATACGTCTGTGCCCGCAAAAGCTCCTGTCTGCTGAAAAATGCCCCCAGCGTGACTGCTGCAATCAGAGACCCGTAAAATACCATGCAGAACCACCCGCCTCCGGCAAACAGCGACTCGCCCGTCCGGCGCGGCGGCTGACGCATCAAGTTCTCCCGGTCGTTTCCATCCATGCCGAGTGCCAGCGCCGGAAGCGAGTCCGTAATCAGATTGATCCAAAGGATGTGCCCGGCTCCCAGCGGCGCCGGTATTCCGATAGCAACGGCGGCAAACATGGTTAAAATCTCCCCCAGATTGGAGGAAAGCAGAAACAGTATAGATTTTCGTATATTTTCATAGATGCCGCGCCCTTCCTCAATTGCCCTCTCGATCGTCGCAAAATTATCATCCGTCAAAATCATATCCGCCGCCTGCCGCGCCACATCGGTTCCGCCTTTTCCCATCGCGATCCCGATATCGCTGATTTAAGCGCCGGCGCATCATTTACGCCGTCCCCGGTCATCGCCGTCACGCACCCGGCGCGTTTTAAAGCCCGCACAATCCGGACTTTATGTTCCGGCGACACCCGTGCAAAGACTGATACAGAACCGATTCGTTCCTCCAGAGCTCCCTCATCCAGCGTTTCCAGCTGCGCCCCCGTCATGCATTCTTCCCGCCGTTTGGCAATCCCCAGCTGCCTGGCGATCGCAAGCGCCGTGTCTGCATGATCTCCAGTGATCATGACCGTCCGCACAGATGCCCTGCGAAATGCCTCAACTGCCCCGGCTGCTGCCTCCCTCGGCGGATCCATCATGCCTGCCAGACCCAGAAATACCAGGTTCTGCTCCAGCTGTCCCACCTGTTTCTCCCACTTTCCATCCGGCATTTTTCCTGTTTGAAGCTCCCTATACGCCCCCGCGAGTACTCGCAGGGCACGCGCGGACATACGCGTGATCTCCGCCTCAATCTCTGTCCGCCTCTCCCTGGTCAGCGGCACAATTTTGTCCTCTTCCATCTCATAACGACACCTTTTAAGAATCACATCCGGCGCCCCTTTTACACAAGAAATCCAGTTTTCTCCCTGCTCATGCACCGTCGTCATTCTCTTCCGATCCGAATCAAAGGGAATCTCCCCTTTCCGCGGATATCTCCGACGCAGATGCTCCGGAGAAACACCACAATTTTCACAAAATCCGTACAGCGCCCGCTCGGTGGCATCCCCCACCGTCTCCCCGGCATCGCTGCACAGCGCAAATACCTCCAGAAGCCGTTTTCCCACTTCTCTTTCCTTAGAGCGCGCCAATTCCTGTTCCGTATACTCCTGTCGATTTACATAACATGTCGTCACCGTCATCTCATTTTTCGTCAGCGTCCCCGTTTTATCTGAGCAGACCACGCTGACTGCCCCCAGTGTTTCCACGGACGGAAGACGGCGCACGATCGTGCCAGCCCGCGCCATTTTCGTCACTCCCAGCGCCAGCACAATCGTCACCGTCGTCGGAAGCCCCTCCGGCACGGCAGCTACCGCCAGGGAAATCGCAGTGAGCAGCATTTCCATCACGTCGCGCTTCTGCCAGACGGCGAGGGCAAATAATAAAACGCACAGCCCGATCGTAAGAATACTCAATAGTTTCCCCAGATCCGACAGCCTTTTTTGCAACGGTGTCTCCTCCTCCGGCGCCTCGCGGATCAGAGAAGCAATCCGCCCTACCTCCGTATTCATGCCGGTGGCGATGACAATTCCCTTTCCCCGCCCTGCCGTCACGTAAGAAGTCATAAATGTCTCATTTTTACGCTCTGCCACCGGAAGCGCACCGGCGGCTAAAAAATGGCTGTTTTTCTCAACCGCCCGCGATTCGCCGGTCAGCGCTGATTCTTCTGCCCGCATTTCAGCTGTCTCGGTAAGACGCAGGTCGGCTGGAACCTGCCGCCCGGCATCGAGCACGACCAGATCCCCCGGCACCAGCTCCCGCGCGGCAATCTCCCGCTCTTTTCCTTCCCGGATCACAACCGCCTCCAGCTGCGTCATCCGTTTTAAGGATTCGAGCGCTTTCTCCGCCTTCCCCTCCTGAATCACGCCCACCGTGGCATTTAATACGACAACCGCCAGAATTACCCCCGCATCGCCGTACTCGCCCAAAAGCAGGGAGATCCCGGCTGCCGCAAACAACACAAAAATCAGGGAGTCGCAAAGCTGTGCCCCGATGCGCACAATCAGACTCCGCGGTGGTGCTTCCCGCAGCTCATTTTCCCCATAATGGCGCTGCCGCACCTCCACTTCCGCTGCCGATAAGCCTGTCCGCAAATCGACCGAAAACTCCCTGCACACCTCTTCCACCGTCCGGTTCTCATACATGCGCATTTCCCCCTTTTTCTGTCCCTGTTCTGTACTTTTCACAGACTGCATTTATTCATATGCGGAAAATAGGGGGGATTAGAACTGAATGGTTGGAATAAAGAAATGGAAAGCATAGTCCTGTTTGATGCTCAAATGGCATCGGAACTCTTATTGTTTCGATGCCATTCTATAAATTCTATGATTTAATTTTATCGTTCTGTTTCGGTCACATACCTTACACCTGTGGTTCCGGCTCCTGCGTCTGCGCGGCCGGTTTGCGCTCCATCGGCATATAACCTTCTTTCTTCCGCTGTATCGGCTGTACAGGCACCGTTGCTGCCGTATCCCGGAACGCCGGGAGGCTGCCTGTCTCCATGTAAGCGCGGAACGGAATTTCGCCCTGCGCCGGATCTCTCACGACCTCATTTTTCTCCACTTCTGGTCGTTCTCCTCTGCGCGGTGGACGGCGCTCAAACCGCTCCCGTCTTCCAGAAGCCGGGCGGTCTTCCCGTTTCTCATTTTCCGGCACCGCGCGGTTTCCGCTACGTCTGTCCGCTGCTCTCTCGGCTCCCGAAACACGCGCTGCCCTCTCTCTCTCTGAGCAAGCTCTTTCTCTGCCCTGCGTGCGCTCAGTATTCCCCTCAGCAGCACGATCCGCTGTACGGTTCCGATAGCTTCTCTCCGATCGTTCCGGTCTGTCACTGCCAGACGGACGTTCTTGTGCGCTGCGCTCCTGTTCCGGCTTTTCGGCTTTTTCCGGTGTTTCCAGACGTGTTCCCCTATTCGGACCACTTACGCCTCTTGGCGCCTGTGTCCGCTCCGAAAGAGGTCGAACCTGCATCTTATTTTTCTTTTCCTTCTCCCGGAAGCTTTTAAGTACGATCGCCGCCGAATACTGGTACGCATAGATACAGCTTTTCATCAGTTCCTGCTCTTCCTCCGTCTTGCAGGAACTCAAGAGCATCTCTTCCTCTTCTTTTTCCAGATATGCCTCTCCGTTCGTATCGCGTTCCTTTACCGGCTTGTAGATCCGGTATTTCTTGTAATACGGTGGACATGGAAACTGCTTATTCTTAACCGGTTCCGGTACAATCCGCAGTTTGTAGGTATCGGACATGCGCGCCAGAACATTATGTATTTTCTCACAATTCTCTCTCGTATTTGTCTCCCGCGCCGGGATACAAAGTAAATAATCCATCTATTTTCCCTCACATCTATCAAACGATCCTTTTCAAAATCGTTTTCTTCTCAAATTTTCTACATTTACGCCAATCTTTATTGTATCATGTCAGAGAAAAACGGGCAAGTGAAAAAGAATGTGCCTCACGACAATTTCCTGTTACACAAAAAAAGGCTGCCACACGAATGCCAAACGAACGATTTCCGTCCGGGGCCTTCTGTTTGTGACAGCCTGTCTTCCTTTATCTAACGCAGCCATATTTACCTGCGTGTTACTGTTCATGCATACGTGTCCAGTAACACCTGCGTTCCTCAGTCTCTTACACCATCCAGTCTTTCAGCACGCCGTGATCGCGCAGCAGCTTTCCAACCACCGTCTTGTCAATCTTCCGGAGAACCGGCTTTTTGAGTGCTTCAAGCGGCATCGGCAGCTTCATTTCCAGCGGCGATCTGCCATCCATCAGCTTGACCGTGCTGTCCAGAAGCTCGCGGATATCGTAGACACTTCCCCATACCTCCGGTACGCCGCGGTCTACGCCGCACAAGCCATACACCGCTTCCATCGCGGTGCGGACGGAATACTCGGTCGTGAAAATAGTATCACGCGGGGTCTCCGCAAACTGCCCCAGAAATGCCGCATTGACACATCCATCCGGGATAACGTCCGGGCGGTCTCCGGCACGCCGCGGCATAAAGAATGCTGTAATATACGGCATCATCGTCGGCGTACAGTTCGCATGGTTCTCAGCCAGTTCCTCGATCTGATCCTCCGGGATTCCGAGATGGTACAGCCATTCTTCGGTGATCTCCTTGCCCGTGCAGGCGCGCATCGGCTTCTTCACATAATCGCCCGGTACATCCGTAAATAAACTGTATACCCAGACGCAGATCTCGTCCTTATCCTGCGCTTTGAACTGTCCCTGACGGTTGATCGTCCAGCTGAGCAGCCAGCTTGAATCACGGCAGCTCACGATACCGCCTGTTACGACGCGTCCACTTCTCGGATCCCTGCGGCAAATCTTGCGGATCTGGGAAATGATTGTCTCATCCGAAGTCGTGACCGTCGCAGACTCCCAGTTCGTCTTCTGGATATCCGAGCAGAATTTCTCCGGATGTCCAAATGCCGGATCCTGCGCAGCAATCTGACGCCACAGACTCCAGCAGCCGCTGGTACGCACTTCCGCACCTTCTACCGGTGCCTGATTCTGGTCGCCGTAGATCGTTCCCTCAGTACAGCTTCCGTTCGTAATAAAGACAAAATCATCCTCAGTCAACGCGATTTCCTTCTTCTCGCCGCCCTTCACGTACTCGATCGCCTTCGCAACCTTTTTCTCACCCTGGATGTCAAACCGCACATTCGTAACCTCGGTGCCAAACTGGATCTGGACGCCTGCCGTCTCCAGATATTTCTGCATCGGCAGAATCAGCGACTCATACTGGTTGTAACGCGTAAATTTAAGTGCCGAGAAATCCGGAAGTCCGCCAATGTGGTGGATAAAACGCTGAAAATAGCGTTTCATCTCTAATGCACTGTGCCAATTTTCAAACGCAAACATTGTTCTCCAGTACAGCCAGAAATCCGAATCAAACACCTCATTATCAAACACATCCTCAATGGATTTGTCATACAGATCCTCATCCTTCGTGAAGAACAGCTTCATGATCTCCATGCTGCCTTTCTGGCTCAAGCGGAATTTGCCGTCCGTGTGTGCATCCTCGCCTCGGTTGACCGTCGCACGGCAGAGCGAGTAGTTCGGATCATGTTTATTCAGCCAGTAATATTCATCGAGAACTGATGCCCCCGGCACCTCCAGGGACGGGATGCTGCGGAACAGATCCCACAAGCACTCAAAATGATCCTCCATCTCGCGGCCGCCGCGCATCACATATCCACGGGTCGGATCCTGAATACCGTCACATGCACCGCCTGCTACCTCCATCGCCTCCAGAATATGGATATTTTCTCCCGGCATCTGTGCGTCTCTCACAAGAAAACACGCCGCCGCCAGAGAAGCCAATCCACTTCCGACGATATAAGCCGATTTGCCCTCGATTCCCGCCGGTTTCTCCGGGCGCGCAAATGCCTCATAATTTCCCTTCGAATAATAAATTCCCTTGCTGTTTTTCTCCTGGCTGCCGCGTTCCGTATTCCGGTAATCCGAAGCCGACTTAACCACTTTTCCTGCCTTTTTCCGCTTCGACGCCGCTGCCGCCAGCCCCGCTCCAACTGCCAGTGCCGATACCGCACCCGCTTTCCATGCTTTCTTATTCATGTCCTGATCGCCCCTGCCTTTCTTCAACTTTCAAACCACTTCTTTTTTACATTACCCCGATATCTAGTTTTTAATACTATCTAACAGTAGTTTGATAGTAAAACTTTTTTGGAGAAAAGTCAAGGGCATCATCTTCTGGCACTTCCCGCTTGCCTTTGGTCATTCCATTTTCTTACTACCTTTTGTACTGACTTTTCATGAGCTTTGGCTTTATACTTCTTGGCTTTGAATTGATTGTAAAAAAGCTTTCATTTATTATTTTTTTGCCTTGCAAAAATAAAAAGCACGATTAATAAAATAACCGGGAACAATAGCCCAACTCCCATACCTGCACGAATATTGTCTCCTGCACTTTGTGTAACACGTCCAACAATCCCCGGACCTATGCTTCCACCCAGGTCCCCCGCCATAGCAAGCAAAGCAAACATAGCCGTTCCACCTGCCGGAAATCTTTCTGATGAAATACTGATTGTGCCGGGCCACATAATCCCAACAGAAAAGCCACAGATAATACATCCAATCAAACCTGATATCGGATTCAACGATACAGAAACAAGCAGGTAGCATATCACACATAAAATTCCAGATCCGATCATAAATTTCATCAGATCCATTTTATCACCATATTTTCCGAAAATTATACGACTGATCCCCATTGTAACAGCAAACATGCAGGGACCGGCCAGGTCACCAACTGTCTTTGACAGCCCCAGAGCAGCTTCCGCATAAGCAGATGCCCATTGTGCCATAGCCAGTTCTGATGCACCGGAGCAAATCATCAAGCATATGGAAAGCCAGAAAAGAGGTTTTCGAAACAGTTCTTTTATTCCCATTCCTTCCCCCTCATCTACCAAATGCTCGATCGGACAGGTTGCAAAATTATAGATATTTATGGCCGGAACAAGCGCCCATAAGACAGCCAGCCATTTCCAGCTGTCCATGCCAAACACCGCAAAAAACAGTGTAGAGATCACAATCGTTCCCACTGCTCCCCAACAATAAAAAGAGTGAAGCAGACTCATCGTTGCCTCTTTGTTATCAAATGGACACGCCTCCACGATCGGGCTGCAAAGCACTTCAATCAGACCACTTCCGACTGCATATACAATCACACTCAGGATAATTCCAACAAGCGGTTCCGGCAAAAGCTCCGGCAAAAAAGCCAGACCAACCAATCCTGCTGCGGAACATACCTCAGAAGTAACAATACAGATGCGATACCCTATTTTGTCCACAAACTTTGCACAAAACAGGTCTACCAACAACTGTGTAAGGAAAAAGCAGGTAGAAATCAACGCGATTTTTCCAAGTGCAATCTGATAATCATTATGAAATTTCAAAAATAACAATGGGGCAAAATTAGCTGCAATTGCCTGTGTAATAAATCCCATATAACAGGCTATTTTTGTTTTCCGGTAATTTGGCATGGTCATCACTCCTCGTTTTTTATTGAATTATATAACATAACATCTTTATTTTCATTGATTTATTTCCGAAATTTATTGTATAATATCGTAAAGTATGTTTCAAAGAGTGGGGTTTCTATGAATATAAATACAACCTATACCAAAATCATTACAGGTGAAGATTTGATGGAGACAGCTCAGCACGGAAGCACTCTCTATCCTTTCCAGTTTTACTATGAAGATCTGTCCGTTTTTGATTTCAACTGTATCGAATGGCACTGGCATACTGAATTGGAGTTTATTTATATTGAATCCGGAACCGTTACTTTGTGGATTGGAGAAGACCAATTTCATTTAACCGAAGGAAATGGCATATTCATTAATACAAAGGTACTCCATCGCCTTTATTCTCCCTCAAAAGCCCTCATTCCCAATTTTGTATTTATGCCTTCTTTTATTGCCCCTTGCGACAGCCTGATTTATCAGAAATATATTCTGCCGATCATTTCTTCCTCATTGCCATTTCTCGTATTTCATAAAAAAGTATGCTGGCAAGCAAAGGTTTTATCTATCATGCGGCAAATTATTTCTGCACAGGATTCCGTTTTATCCAAAGAACTCCTTACCAGTTCTCTCCTTCAGAATCTCTGGCTGGAAATATTTGAAAACACAGACATTTCATATCAGGAAGAACACAAGGATCATTCAACCGCTTCTCAAGCCCGGTTACAGCTCATGCTGCAATTTATCCATCTAAATTACTCACGGAGTATCTCATTGGATGACATTGCAGAACAGGCAATGGTCAGTAAAAGTACCGCTTTGAATCTGTTTCGGAAATATTTACATATAACGCCGGTTAACTATCTCATTAACTACCGTTTAAAACAGGCCGGTCAGTTGCTTTCAAAAACCGAGAAAAAAGTCAGTCTCATTTCTTCTGAGACAGGTTTTCATAACGTTGACTATTTTTGCAGATTATTCAAAAAACGCTACCAATTAACCCCAACGGAATACCGGAAACAGAAAAGCCGCTGATTGGGACGGCGCTGCATTTCCGGCTGCCATCCGCGGGATTCTGGTCAATGCCTTGCCGAAACTCATGCATCCGACACACAGCTTGGAGATTTGAATATCCTCTGCACCAAAAATGTCGATTTCCATATTTATATTTGAGATTCTGATAAGCATTACAGCGGCTTTTAAAAAATCTGTATTGATTTTTCTGTGCGAGGTGTTATAATCGGTATATACCGAAAACAAAAGGAGGAACGCGTCCATGCCAAGACCGTCACGGTGCCGTCGGATTTGTGGCGCACCACAAGTTGATACCTTCTGCCCCAATGGGTGCGAGAATACCGAGCCGATCCTGCTGACGCTGGACGAATACGAGGTCATTCGTCTGGTTGACTTGGAGCAGCAAACCCACGAACAGTGTGCCGTGCAAATGGACATTTCACGCTCTACCGTGCAGGAGATTTACGAAGTCGCACGGCGCAAGATCGCAGCGTGTCTTGTCCACGGAAAACCGCTGCACATCACCGGAGGAAACTACCGCATCTGCGGAGGGCAGGAGGCAGCCCACTGCGGCCGTTGGTGCCGGATGCAGAGAGCCAACACAGAAAAATCCAACAAAAAATGCAAAGGAGATTCCATTATGAAAATTGCAGTTACCTATGAAAACGGTCAAATTTTTCAGCATTTCGGCCATACCGAACAGTTCAAGCTTTATGAAGCTACAGACGGCAAAATCACTCATGCGGAAGTTGTTGATACCAACGGCAGCGGTCACGGCGCACTGGCAGGCTTCCTGATGCAGAACGGCGTGGACACTTTGATTTGCGGGGGCATCGGCGGCGGTGCCCAGGCAGCTCTGGCCGAAGCGGGCATCAAGCTCTACGGCGGTGTCAGCGGGGACGCTGATGCAGCGGTGAGCGCATTGCTCAGCGGAAATCTGGGCTATGACCCCAATGTTCATTGTGATCACCATGACCATGAGCACGGCGAGAAAGGTCACACCTGCGGTAACCACGGCTGCGGCAAGCATAGCTGCCATTGATATGGAACGAACACTGACACAGCTTCCGTTCTGGTCATCCTTGACCGAACACGAAATGGAAACGCTTTTCTGATGTGATGTGGGCGATGCAGCAGATCATGTTCAAGGGATTGGATCGGCGGCTGGCAGAGTTTCTCCTTGCCGAAGCGGAACGTACTGACTCCGACACGATACGCATGACCCATGAGCAGATCGCCCAGCACATCAGCTCGGCGCGGGAGGCGGTGGCGCGGATGCTCAAAAGCTTCTCGGAGGACGGGCTCGTAGAACTAAGACGAGGCGCGATCACGTTGCGGGATAAGAACAGACTAAATCGTTTGAAATAGATGTGACTTTGTCACAGAGTGAAATCATAATTCTAATATAATGAAAGCAGAAAACCGAAAGGAGAATCGATCATGAAAGAAACGAAATACGCAGGTACTCAAACCGAAAAAAATCTGATGGCTGCCTTTGCCGGTGAGTCCGAGGCACGCAACAAGTACACCTATTTTGCATCCAAGGCCAAGAAGGAAGGCTATGAGCAGATCGCGGCGTTGTTCCTTAAAACCGCTGACAACGAAAAGGAACATGCTAAGCTGTGGTTCAAAGAACTGAACGGCATTGGCGATACCTCTGAAAATCTTCTCTCTGCCGCTGAGGGCGAGAACTACGAGTGGACGGATATGTACGACGGCTTTGCCAAAACCGCCGATGAAGAAGGCTTTCATGAACTGGCGCAGCGCTTCCGTCTGGTTGCCGCTATTGAAAAGCACCATGAGGAGCGCTACCGTGCCCTGCTGCACAATGTGGAGATGGCGGAGGTCTTTGCAAAGAGTGAGGTCAAGGTATGGGAGTGCCGCAACTGCGGCCACATTGTGATCGGTGAGAAAGCGCCGGAAGTCTGCCCTGCCTGCAATCATCCCCAGAGCTATTTTGAGATCCACGCGGAAAATTATTAAAGAAAGAAAAGGAGAATCATCATGGAGCAGAAGTTTTACATTTGCAAGCATTGCGGTAACATCATTGCCAAGGTCAAGGACACGGGCGTTCCCGTCATCTGCTGCGGCGAGCCGATGAGCGAGATCGTTCCCGGCACCACCGACGCCGCCGTGGAGAAGCATGTTCCCGTCTGGACGGTAGAAAACGGCATCGTCCATGTCAAGGTCGGCTCCTTGGAGCATCCTATGCTGCCGGAGCACTACATCGAATGGGTATCTCTCCAGACCAAGCAAGGCAATCAGCGCAAGGAACTGCATCCCGGCGAAAAGCCGGAGGTCTGCTTCGCTCTCTGCGAGGGCGATGAAGTCGAAGCGGTCTACGCTTATTGCAACCTCCATAGTCTGTGGAAAGCGTGATTCATCTTTCAAAAATCTGTTGCTATTTCTCAACCCCTATCGCGGCAAGTGTGTATTCATCCTACTTGTCACGCTGGCGAATGCGGCAGGCGCTTTGCTGATCCCTACCATCACCGCCGACAAGATCAACATTGCCGTGGAGGGCAGACACATGGATTGCGATCCTCGGCGGTGGGATGCTTATAAAAGGCAGCCTGACCCCCGGCACGTTCCAGGCCTTTTTCCAGTACATGAACATGTCCAGCGAACCGATCACAGAGCTTTCCTATATGACAAACTCTCTGCAATCGGCGCTGGCCTCCATGGAGCGGGTATATGAGCTGCTGGATGAGCCGGAGATGGAAGCAGAGCCGGAAGCACCGAAGCGAATCGGTCATGCGCTGGGAGCGGTGGAGTTTTCCCACGTTCGCTTTGGCCAATTATTGGTGAATCGACATTTTGTTTCCTTTATCCACTCATTTTTATGATGTTCCAAGCACTTGATTCAAGGCAGAAAGTCATGTCGCATTACTTAATACTACAGCCCCTTCTTTATTTCTTCAATTGTCATCTCATATACTTCTGTTACTTTTTCCATTGCTTCCGGTATCCCCGGCTGCTCTCCGGTTCTATCTCTCAAAAGTTCTGTCAACTCATGACTAACCTCATACAGACGGTCAAAAGAAAGATTCTGACACACCCCTTTCAGTGTGTGTGCACCGCGAAAAGCATCTTCATAATTTTTATTTTCCAATGCCTGTTTTAACTGTATATAACTCTGATCTTCAAGGAACTTTAATGCAAATCTCCGAATCAGTGCTTCGCTGTGAAGGCGTCCCAAGACAGCTTCATAGTTTCCTCCAATAGCTTCGTAACACTCTTGCATTGTCATATTTTAGTCCTCCTGTCAATTGTATTCCACTAATTCATGAACCTCTGCGAATCAATTATATACATACCTTAAAATCGTTTTTATAACTTCATCAATCACAATCGGCTTTGACAAATGTGCGTTCATTCCTGCATCCAGTGATGCCTGAACATCTTCTGCAAATGAATTAGCTGTCATTGCTATAATAGGAATGTTTTTTCCATCCGGTCTGTCATTCATTGCCCTGATTGCTTTTGCTGCTTCATAACCATTCATTTCAGGCATCATGATATCCATCAGGATTACATCAAATGTGCCTTCCGGATGATTTCTGAAAATCTCAACAGCATTCTTTCCATCCACAACTCTTTCTACATTCATCCCGAACTCTTCCAACTGCACGGCAGCAATCTCTGCATTCAGTTCATTATCCTCTGCAAGAAGGACATTCACACCTGTAAGATTCACCTTTTCAGAAATACCTGTGTCTGACTTACTACATTCCTTATCTGTAATTTCCAAAGGAATATCCACAGTAAATGTGGTTCCCTCATGCTTTTTACTCTGCACGGAAATGGTTCCACCCATCATATCTACATACTTCTTTACGATAGCCATCCCCAGTCCAACTCCATGGTACTGCGTTCTCACATCGGAATCTTCCTGTGCAAATTCCTCAAAAACTTCTTTTGTAAATTCCTCACTCATGCCAATACCAGTATCCGAAATACGGTAACGCATATTTATATATCCATCCCCGCCCTTTTCCAGACACCGGGCTTCAAATGTAATCGTCCCTCCATCCGGAGTGTATTTTACGGCATTGCTCAGAATATTGACCAGCACATCACGCAGGCGTGCAGGATCCGCAAGTACATTTGGAATCTTTGCTCCTTCACGCTGAATCTTAAAGTTGATATCCCTGTTCGTAAGAAAGCCTTTTGTAATATCCAATGCAGAATCTGTAATGTTTTTCACATCCGCCGGTACCGGATTGTATTTCACTTTTCCACTTTCGATGCGGGTCAGATCTAATACATCATTGAGCAGCGACAGTAAATGCTCTGAGCTTTCGTCAATCTTTTCCAGACAATTTTTCACCTCGTCTGACGGATTGTTTTTCATTGCAATACCGGTAAATCCTATGATTGCATTCATCGGTGTCCTCATATCATGGGACATATGTGACAGAAATGCTGTTTTTGCCTTGGTTGCAGCCTGTGCATGCTCTGCCAATTCCGCCATTTCCTCAGCTTTCTCCTGAGCCGTCTTCTGAGCTTTTTTTCTTGCACTGAGACGCACCATTATCACAGCCATAGTAGTCAGCAGCCCTCCAAAAATAAGAAGAGCCAAAACAGTAACAACAGGATGCAGACGGATCCAGTCAACAAATGTCAGCTCTGTTGCTTTGTATGTGGTATACTGTGCTGCAAGATCTTCAACAAGATTTTGGGGCATGGCATACATTGCTTTCGTCAGAATACCAGCCAGCGCATGGTTCTCAGTTGATGAAATTACCATGCGGTAGGTGAATGTAGGCTGTTCCAGCAGAGTATATGTCATGGTGCCTGTAGTGTCACTGTTCACAAACGCCTGTGCCATGTAATAGTAGACGAAGGCAGCATCTGCTTTACCCTTACGGACAGCTTCCATCATTTCCTGTCGGGTACTGCACATCAGTTTTTCTGCACCGGGTGCCATTGCATCTTCAATTGAATTTGATACTGTCTGGTCAACAGTAGTAACAACATTAATTTTCCCATCAAAGTCACGCCGTGTCACCCTTGCCAGCTGCATCGTAATGAAAGGTGCAGTAATCCCCCATTTTTTCGTCTCAGCATAGTTATCTGTTTCCAGGCGTGCATCGATGCTCATATCTGTGGTTTCCTTATTTTTCTGATAAGCAATATACTCATCTCTGGTGACAAGTGTAAGAAACTCATAGGAAATCCCGGCATAGTCTGCAATTTTCCGGAAGTAATCCGGGATAATACCCTTCATCTCACCATTTTCATTATAAGAATATGGATAACGGGTCGGATCACACAGAACATGAAGCGGGTTGTCCTTGGAATACTGTGAAATAATACTTTTTTCTTTCTCCGTATATTCCAGATTCTTAGTTTCGATGCTTTCATAATTTTTATTGTAAAGCGTCGTTTTCCAGTCACCCTCAACCGCATTCATCTGATCGATCGCATAATTGATCTCATTCAGCAATTCTGTATTGCCCTTTTTAACAATGACATAGAAATCGCTGCTGCCAAATTTCTCCACGATTCGCTCATTGTTTGTTTTTCTCAGAGAACTGGTAACAATCGCATCAACTTTTTCGCTCTGAAGGGCTTCATCCATTTCTGTGGTCGTATCAAAATAAGATGGAACATATGTAAATCCTTTGTTGTCTGCAAAATCCGCAAACTCTTCATTCCGGGTGTTTCCGTTCAAAAGCGCCACACGCATACCGTTGTAAGTGCTGTAATTGCCGTCCACAATCGTGCTGTTGTCACTGCGGACGGTCAGCATCCCATAATTGGTTCCGATTGGACGTGAAAAATCAAACTTTTCTTCTCTGTCCGGTGTTTTGCGGGCAGATGTTACCATATCAATCTCGCCATCTTCAAGCATCTGCTGCATATCATCCCAGCTCTTATCATATCCGACATATTCGTAATCCACATCCCAATAACGGGCCATCAGCCGAAGAAAATCATAGCCATACCCACTGCGGTTGCCTTCTTCATCCATCACATGATAACCATCCATGGCAAAGAAACCGACTTTGACAGTTTCATGCTGTGAACTGCCCTCGGCTGCATATGCAGTCTGGGGAGAAAACAGCATACACACGCATACAAAAAACAGTAACACTGCCACATATTTCTTTGCTCTCGAAATCATATTAAATCTCCTTGTCAACCTTCTGGTTTAATAAAATTGCACTGTCGCATCAAATCCATTTGTCACTGTTCAGTGACCTGCGGTTCGGTACCCCCCCCCCACCAGATTTTATGCTTCTGATCGTCTTTTCCAGCACCTTCATCTCAACCGGTTTTGAAATATGTGCATTCATACCGGCTGCCAGAGAATGCTGAACGTCCTCCGAGAACGCATTGGCAGACATTGCAATAATTGGAATCTTCTTTGCCGCTTCATGGGAGCTTCTGCGGATTGCCTTCGTTGCATCATAACCATTCATAACAGGCATCTGCACATCCATCAGAATCATGTCATAATCACCTGGAGCAGACTGTTCAAATGCTTCCAAAATCTCTTCGCCATTTTCACAAATGGTACATTCCGCACCTTCAATTTTTAACAGTTCTATCAGGATCTCCGCGTTCAACTCATTATCCTCTGCACACAGGAATTTCATTCCCTGCAGAATATTTCCATCCTGCTCATCTGTTTCTTCTTGTGCCGCCAGAGCAACCGTTCTATCCTCTGCAATTTTCAGATCCAAGAGAACCTCAAAACAGCTTCCCTGTCCTGGTTCACTCTCCACATCAATGGTACCTCCCATTGCCTCAACCAGATTCTTAGTAATCGCCATTCCAAGTCCGGTTCCCTGTATTTTATTTGTAAGGGAACTTTCCGCACGGGTAAACGCATCAAAAATTGTATCCTTGAAATCTGCCGACATTCCCATACCATTATCGCTAACTAAGAAACGGTACTTTGCATAGACAGATGACTTTGTCTCACATTCTTCTACAAAGAACTGAATTTCCCCACCTTCCTGGGTATACTTCACTGCATTGGAAAGCAGGTTGCTGAAAATCTGCATCAGGTGAACCTGATCCGCATTCACCCACTCATGCTGAATATTTTCTTTTATGATTGTAAGGGTCTGCTGCTTTTCATATATTTGAGTATGAAATATAGTGTCAAGTTCCTGTACAAGATCCAGAATAGAAAAGTCAGAATACTTGAAGACTGTTTTTCCTGCCTCAATCTTGCTCATATCCAGAACATCATTGATAATTCCTAACAGGTGCTGTGATGAAATGTCTATTTTTTCTGCATACTCTATAACTTTTGCTTTATTACCTGCATCATGTCTGATCAAAGATGTGATACCAATGATTGCATTCATAGGTGTACGAATATCATGTGACATATTAGACAGGAAATCCGTTTTCGCCTTATTTGCATTTTCAGCTGTCTGCAAAGCCTCTGTTGCAACGTTCTTTGCCTTTTTCAGTTTTTGATTGACTACTTCCATTTCCTTCATTGTTTGTAAATGAAGTTCATTATTTCTTTTTTCATATTCTGCTTTTTGATCTGCAAGACTAAGTCTGGAAATACTGTAGAATAATCCGGCAAAAAGTAAAAATATATAACCTGCCATGAGTATTGTTGTAAACAACACCGTTTTCTGGTAATCCCTCAGCACATTGTCAACAACTCCCCTTTCCACAATACATACCAAAATGGTGTTGTTGCTTTCTATCGGGCAATACCCCAGATAATAGGGGTTCTGTTTTCCCAAAAGTGCAACTCCGGATTCTCTGTTATTAAACTTCTTTTTGAACAAATCAGCCTCTTCTTCTGTAATAGCCTGTTCTCCTTTTAAATGTTTTAACAGGGAATAATTACGCAGGTATTTATCACCACTCTGGTTCGTATACGTAATATTTCCGTCATTATCCAGAATGAACAAATATGCTTTCCCGTCATAACCTTTCAGTTTTAACATGGAATCCAGTTTCGAATGATCATACACGCTTCCAATTGCCGTATAAGTTTCCCCATTGATAGTATATTCCTGACATGGAATCGCAACCAGATAACCGTCTTTTTTCTTCTGATCATAATCAACACGCACCAGTTTTCCAATATTGTATCCATTCTTTAAGTCCAGCAGAAATTTACTTGGCATATCAATCCGCATTTTTGTTCCACCTGCTGATATTGCCTGACCATTTTCCCGAAGGAATATAAGTGTACTTTCCGATTCTTTTTCCCATGCTTCAAAGAAACTTTTGTTCATATCCGTTTCAAGAGACAGCTCCCTCTCATGAAGTAAAAATTCCTTAACCAACTGCAGCTGGCTGTAGTACCCACTCACTTGAAGATCATAGGTCTGCTGCATCTGCTCAACAACAGCTCCCATACTGCTTTTTCCATTTTCACTGATATACTTGCTAGACTTACTTATAAGATACTTTATACAAACTACGCTTAAAAGAATAATAAGTAGTATAAGCAACAGCCTTGTTATTTTTTTTTCTTTTATTTACCGTTTGTTCTATCTCCACTTTTACTGTTCAACCTCTATATAATCTTCCGGTGCTGACGGCTGCTGTCCTTTTGACATTGCTTCGATCCATGCACTTGATAATGTTGTATCTTTAAGCTGCTCAATCTCACATTTCGGATTTATTTTTTTCAAAACAGACATTGTGGTGTCTGTAAGAAGAATCGAGTATTCCTTTTCTTTGTCTATTTTCTTATCATTAACTGTCAAGTCCTTTAATGAAAATCCACTTTCCGCTTGATTGACGATAATTTTCATACCGGATGCAATTGGTAATTCGTATTTATTGGTTACATAAAAATTCTCATCCGCATCGGCGAAATAATTTTCCACGAGTTCACAAACCTGTTTACCACTAATTTTTGTAAAATATAATGCTGTATCTGAACTCTTTGCTGTCATCATGCCAACCCGGCTATTGGTGCATTCTCCTTTATACATAGAAGAAGTGAAATAATAATATGGTGCCAGAGCCAGCTGTGCATCATTTTCTTCTCTGATCGTAGTTAAAATGGAAGATGCTGAATCACGGCCATTTCTATCGTTCAGTGAAATGGAATATTCATTTTCAAAATTCACCGTTGCTTTTTCTTCCGGAACTTTACGATTCATTACACTGCGCAAAGTATCATAAGCCTGTGTTTCATCCATTTCCCCTGACAGTAATCCGTGAACAGCCTCAAGACTTGCATCAAATGATTTTTGAGCGGAATATCGGATATAAACAGCATTATTTTTAATTTCCTCTTCCAGTCCAGGTACATCCTGCATCATGGTTGGAACATCTGTATTCAATGAAATAACACCGCTTCCATCCGCAATCAGCTTTTGCCCCTCTTCTGAAATCATACAATCCAGCACATCCAGTGCAGTATCCAGTTTCTCCCGGTCTTTTTCCAGGTTTTTGTTAAATGCAATGTTTAATGACGGAGTCATATACACATAGGATTCATCCGATGTCTGTGAAAAGTAAGGAATACGGATCAGCTCCGCATCCATCTGTTTCTGCAGCTGCTGCATAACCGTCGGATGTCCATGAAACATTGCTGATTTTCCCTCGACAAACATCTGGGTTCCTGTATTGATGTCAATATTGATATCTTCTTTGCCAAAATGCGAGTCCTTAAGAAACTGACTGGTTTCTGAAAAAATACGTTTCCATAATGTATCATCAAACTTTACTTCATCCGCTGCAGTCTCTGCACCGTTTCGCCATTCAATACCATCCAGGCTTGTAAACTCACCGATTGCCGCTGCCTGGATGATTTCATTATTAGACCAGTCTTCACCAAGATCCATGGAATACGGTTTTATGCCATTATCATAAAACTGCTGACAGGCCTGTACATATTCCTCATAATTTTCTGGAATCTTTATGCCATACTGATCAAACAGTGTTTTGTTGGCAATGATCGTCTGCGGAATACCACAGATTGGCAGCCACTGGATTTCATCCTCCTCATTCTTATAATATTGCACCGCATAGGAATAATACTTAGAAACAACATCATAAGAAGCAAAATCCATAAGATAAGGCTGTAAGTCCTGTGCATCTGTTCCAGAAAATCGACGTACTGTTATGATATCCGGTAATTCATCATGTTCTTTAAAATAACTGTATAAATCGGTATCATTGTTACCAATAATAAATTCGATATCCTGATCAGGAAACTGTTCATGGATATAGGGTGCAATATTTTTCATCAAACGATTTTCCCACAGATAAACGGTAAGATGATCATCATTTTTAGATACTTCTTTCTTTGACTGTCCACATCCAGACAAGACAGCAGCTGCTGCAAGTACACCTGACACCACCGCTATCAGACAACGTTTTGCCTTTTTCATACTTTCATTTTCCTCATTCTTTCCTATATAAAGTCATTATTGTTACGTCTATGAAATAACACCACAAAAAAGCACTGTCAGACAGACAGTGCACCTCATTTTATGCAACTGGCTGCCATTTTACAGGCCCTGTAGTTTTGCGTCCCAGACTTTCATCTGGTTTGCCGATTTCCTTATTATAGCTTTTAAACTTATGCAAAAAACTGGTTTTATTATACTATAGCGCTCTACTGTACACAAGAAAAACATTACCGTTTTAACGCCTGAAAACAAAAAAAGAACAGTCGATATATATACTCGAACTGTTCTTCTACTTCCGAAGTCCACGAAGCATTGACATTACTGTTTCCTGCTCATTTGCATTCAGATCGTTCCATATCCCTAGAACTTCTTTCTGTTTTTCTGTCAGATTCTCTGAATTACCTTCCTGAAAAAACTGCGATAATGTCACGCCCAAAGCTGCACATATTTTTTCAAGTGTGATCAGCGACGGCAGGTTTTCCTGCGCCATGATCCTTCCCAGTGACGACTGGGAAATTCCCGACAGCTGCGATAATCTGTATTTACTGATATCACGCTTTTCACATAAAGATGTTATTTTATCCGCAATATACTTCTCTACCTGCAAGTAACTATACCTCATTTCCGCTATTACATGTTCTTATTGTACCTGTAATAATGAAAAAATATTAGTAATCAACTTTGCAAGTATTTATCCCCATCATGGGAAGTATACGGATAAAAAAATATAAAGATACTTTCGTTTCCGCAAAAGTCATTTTCGCTTATATCATTTTTATAATAACACAGACAGTTATGTTTGTCACATAAAAGTTTGAAACCCCAAACAAAAAAATAAGCCTTCTCATACCGCAAAGCCGCATATCCACGGATAAATCCCCATCCCAGAGGGATCACCCTTCTGATGAATATAAAGGCTATTCGCAGATGGCTACGCAATCTGACATGGATGCCTTTTCACAGAAAGTTCACAGCTCATATAATGACACTATATTGACGTGGCACGAGTATGTGAGTATACTGTAAGCCATGTGGAGGTTGTGCGTATGTCAGCAACAAATCTGAACATCCGAACGGATAAGGAAACAATTAAAGGATAAATCTGAAAAGCGAATCAGCTGATGGAAAAATGCACGCTCTGCAGATGCGGTATTTACATCAGCCCCTTCCACATATTTCTATGAAATAAAAAGTGGAGTCAAATTGAATGAAAACACAAGCAGACAAGAAGTCAGTCAAAGACATCCAAGAGTTAAAGCAGAGATTTACCAAGTTTTCCATAGGTTTATTTGCAATTTTGACGCTTTCAATCACATTGTTGGCATCAGCATATACATATATTCTGCAAAAATCGTATACAGATATCGCCCTTGAAACGGAACTCAAACGTGATATAGAAAATGCAGATGCAATCCATAAATTGGCAAATAAAAAAATCGGAAGAGAAGAATTTGCCACGCTCCGCCATCAATCTGATGAAAATACAGAAATGTATCACAAGGTTTCCTCGTTTCTAAATGAAATTCGAACGCTGAATTCAACCAGATATTTATACACCGCCACCCGAAATGAAGAAAACAGGCTGATCTATGTGGTGGACGGTCTGGATCCCAACGCAGGAGATGTCAGACATCCGGGAGACTATATTGAAGATGAAATGATTCCGTATATTAACAAGGCTCTTTCAGGAGAAACGGTGTATTCGCAGAACATTGTTGATACGACATGGGGTCCTATTTTCACAGCCTGTTATCCTATAACAGGCGATTCGGATGAAATAGTTGGTGCTTTATGCATTGAAATGGATATGCAGTCTGTGAATGGGCTTGTAGAGCGAACAAGAAGAGCATCCGTTTATGTTGGAGCTATGGCAGGATGTGTGCTGTTTTTGCTTTGTGCTGTCTGCTTTATCGGCTACAAAAGAAAAAGAGAAGATGAAATTGAACAGACGATTTTGTTGCGCGAGGCTGCGGAAAAAGCAGAGACCGCAAACAGAGCAAAATCATCCTTCTTACTTAACATGTCACATGATATTCGATCACCTATGAATGCTATTATCGGATTTACGGACATTGCACTGAACCAGACAAATGTATCTGAAATTCACGATAGTCTGCAAAAGGTAAAAATAAGTTCAGAGCATCTGCTGTTTTTATTGAATAATGTACTGGATCTTAGCCGTATCGAGAACGGAAAGGTAAGCTTCTCACCTGAGCCGGAGAATTTGCCTGTCCTAATAGATAATGTGATTGCTATCGTGGATGGACTCCTACTGAATCGTGATTTAACATTTGAGATACATCGCAACATCCCCAAAGAACTTTATGTTCTGACGGATGCAACAAAAATTCGTGAGATATTGACGAATCTTCTGAGCAATTCGGTCAAGTTTACAAAAGATGGCGGAACGATTACTTTTGAAATTAGTATCAAACCGGGCATAGACGAACGGCATATTGTAAGCAGTTATGCGGTAAAAGACAATGGCATTGGTATGAGTGAAGAATTTCAGAAAAGGCTGTTTGAACCCTTTTCACAGGAGGATAACGGCGCACGAACACATTATGCCGGAACGGGGCTTGGAATGGCAATTTCCAAGCAATATGTAGAACTGATGGGCGGTACAATTACGGTTCACAGCAAGAAAGGGTGTGGTTCGTCTTTTACAGTAGAAATTCCTATGGAACTTGCAGACCCAAAACAGATACCTGAGCTGAATCTGATACAGGATGTCAGCCTTAATGGAGTAAAGGTTCTTCTCGCAGAAGATAATGAGCTGAATGCGGAATTGGCAATCACGCTGCTCGAAGAAGCAGGTATGCATGTAACTCGTGCAGTAGACGGACAGGACGCAGTTGCTTGTTTTGCCAACAATCCAGCAGACACATATGATGTGATTCTAATGGATGTCCTGATGCCTAAAATGAATGGGCATCAGGCGGCAAGGGCAATTCGTGCAATGAGCAAGGAGCGCCCAGACGCTGCGAAAATTCCAATCATCGCACAATCTGCAAATGCTTTCAAGGAAGATGTACAGGCATCCTTGGATTCTGGAATGAACGGACACATTTCAAAGCCATTCAATATAGATGCAGTGACCACTGCAATAAAACAAAATATAAAGAGATAGAAGATTGAGCAACAATCCGCTAACTATCAGAGCATCGTTCAAGGTTTATTTGGACGGTGCTTTTTCTATACCCACAAACTAAACCTTCATTCCATTTGAATACTAATAATGCCGTATATTTGTCTCTAAAGGGCAAATATGCGGCATTTCTTTATTCTTTATGTGCGTGATCGTACATCTTTTGAATATCCTCCGGCAACTTATCCGATATCATACTACGGCAATGATCATTTGAAGGTTATAGTGTTTGGTATCGCGTGTGACCTGACGAGAACCTCGTTTGTAACTATTCGGAAATTCCGAATAGTTGAATCTTCTTCAAGCTCTGAATCAGCATAAATCTTCTTGATACAAAGTCTATTCGCAGATTGCTACGCAGAAGGACTTCGATGCATTTTAACAGAAAATTCACAGCTTGTATAATGACATTGTGTTGACATCACACGAATTTCTGCATATACTATACTTGAATGGAGGTGTTCTGTATGGCAACAACTAATTTAAATATTCGTACAGACAAGGCAATCAAGGATCAGGCGGAGGAAATCTTCAATGAGCTTGGTCTGAATATGACAACTGCTGTAAATATATTCCTGAGAACCGCTATCCGTGAGCATGGTATTCCTTTTGAATTAAAACTGGAAGTACCGAATGCTACCACAGCCGCTGCCATTGAGGAAGGCAGAAAAATGATGAAGGATCCTTCTACTCCGCGTTATTCCAGTATGGATGCGCTTAAGGCAGCTCTCGATGTATGAAATACGACATTCAGTTTACAAATCAATTTAAAAAGGATTTGAAGCTTGCCAAAAAGCAAAATAAAAATCTTGATAAGCTGTTTGAGGTAATCGATATTCTGGCGAATGGCGGTATGCTGGAAGCAAAATACAGAGATCATGATCTTACAGGCAATTATAAAGGCACGCGTGAATGTCACATCGAACCAGACCGGCTGCTTATTTATGAGATTCGTGGAGAAGTTCTTCTTTTGATGCTTTATCGCCTTGGTTCACATTCTGAGCTGTTTAAGAAATAATCCCAAAATCGGAAGTTGTAGGAGGAAATTTTTAATGAATATAACAGTTTATCTTGGGGCAAATGAAGGAAATGACCCATGCTTACGAAAAGCAGTTGAGGAATTGGGGGCATGGATTGGAAACAGTGGAAATGCACTTGTTTACGGTGGTTCTAAAGGTGGTTTAATGGGAGCATTGGCAGACAGTGTATTGAAGGCAGGCGGTGATGTTACGGGTGTTGAGCCGAATTTTTTTATTGAAAATGAGTTTCAACATGATGGACTGACAAAACTGATTGTGACTAAGGATATGTCTGAGAGAAAAAACAAAATGATTGAGTTAGGAGAAGCCTTTATTGCCTTCCCGGGCGGCACGGGAACATTGGAGGAAATTGCAGAGGTAATGTCGAAGGTGTCTTTGAAACATCTGGAGGCACCCTGCATTCTCTACAACCTGAACGGTTACTACGATGATTTGAAAGCACTTCTAAATCATATGATTGAAAAAGGATTATCTTCTAACGAGCGACAGGAGGGAATCTTTTTTGTTGAAAATCTGGATGATATAAAGCGAATCTTGAGACGGGCATAACTTATGTTTGCACAGTAAAATGGAGTTGCATTAGCGAAAGACAGAGCACGATCAATTCCAATTTGACGGAGTAATGGATATGAAAATCCGAGAAGTGAACGAAAATAAAAAGCAATTTATATCATTATTGTTATTAGCTGATGAACAGGAGAGCATGGTTGAGCGCTATCTTGAAAAAGGTACTATGTATGTGCTTGAAGACAATGATGAAAAAGCAGAATGTGTTGTTACCGATGAAGGTAATGGAATACTTGAAATCAAGAATATCGCAGTCGATCCGGAAAATCAGAGAAAGGGCTATGGCAAAGCACTAATTGATTTTCTTGCCAGTAAATATGCAGATGAATATTCTGTTTTGCAAGTTGGAACAGGTGACAGTCCATTGACGATACCATTTTATGAAAAATGTGGGTTTGTTCGTTCTCACAAGATTCCCCATTTCTTTACTGACAATTATGACCACCCAATTTATGAGGGCGGTGTACAGTTGATAGATATGATATATTTGCAAAGATGTTTATAACTTCCAGTATTTGTCAACTTCTTACTTTTGCTCATATTATCACCTCATCAAATTCCGATTGAGATTTCACCTGTTTTAAGAGATTTAATAACTGTTATATTTTCTTATTAAATTCTCCGCAAACCCTTGAAAACACTGGATTTGTCACAGGTGAGCTTTCCCTTATTTTTTCCCTTGTGTTATATATTCCCATATAAGTTTACGAACTCTGATAAGGGAAAATACAAGGGCACAGAATCTTTTGACGTATACTCGCAAACCAAGCTGTCACTCATTGTCCGAGTGACAGCCTGGTTACTTGCTATCCCTGATACCTTATTCTTTCAACCAACGTTTCCTTTTTCAGATTACTGCTTAAAACGCAGGAAAGCACAATCTGCAAAAGGCTGACCAGCAAAATCATAGCAAGAATTGGTGTAATTGGAACATGATAGACATTCATTCCAAATATCCCATTATGCTTTGCATAGGCAAAGAGCACGTAGCCAAGTGGCAGACCAACGACAAGTGCTACACATATGGTGCCAACCGTAAAAATCAGTCCCTGTAACTGCAGACATAAATTTAATTGTTTATTTGTCATACCCACAGCCTGTAATATACCATATTCCTGCTTTTTTGTCGTAATATTCATGATCATGGTATTCGCCATATTCATAAACCCGATGAGTCCTACAATAGCCATAAACAGATAACAGCCAAGCTTCATCATGCTGCTTGCAAATTCGGCAGATTGTAACTGTGCATGATAGGTATCCATTTTTATATGCGAAGTATTAGAAATCAAAGTATTCAGACTTTGTTCTACAGATGCCACATCTTTTTTATCACAGTCCACCCACAGATAGCCATAGGCTGTTCCTCTCGGATTCATGGAACGATATACACCTTCCGGAATGACAAGATAAGTGTCCGCGCTTACAAAAGATCCTGCAATCTTTCCCTGATAGGTATAGGTTTCACTTCCATTCTCAAAGTCAAATGCAATGGATTCACCCGGAGCATATCCATCTTGTTCCATCCACGTTGACCAGCCAAAGAAAATATCACCATTCTTTACCGCCTGATCATAGTCCATAGAGCCAATATCCCCGTCCTGGCGCATAAAATCAAAATCATTTTTACTCACAACAGCAGCCGGAAATCTTGTTCCGTTCAGATTTACAGAGACTATCTCTCTCGTCATGACATCTGTCACTCCCGGAATGCTTTTGATTTCTTCAATCAGCGAATCATTCAATGGATTATCCGTCAGAATCGTATCCAGATTATTCTCCGGATATCTTTCATCATACTCAGCAGAATAGTCAAGCTGTAGTTCAAATTGTCCATGATTAACGGAAAGACATGCTTCATGCTCCGTGTCAATATTTCCCACATAATTAGAGATAATCACAAACAATACGCAAGAAAAACCCATTGTGAGGATAGTACCAATAGTTCTTTTGGGATTACCCGTTACATTTGCCATTGCCATAGAAAACACGGTGACATTTTTTCTGCCATTTCGTTTTCCTTTTTTTTGTGTTTCTGCATTTTCTAAATACCGTGTTGCTTCGATAGGTGAAATCCGTGAAACAATTTTCATTGGTTTACGCAGTGCCAAAGCAACGGTAAGAAATGATACGAAAATACAGAGAAACATAACAGGCAGGGAAAACAGAGGCACCTGCTGATTTTGAACTCCCATAGAGCCAGTTCCGGTTGATACAAGGTTCCCCTGTTCTACCAGCCAGTTAAAACCGCATTTTGCAATCAGAAAGCCAAACAGCAACCCCAGCGGTATCGAAGGAACCGACAGAAGAATGCCCTCACGAAAGATCAACTGCTTCATCTGCTTTCTGGTTGCACCCAGCGCCTTGATTTTTCCGTACTCCTGAACCTTCTGGGCGATCCCGACCTGGAAGATATTATAAATGACCACAACGGAAAACAGCACGATTCCAAGGATCAGAGTTCCACAAACCACAATCATTTCATAACTCGGCTGCAAGACCCATTGCAAATAGAGATCATTGACTATAACGTTTTTTTCTTCGATCCCACAGGCTGCTGCAATCTGCTTTATAACCGAATCAATATTATTCATAGATACATTTGCAGAATCATTTAAAGTAAAATAAATATTATACTGTCTGTCATTCTCTGCGACGTGCTCATCATAAAACTCCTGTGACCCGAAAGCAACATAAGATGACTCGATGGTATACTCATCCCGATCATATAGGATTCCACTGACAACAAATTCTTCCGGCTTATATTCTGACTGCATCCCTGCGCGGTAATCCAATGTCACCGGATCCCCGACTTTTACATCACCATACCCCATTGCACGGAAAAATGCTCTTCCTGCGGCAATTTCCTGCATTTTTTCCGGATACTTTCCTTCCTTTAACTCATATTCTTTATTATAGGGAAGCATTTTTTTTACAGTCTCATCCATGCAGACAAACCCGCCTTTTTCATTGCCTTTTATGATACCTTCGGTGCACATAGTGCCTGTAGCATCTATTTCCGCACGGCGGTTTACTTCTTTTAACTGCGATCCGTCTGCGGAAACAAACAGACCATAATTGCTTCCGTATGAGCTTGCCGCCTGACTTTTCTGTAAATGAATTACCCCATTTCCCACAGTACTGATGATAACAAGCAGCATCGTGGTCAGACAGATTGCCATCATGATCAGTATACTTCTTGTCCTGTTCCTTTTGTCATTGCTATATGCAATCCTGCTTATTGTCTTCATCTGAAATCCACCACCTGTCCGTCCTCAATCACCAGAATACGGTCAGCGACCTGTGCAATTTCGTCATCATGGGTAATCATTACAATTGTCTGTCCATATTTTTTTGCTGTCATCTTAAGCAGAGCGATTACCTCATCACTGGTCTTAGAATCAAGATTTCCTGTGGGCAGTGTTAAGTTAGTACAAATATAAAAAGGCTACACACTGACTGTGTACCCCTCTGCAACGAACCCCAGCAAGCCTGCTGCCTGCCGGGGTTTTGTTATTCTCCCATATTGTCTGGCGCGTCTTCTTCCGTGACCGTTCTTTCTCTTGCAATCAGCTTCAACGGCAAAAACGGACATTTTCTGTATGTTTCGTACTTGTCACCCTCTCTGCACATGAAGCAATTTGACCGCACGCAGTTTTTATTTGCAAATTCTGCCGCCGCTTCTTTGTTTATCATTCAATGCCCCCATTCCTCCCGGCAAGCCTACCACCTGCCGGGAATGTCTTTTTACATTCTGCCTACAAATTCCAGTGTCTTTGTCTGGCGGTCAGCATAGAACAGCTTTTCTGCTGTTGCTGCTTCTGTGAAGCCGTCCTGCTGTAAAGTGTTCGTGTTAATCTGCGTGTCATACTGTGTAATCACAATCTTGCTTTTTGTTCCCTCTGTAATTCTCCACGCTGTCACTACGTTCTTGCCGCCTGCGAACAGGTTTCTAAATTCTTCCTCTGAAAAACCCTGCTTAAATTCTGTGAACGCTGCTGCCTTGATTTTGTTTAATGCTTTCTTTGTCATTTCTGCCATTTTGATTTCCTCCGTATTGAATTGTATTGACTTTTTGTGTTAAGCACTATTGCTTTAACTGCCTTTATTATATACTTACGGAAGTATATTGTCAATAGTTTTTTTAATTATTTTCCATTTATTGTCATTCTAACAGTTTTATTGCACTTCCTGCATTTCTGTATTGGTCTTGTTTTCACCTCTCCAAACGGTTTGCAGTACCCCGTTTTGCATACCGGGCATACATAGTAATTATGAATTATGCAGCACCGCTTTTCTTCCACGCTACTTCCTCCCCAGTTCTGAATTTATAATGTCAATCACATTATTATACATGAGGTCCATTCCATTTCTGAAATGCTTTTCTTCTTTGTATAGTCCACACCCTTTTAAATCTGTGTAGGCGTTTTCAACCTGTCTTTTCACGTTTTCCAGTGTTCCCGGCTTCCATTCTTCGCCCAGCACCTCTGCTCCTGCTGCCATTGCCGCTTCTCTGGCTTCTTTCTTCTGCTCCTCCAATGTGTAGTGGTGGCAATGGTGGCACGGTGCTTCTGCGTCATTATAATATAGGCACTTTTCGTCTGTATAATATATGCAGTCCGAGCCGTCCCAGCCATGCAAAAAGCCCGTTTCAAATTCCTGTTCTTTTACTCTTTCTGCCACGTCAATTCCTCCCCGGTGTCCCGCTTGTATTTCTCTTTCACCGCTTCCACAACATAGTTGTTCTGGGAAGAATAGCCCTGCGCCTTTGCTATTTCTTTGATACGGGCTTTCATACCCTTTGGCACCGCAAGTTCCATGCGGTCATAATTGCTATCACGGTATTTATTCTTTGCTACCGTCGCCGCAGGTCCTCTTGGTATATATTTCTTTTCTGTTGTATCTGACATTGTCTGCACCTCCTGTTGTTTTATTCAGTATATCACACTTTGTTTTCTTACGGAAGTATACATTTTGTACAATCTTACGGAAGTATATTTGTTTATTCTGCCCATTGCTTCTATACTTCCGTAAGTATATAATAAAGACAGTTAAAGAAATCAAGCACATGGAGGGCAAACGATATGGGAAAAATTATTTACATGGAAGATAGAATAAACGGGCTTCACTGCTACACCCCGGAAATGGGACAGCGCAAACCAGACGTAAAGCTGGAAGCCAGACTTTCACATTACGGCAACCATTACATTGTAGATACCCCGCTTGAACTCAAAGGCAGGGGCATTACAAAGCAGGAAGTCTGCTGGGTGGCTGGCTGCAAGCAACAAATTGAAAACTGGCTTTCCTATCGTGTCACTGAAAAGGCATTTAAAAAGCTGAAAGCGCAATATCCAATATCAATGGAATGTGTGCTTGATTAAATATTACACGGGCGGCGCTGCTGCCGCCCATAAAGAAAAGGTGAAATAATATGGCAAAATCTTATAACAGACGCTTTAGAAAGAACGGGCTTTCATTCATGGTGCAGGACACGCACCCGGCAGACCGCAAGACTGATACTGATAAATATTATCTGACAGTCAACCAGAATGGCATATATAAAATTGTGTACGATAATATCACATGGGAAATTCCAAAGTTTCCAACTATCCACGCTGCGCAATTCTGGGCGCTGACCAGTTCTGATTTTATCGGCACCATGTAAAATGCTTTTATCTTACGGAAGTATACATATTATACAATTATACTTCCGTAAGTTTGTGCATTGTGTCTATTGCTTTTATACTTCCGTAAGTATATAATAAAGACAGTTAAAGAAATACAGAACACGGAGGGCAAAGCAATGACAGTAAAACTTCAAGGAATATATAACAAGCAGGAAGCAAAGGCAGTAAAAGAATTAAAGACCGGGGACGTTATCATGTGGAACTACGGATATACAAGCACCGTGGTTGACCTTATCCCAAGCAAGACCGGAAAGACAATCACTTGTCTTCTGAAAAGCAATCAAGATGGCGTTGTCCGTGAAAGAAAAATGGGTGCAGAAAGACTGGTTGCTATTGCATAGCAGCCAGCAGAAAGAATGGTGAATGATTATGAAAACAGATATTGTTATTTGCAGCAAGTGCAATGGTTCCGGCAAATTCATTTATAAATCCGGCATGACTGGTCCTTGCTACCAGTGCAACGGCAAAGGTTCTGTGAAGCGCATTGCTCACAAATCTTTTGCAATATCCATTGTGAACAATGATGGTGTCCGCATTGACTGGTTGCACATAAGCGCCAGAAGTCAAAATGAAGCCGTCAGAAAAGCCAGTGTGACTGCTGCCCGTGGCTGCTATAAAGACCAGATAGACAGTATCAAAGCTGTTGAAAACGGCATTGATTACACATATAAACCGATATAACGCCGTATTTGCCCCGTAAACGCAAAAAGACCGCAAGTGGTGTATTTATCCACTTACGGTCTTTTCTTCCTATTCTGGCTTATTCTGCAAAGCGTCAGCGGCATTATTTAAGGTCTGTCAGCGTGTTTCCCTTTTCGTCAACAATCTTTGTGACTTCTGCCGCCATCTTCTCTGCTTCTTCCTTTGTCACGCTCCCGGTAATGTTCCCGGCTGCGTCGTAAAGGTTCACTGTTCCGTCTGCGTTGGTTTCCGTTGCGCCCTCCGGCACATTGTCTGTGGCAATAGCCACTTTCTCTGTTGTTGTCACTGGTGCCGTGGTGTTAATCACTACCGTTGCAGCTGGTGTGGCTGTGAGTGCTTCCAGCGGTTCTGCGGTGTTGCTTTCTTTCTCTCCGGCTTTCATGGCATTGTATGCCGTCTGTGCAATGGCTTTCAGCTGGTCTTCTGTGACATTCAGCCCGGCTTCATCAGCAATCTTCTTCAACTGCTCCACAACTGCTGCCATCTTCTCTTCTCCGGTCTTGTCCTTTTTGAACTCTTTTGCCCATTCCACAAACTTTGCTGCCCACTCTGACAGTTCACCCAGCTTGTCTGTGACTGTCTTCGGAATGTTTGGGAAAACGTACTTGCCAAGCAGGAACGCCCCCAGTGTTACGGCAAAATATACAGCTGCATAAATAACTTCATTCATGTTCTTTTCCTCCTGTTGATTATGCAGGCAGCTTCAATGTCTGCCCAGCGTAAATGGTGTTGCTTGTAAGACCGTTCATGGTCTTAATTTCATTGTATCTGGAACCGTCGCCCAGCTGGTTTGCTGCAATAGCCCAAAGGCTGTCACCTCTCTTCACGGTGTATGTACGCACGCCGCTTCCCGGAATTTTGATTTTCTGCCCAACACTAATGACGTTAGGGTTTGCAATTCCGTTGTAGCTTGCTAACTTCTGGTATGTGGTGCCATACTTTGCAGCAATGCCAGAAAGTGTGTCACCTCTCTGCACGGTGTATACCTGTTCCCCGGCTGTTCCCTGTGCAGGCTTTGCAGGTGCCGCAGGCTTTGCAGGTTCGCTGGTTGCTTTCTTTGAGAAGTCCGGCACGCCATAACCTCTGATATAACGCCCGTTGACTTCCAGTGTTCTTCTTCCAACGGCATTGGACTTGTTGCCCTCAACAACTGTGATAGTGTTACCGTTGCAGCTTTCTACAACGCCCACATGGTCTGAACTGCCTGTGCAGTCACCAGCGCCGTTGTCGTCCCAGTCATAATAGATATAGTCGCCCGGTTCCGGCACCTTTGCGTCATTCTCGCACCAGCGCCCCATCTGCTGCCACAACTTAATCTGACGGTCACAGCTGCACTCCGTAGGGATAATATCTGTGTAGCCCGCTTCAATAGCAATCTTTGAACCAAAGGTTGCACACCATGCGTCACGGTATGTCACTTTGTACCCCTGCGCTAACGGCTTGTGGTTGTTGTAGGCGTCAATGATTGCGTGGTGTGCTGCTGTACCCTCTTTCACTCCCACATACGCTGCCGCCCTTGCTGCAAATTTCTTTCTTACTTCTGATACATTCATATTGCTTGTACCTCCATTCTTTTTATTGCTAACGGCTCCGGCTGCGTACTGGTCATAGTATTTCTGCCCATATCCTGCACGCTTTGTCTTCACCGTGTCGCTCTGGTCTGCCGGGCGCTCAAACTGTGTCAGCACTGCATTTGAAGCAGCAATGACGGTCTGTGCGCTCTTTAATACTGACAGTGTGGCTTTGTAGCCTCTGTCAATTCTTTCATAAGGAACCCCATCTGTGTTTCAAGGTCGCCAATAGACTTCCCGGCGGCTTTTGCATATTCCAGCAAAGCGGCTTTTCTGGTGTGGTATGTCCACTGCGCCAGCCCATAGCCTGCGCCGTCCCTTGCAAAGTTTCCATAGCTGCCGTTGTCCACGGCTGCTGTGTAGCTTGCGTCAGTATGCCCCAGCTTCTTTTCATAGCTGTTCTGCAAGTTCTGCGGGTTTAGCCCGCTTTCTGCATATAAGTTCCCCATCAATCCGGCTGCCCCACAACTGGACAGCCCTTTTGATTTCAAAAAATTCCAAATCTTTTCTGGCGTTGTTTTTCCTATTAGTCCCATGTCTTATACCTCCCCGGCGCTACTGCGTCATACTTGAAAAGTCAGACAGCGTGCCGGACAACTCCGGGTATGCAGCTTTGATTTTCAGCAGGTTTTCTGCCTTTGCTTTCCAGCAGTAGAACGCTACTGCGGCAGCAGTTACCCCGCCAACGAACGTCAAAAGGACTGATAACTGGTAAAAATCCTTTGTGACCACTACCCACACGCCCACGGCAAATGCTATGTAATAGGTCGCCAGAATTGAAAAGATAATGATTTTTGTTGCGCTGGTCTTTCGCTCCGGGTGTTCCTGCAACTCTTCTTTTCTCTTCTTTCTGCGCTGTCTGAAATACTGCAAATTCCATAAAAAAAGCACTGCTAATGCCAGTGCAAATCCAATGATAAAAAATATTAAACTTTTCATATTGCTGTTTTTGTACCTCCTATTGTTCTTCTTCCGGCTTTGACAAAGCAAAATCATTTGTGCGCATACACTCTTTGTATATTTCCAGTATGTATTCATGCGCAACGTCAACTTGCCCGTTTGTCAACTTGCGGTCTTTGATGTACTTGTCATACTTTGCCAGTATGTCAATGATATGGTCGAACTCTTCTTTTGTATGGCGTCTGTGATTTATGCAACTGCTTTGAAATTCCAGAATTTCCATACGCCAGCTGTCAACCTTGTGGTCTGTAAAGTCTTTTTGCAGCTGGTCCAGTTGTTCTTTCATGTCGTGGTTCATAAGATTTCCCAGCTGTTTAATCAACCAACGCACGGGCTGTACTTTAATTCCCGGCGTTATGTCAATAACAATCCCAATTCCCGCAAGCCATACAATAGCTTTCTGCACCATTTCCCAGACGTCCGCTGGGTTAAGCGTCTGTATTGCTTCCACTGTCCGTCACCTCCTTTTCTTCTGGCTGCTTGATATAATCATCAGTGCTGCCGTAATATCCGCAGAATAGACCGCATTTGCTGGCTGGCTTCTTCTCCGGTTCTGGATATGGCTTGCCCATTTCCTGCAAGTACAGTTCGTTTAGGCTCTGACGCATACCGTAGCTGTTGAAATGCTGTAATATGCCCCGGTATGAAGCAACGGACCTATCCAGTGTATCTTTGTCAATCTCTCCGGCGTGATATGCTGCAAACATATATTTCAATCTACGTTTCAGCTTCTTTGCCGTCTTCTTGCGCAATTTTACGTGTGTTGACCAAATACGGAAGCCCACAAACTCAATACCCATGCTGGTTGGTCTTATGCAGGTTTTCTTGTTAAGCTGTAAATGCAGCTTGTTTCCCAGAAAGTCCGCAATCTTATTCTTTATCTTTTCCAGATACTTTTTGTCTGGGTGTAAAATTATAATGTCGTCCATATAGCGTATGTAATAATGCAGGTGCAGTTTGTGTTTGCAGAACTGGTCAAGTTCGTTCAAATACAAATTCGCAAACATTTGTGAAGTCAGATTGCCAATAGGCAGCCCAACTTCTCCCAGCAATTCATCAAACGCCACGTCGCCAATGTCGGCACCCAGCGGCAGACCAAAGTTTGTGTCTTCGCAGTTTATTATTACTGACAAGACGTGCAACAAATCTTCATCAGCAATCTTCTTCCGCAAAATGTCCATCAATACTTCATGGTCTATTCTGTAAAAATACTTTGCAATATCCAGTTTCAAATAATAGAAACGCTGCGGTTTCCGGTCAGTCTGTTTCAACCAATCATGCAGGCGGTTGACTGCTTTGTGTGTTCCCCTGCCTACTCTGCAAGCGTAGCTGTCAGAAATGAACTGCTTTTCAAAATATGGGTTCAGCTGGCTATATATAGCGTGCTGCGCCACACGGTCTTTGAATGTTAGTGACATAATCATGCGCTTTTTCGGCTCATAAACATAAAATATGTTGTAGCGTCCCACGGTGTATGTCTGCCAGATAAATTCATTCTGTAATTCAATCAGATTTTCTTCTAACTTATCCGTGTACGCCATTACATCTGGTCTGTACCGTTTGCACTTTATCCCGGCTTTGTACGCATTGAAAAGATTTTCAAAGTCGTAAATCATAGGGAAAATGTTTTTGATTTTGTGCAATTTCTTTTCCCTCCTGTTGTTAAAATCTGCCGTACAAATCAAATTGCGGTTCTTCCGCAACTCAAACGTGATATATACATTCAGCGCCAGTCTTCCCGGCTCTGACTTTCAGCCCTGCGGCTTACTAACTATCTTTACGGCTATTCAATCTTTTTCCTACGGCTCCCGGCTGGCAGCCTTTGGAATGGAAATAAACCCCTTTAACCCAGACGCACTGGACGTGTCCACTTGTGGGCACGACTGCTGGCAGAAATGGGGTGAAGCGGAACGCAAGGACACATTGTTGTTGACGTTAGAACGGGCGTTGTTCAAGTTCAGCGCACCAGCACCGCCGTTGGAAGTGTTGTTGAAACTCGAACCCCGGATAGGCACGGCAAGTCCTCTATTAACGGCTTATTCCCATAATATAAAAAGCAGGTGTTACCCTGCCTTTTACCAGTCTTATTTTGCAGCACTCCCATTCCCGGAAGTGCTGCCGTTCAGTGATTTATAATAGCCGCCCACCATGCAGCCTATTTCATTGATATATCTTGCCATCATTTCATATTTCTTCATCGGCAGACACGGTTTGCCGCTACGTGTGTATTTTGTACTCGCCGCAAGTCTTATCAAATGCCGCAGCACATCAACTTTCGTGTCCAGTTCTCCAAGTGTCGTTTTCTTATAGTGCTTGTTTTCAAGCATTATGACCAATTCCAAAATATCCAGCATGGTTCCGTCTATCTTCTGTGCAAGCCCTCTTTTTGCTCTGGGAAATTCTTCAAGCTGTGGTCCTGCATATTCCAGCATTTCCCACACTTTATTTTTCATTTTGAAGTCTTCCTGTGTGGCGTTATCTCGCACATTGTCCAGCTGCGGCGGTCTTTCTTCTGTTGTGTTTTCCGGCATTTCTTAAACCACCTTTATTGTATTTTTGTAGTATGGGGCTTACTGCCGTAAGCCCCGCAGTTTATCAGTTCCCAGTTTCCAGTTATTCATATAAAGCGGAACGCAAGGACACATTGCTGCCGACGTCAGAACGGGCGTGGTACAAGTTCAGCGCACCAGCACCGCCGTAGGAAGCGTTGCTGAAACCCGAACCGCGGAGAGGCAGTCTTTCGCCGTTATTTCTTGCCCAAAATCTGCCCGGCGTCGTCTGTCCTGCGTCTGGATATAAGCCCGACGCAATCAAAATTTGCGGAATGGTTACGCCGCTTACTGCCTTTGTGTCTTTGAATGGCACGCTTGTGTCATTGCTGTCTGTTGTCTGTGTTGTGACACTTGTGTTGATACGCAGCGTTGCGTCACTCGCACTGGTTCTGTCAATCTTCAAAGTGCCAACCGTTCCCGGTGCAACAAGTGTGCCGTCCGGCTTAATTGCTTTCCACTCTGTACTATTTGCGCCCATGTTGCAGTCAGACTTCATGGCGTTTCCGTATGGGATAATCTGAATTTCACCATCAACAATGCGCATACCAGATACCCACTCCCAGCAGTTGCCGCAAAGGTCAGCAATTCCAGCCGGGCTTCCATCATGGTTCCATGTTACCGGACCGGAACCCGTTGCAGTTCTGCCGCCGCCATGTGAACCGTCAACGTATGTATTTACGCCCTTTTCATACGCTTTTTCATAGCTTCTATCCCAGTTTGTATTGCCCCGTGGTGTAAATCCATTCTTCATGCACCAAAGATTGATAGCGGCAAAAACGCCGTTCTGGTTAAGGTGCCAGCCCTCACCCTTTCTGCGGCACACTGCAAGTGCTGTGTCAAAGTCAATGTATGCTTTAGGGTCTTTCATTGGCAGTGAATATGCACGGTCATTGACTACCACGTTAATATACTTTGATACCCAGATAACTTCTTTTTCTACTCCGTCCACAATCCACCACGGCAATGTTTCCTGTGTTCCTCCGGTGATAATGTCGGAATACTTCATTTTTGGAATACCCACCATAATTGACGGCATACCCAAATCATCAAACTTTACTGCATTGTTGCCCCCAAAGGAAGCAACCGCCATTGCTAAATCATCAAAATTAGACATAATTCTTTATACCTCCAATCCCCAAAGAATAAGCGTGCAAAGTGACATATCAAACGGGATAGGCATTGGAACTTCTTTCGGTTCTCCGTTTTCGTCCTCTCCGTCTTCGATAACATCATAGCGTCTGGCAGGAATAACAATCTGCGCAGCGTACTTCTGCGCACGTCCTCCGGTTCCAATCACCACGCCGTCTTCTTCGTCAATGCAAATGTCCAGTGACACTTCAAAATCTCTTTCACGGCTGGCAAGATTGATTGTTAATTCATCATCACCAAACGTGATTTTTTTACTGCCGGACACTGCATATTCAATATGCGTGCCCGGTGTCTTCTCAACTACATTGATTTTATTAGTAGCCATAATACTTTCTACCTCCATTCTGGTTTCTTACTACCTCGCTGCTTCTGGCTGCGATAACTTCCGCTGCTTCTCTCTGTGCTGCCGTCCCGCTGCCCTGCACGCCAAAAGAACGCATAACGGCTTCTTCGTGTTGTCTGCGTTCCTCTGTCTTAATAATCACACCTGCTGCCATTAGTAAAACCCACCTTTCACATAAATTTTTACGGTCACGCTTTTTGCGCTTCCGGTGTGTGCCATTTTAAAACCATTCAGCAACTTGTCTGTAATAACAATGTCGCCCGGAAAACCGCCCGTGTAGTCCACAATTTCTGTTTCCACGGTGTAGTCCATGTGGTTTCTTTCAGTCTTCAGCGCAACTGACTGCGTGGAATTGTTGAACGGGTACTGCTGCGTATTCTTCAAAGTCACCGTTGCTGTTTCTCCCTGCAAGTCGGCTATTGCCTGCTGGTGGTGGATTGTGGAAAGTGCCATAAGTGCTGCCGTTTCCGTTGCATTGGAAATACCGTTTTCCATGTGGTTGAAGTTGGTTGCGTTCTGCGGTGTGCCCTGCTGAATGATTTCCCCCTCAACTGGTGTGTGCGTGATAGTTCCATCATCATTTCTGCTTTCCGTGTAGCGGTCTTCAAATTCTGTTACGTGGTCCTGCCACAACTTCTGTTCGTACATCTGTTACACCTCCTTTTCTGTAAAATCAAAAGTAAAGCGGTACAAAACACCCTCTTGTACATTGTTAAGCGGAATATTTACCGCTTTGTCAGCCCACAATTTGTTGTTCTTGTTGTAAAGCTGTACCCTCTGCACCGTGGCTGTTCCGCTTACCTGCGGGGTAATCTGTACATATACAGCAACCCTGCCGTCTTTCAGACGTTCCCGGCGGTGTATCACCTTTTTTTCAGAAACGCCGTTGACGGTTACTTTTGCATAGGCAATGATATTGTCAATGAAATCTTTGAAATCATTGATTGCGTCTGTTGTCAACATGGCTTTTCACCTCCTTTATAGCTTCCTGCGGCTTCCGCACGGCTTGACGCCGTATGAAAACCCCATTGCCTGCGTGCTTGTCCCCACGGCGCCGCCCTGTGTCTGCTGCACCGTGCTTCTTTCCGGGACGGTTCCTGCTGCCGGGACTGTGAAGCGGTGTGCTTCCATTCTGTCACTTGCCGTGACCGTGGCACCGCTTGTCTGCCCTCTTGTGTTCCTCTGTGGCTGTTCTCCGGCTTTTATCCGTCCTGCTGGTGTATTTGTATAGCCAAACGTATTCAACGCCGTGTCTGCGTCGATATGCGCCGCCTGCTGTGAAAATACCGTGTTTCTGTATGGCTTTGTGCCTGCTGCTGGTGCCGTGAATATGAAGCCTGCTGCTTCCGTTCCCACAATATAGGTTGCAGCGCCTATCCCGGCTTTTGTGTTTCTCTGTGGGTATGTTCCGGCGTTAAGTCTTCCGGTCAGCGGTGTTTTATATCTGAAATACTCCCCGTGGGTGTATATGACGCCGTGGACCTGTCCTTGATAGGTTAATTCGTCCATGTGTGCAGATAATCTTTTATACATTTTCACTGCCCGGATAATAGCTGCGTAGTCTGCCGTTATTCTCTGGTTGGTCACATCAAGCACAATATGAAAGTGTCCGGGTTCTCCCTCATACTGGAACCACTCTTCCACTTCACTTTCTGGAAATAAGCTGCCCAGCGCTGTTTCAATGGCATATTTTGTGCCCATTTTCTTATGAACCTTGACACTGTTTTTCACTAAATCCCGTTTTGCTTCCAGTGGGTAATTGCAGTCGTACCAGTCAACGTGTAGGTCGTATGCCAAAATGTCCACCAGTTCTTCTGGCAATTCATCAAATCTGGAATATATCAGCACATTGTCAATTATCCCGGAAGCGTCCAGCAGTGCTGCTGCCGTGGCGTTTGCCAGTGCAACCATTTTGGGGTCTTTCTTTAGCGCTTCCGGCAGGCACTCTGAATAATCGGCATTGTAAATTGTTTTAGACATTTTCAATACCTCCATTCAGAACGCTTTTGTTTCCCAGCTTTGCAACCTTTATATCATCAACAACCGTGAATACTGGCTTTCTGACTTCAACACGTTTCACGCCTGCTTCCATCAGCTTTGCTGTTAGGTATGACGGGTTAATATCCCGCCCCATTTTGCTTGTCTGCCATGTCACGTACTCTTCCACTGCCTGTGTTGCTGCCGCCGCAATGACTGTGGCGCTGGCTGCGTCTGGCTGTGGAATATAAAAGGTCACGTCAACGTCAAATGCTACCGTTTCCGGTGCAGATACCGTCACTTTGTCGGTCAGTGGTCTAATGTCGGAAGCGTTCAAGGCGTCTTCAATCTCTTTCAGCACCCCGGACGTTGCCTGCTGTCCATTCTGCAAAAGCACCCGGACGTCTACAACGCAAGGTTCCGGGCTTGTCACTGCCACGTCTGCCACGGCTGGTGATACGCTCTTTGTCCAGTATATGTACCCGTTAATAGGACCCGCCGTGCTGAAACTCTCCATACTCTCACGCATACGCTCATAATAACTGGCGTCGTCCTCTTCTTCTGCGCCGCCGCTGGTTGCCGTGATATTCTCTGCTTTCTGGTAGTAGTCGTATAGGTCAACCAGTTCTTTGACCTGCCCTGCTGCCAGATTGTTTCCAACGTCGCCCGCTGTTGTGCAAATTCCCTCAACGTCCCCGTATGTCTGCCCGGCTTTTATTTCCAGATTTTCTTTTGTTTCAAATAAGATGGCACCATCAAAAGAAATTCTGGTGCCCGCAGGAATAATCACTGATTGTTTCTGTGCTTCTGAAATATAAAAGCGGAACATTGCAGACGCCGGACTTGCTGGCAGTCTTTCCAAGTCCTTGAATAATTCTGCCAAGCTGTCCAAGTATTCACCGTCCGCATAGCGTGGCACGTTCTTTTTTGCTGTTTCATTGATAATGACACGCTGTTGCACAATGATATTTGCAACCCATGCAATAAAAAGTCTTTCCGGTGACGCCGGGTACACCTTGTAGCGTTCACGCCCCGGCACCTGCTGCACCATATTTTCATACAGCGCAATTAGATTGCTTTCTATCGTTTCTGTGTCGGTTTCCACAAAGTCAATGTCTGGGTATTTTCTGTCACTCATTGTCTGTTTCCACCTCCTCCAAATAAATAATAGGTATTGTGCGCCCTGTGGCTGCGTCGTGTTCAAATGTAATGTCTGCAACCTGCGCCCGTGGTTCAAATTCTTCTATCTGGTCGTACAGATAGCCCACCAGTATATTTTCAACTACTGGTTGCGGTCTTCCGTATAGGCTGCCGGGCAATCCAAAATCACGGAACATAGGGCAGGACCCCTGCACCGTGTCCAGAATAACCGCAATATTTTGTATGACTGCTTGATGGTCATTTGCTGGTGCAAGGTCAATTTCTGTCAATAGTGACCCGTCGCCCCTTATCACGTCCATGCTTTATCACCTCTTTGGATATTCTTTCAATGTCACGTCTGCTGTTGCAGCCCAGCAGTTGCCTTTGTTGTCATAGCGTTTCAATGTGCTGCTAACGCCTGTTATCACCCACTTATAGGAACCGTATTTCTTGCCGCCTAAAACCAGTGTTGAAATATTGCCCTTATTGCACATTTTGTTTAATTTCTTAATTTCATTCAGTGGGTTTGTTCCGTGAAATACACTGAACGCCATTTTGAAACTGATTGTTCCGGGTTCCGGTCCCAAAAACTCCAATACGTCACGCTTAATGTGTCTGTCATGCGTTGCGTACTTTGCAGACACTTTCCAGCTTAATTCATCAAAGGTGCGCACGGTATTTTCTGAAACTGAAAAAACCAGACTTCCCAGACTTCCTATTTTTGCCATGCTCTACACCTCCCCAATTATGAAGCCGTCGCCGTCGCCATCTGGAACCATTATGCAAAGTACCATGTCATTGACGCCCGGCGTCCACTCTGTCACAAACGCTTCATGGTTGTGGCTTACTTCTTTTAGCATTTGCCCGTTGTAGTCATATTTCAGTGTTGTTTTTGCTGTCTGCCCCTCTGCTCCGCTTTCCATTGCTGGCACAACGTACACAGGGCGTTTTATAATCCTTAAATCACCGGAAGTGATACCGCCTTTGTCCTTGAACTTCACACGGGCTGTCATTTTGCTGGCGTTCACACTCTGCACGGTGCCAAGCCGCACTATGTTTTTTAACTCTGTCATATCTGCCATCAGTAGCCCTCCAATACCTGTTGCAATTCAATCTGTGTTGTATATCCTCCCGTCAATTTGTGGGTTGCTTTGGTAATCTTGTACTTTCTGTCGAACTTCTGGAAGCCTTTTAATTTGACTGTGGCACCTGCCACCAGCTGCACATCACCAAGCATTGTGAAACTTGCTGTAAACTGCTGTGTGTTCTTTTCACGTAGTCGTTTTTTTGCCAGTTCGTATGCTTCATTTGTGCTTCTGACCTTTTCGTTGACTTCAAGCGTTTGCCCGGTTCCCTCTGTGCTGTCTGCCGTGTATGTGCTTTCAATCGTTTCTTTGCTGTCCGGGTCCGTATATGAAACATGGCAGCTTGTGTATGCTGTATCATGCAGGCTGGTTCCCAGCTTGTATGAAATATAATCACCGCTGCCATATTTTATGGTTTTTATGGGTGGCTTGCTGTCATACTCTGCGGCGTCGTAGATAACCACATTCATTGTGGTTACTTTCAGCGCAAGCCCTGCCGCTTTGCATAATTTCTGTAAAAACACAATGTCTGACGTCTGCACCTGCTCTTTTCTTTTGTACTTCGGTATATTGTCCGCAATGTACATCAGTTTCAAGCTGCTTTCAGACGCTATCTGTTCTGCAATCACTTTCAAATTGGTGTTTTCCCACGCCTTTGATTTTCTTTCTACTCTCATTTTGGAAGTATAAGGAATTGACGTGCCCTTTAGTGTGATTTTTGTTGGCGGTCCGCTGGCGTCTACGCTGTCCAGTTCAAATGTCCCACAGTCCAGCACGGCGTCTTTGCCGTTATCGTGCCAGTTCTTCTGGACAATCGTTGCTGTTATCAATTTAGGGTCAGACACTTTCTTTGTTGTTTCTTTCGTTTCTGTGACCGTCTGTGTTGCTGTACCGCCCGTTGTGATTTTGAAAACCTGCCCCGGATATATTAAGTTAGGGTTTTTAATATTGTTTTCAGAAGCAATCTGCGGGTATTTTGTACCGCTTCCCAGATACTTTTTGGCAATAGCCCAAAGCGTATCACCTTTTTTGACCACATAATTGACAACGCTTGCAGCTTCAACCTGCTTTTGCACCGTCGTTGTGGTCTTAATGAAAGTCGGCTTTACTTCCAGCCAGCTTCCCAGCCACTTTCTTTCTCTATCATCAAACGCAAGCTGCAAATCGTCTGCGTTGTCTTCGTCTTCATCAGTGAAAGTAAGGCTGCTTAAATATTTATTTATATTTGCCGGGACTTTTACGTTTTGGAATTTCAACCGCAGTTCCACCCGGCGTGCCATGTCTTTTGCGCTCATTCTACGTCAGCAGCCCCCTTTTCCACGGTGGCAGTTCCAAGTCTTCTTCGTCTTCCACTTCCGGGATTGTTAATACAACCCCGGCAGGGAAAACGTAGGTGCTGGCGTACTTGACATTGGCTTTCATCAGCTTATCTGTATGCAGGACACTTCCCATTTGTTCAAATGCTATCTTGTCCCACATATCCCCAGATATTGTTGTGTAGCTTTTAGTCATATTTCTGCCGCTTCTCCTTGTCTTCTTTTTCGTCCAGCAGGTCTTCAACGTCACGCAGCAACTTTCTGTTGTTCTCTTCCAGTTTTGCGTCCAAGTCTTCCGGCTTGTCCCCGTTGATAACTATTGTCGGACTGTTGTTTATAGTTACGTTGTTTGCACTTCCACCGCCACTTCCTGCGCCTGCTGTTACCTCTGGCGCTGTGTTGTAGTTATTCACCGTCTGCGGTGCTGTTGTGGTCTGTGCTGTTGGCGCTACCGCTGCCGCTGTTGTGGCTGCTGTATTCTGTGCAGCCAGAATGTTTCTTGTCTGGTCCGCTGTAAACACCGTGCGCCCCGGTGCGTTCGTGATTAACTCCGGTCCCGCTTCACCAGCAATGAACGTGTCTGGTGTGTTTTTTGAACCTTTCGCCAGCATAGGTATTTCAGATATGTTTATACCTTTTCCACCTACACCCGGCACCCAGTCTGGCACTTTTACTTTGTTCAATCCACGTATAACCGTGTTGACCGCAGATATAATGCCGTTGATAACTCCCGTACACACTGACTTGATACCCTGCCAAATTCCAGAAAATATTTGCTTTATGCCCTCCCAAGCCTGCCGCCAGTTCCCGGAAAATACACCAGTTATGAAAGTGATAATTCCATTCAGTACGGTTGCAATTCCAGAAATTACACCGGAAATTGCTTGAACTCCGCTTTGTACGATAGACTGGATTGTTGGCATTGCAAATTGTATTGCTGCTAAAATTCCTTGAATTATTGGTGAAACTATGTTCCAGATTGTCGTCAGTGCTGTTTGTATCGCAGGTAAAAGCGTTTGCAATACGTTTGTCACCACTGGCAAAATTGCTTGAATTGCTGCGGAAATTGCCGGAAGCACCGTGCTACAAATAAAGCTGAATAATTCTGAAATAATCGGCAAAACATAAGTTGAAATGAATGTGATTATTTCTGAAATAATCGGCATAAGACCAGCAATGAAACTTCCTATCACCGGAATAATTGCACCGATAAAATCAGCAATGCTTTGTATAATCTGCATAATGGTTGGGGCTGCCGCTTGAATAAAACTAACAATCCCCGGTATTACCTGTGTAACAATTACCTGCAATACCTGTTCTGCAACTGGCACAACGTATGTGGTTATAAAGCCCACAACCTCTGAAACTGCGTTCTTTACTGTTCCCAGCACATTTACAAACGTATCAAAGACTGCTGCGCCTTTATCTCCGAATAATTCTTGTATCTTGTCACGGGCTGCGCCTATGTTCCCATCAGAAAACACATTCTTTATGGTGTCGCCTATGTTGGTAATGACTGAAACAATCTTGTCAAAGACTGCCAGTGCTTCATCACCAAAAGTCCGCTGTATAAATCCCCTTATCTCTTCAAGATGGTTCTTTACAAGCTGTATTACTGTAATAATTGTTGTGATAACGCCCACAACCGGCAGTATCTTTCCTGCAATACCTCCAAGCGGTCCCAGTGCTGTTTTTGCAAGGTTCCCAATAGGACCCAGCACCGTTTTTACCGCATTTCCCAGCGGTGCAATCAGTGTTGTTGCCTTGCTAAATGCTCCGGTAATTCCCTTTGTTATGAAGCCGCCTACTTTTCCAAGTGGCTGTTTGCAATCGCACTGCCTACCGTTCCAAGTATCGGACCCAGCTTGCCGCCAATCAACGAAAATGGTTTCAGCATAAGTCCCAGCATTTTTGTTCCGGCTCCTGTCAATGCTCCGCTTGCTTTTCCTGCAATTTCTAAAAAGCCGCTGACAATGGACTGTTTCACGCCGCCCATAAAGCCTGTTACTGCTCCAACAACTCTGTTGCCACTAAATATATTACCTATTGCAGAACCTACGCCGCCCATAGCGCCTTTTACATTGCCAAAGTATGACAATATACCGCTTCCAGCTGTTTTCAGCTTTTCCGCAAAACTTACGCTTGTTGCTGCGTTTTCAATAAATCCGGCACGCAGTCCCAGCAGTTTTTTTGCCAGTGACAATATGCCGTCTTGTGCTGATAATGTAACCAGCTTTGTTGTCAACATTCCCACTTTCAATGCCGCCAGCCCTGCCGCTACCTTTAGGGCTGTTTGCACCAATTTTGGGTTTGCTGCTGCAAATTCTGAAACTTTAGTGACCACCACCGCCACTTTGTCTGCCAAATTTCCTACAATCGGCAGTAAGTTTTGACCAAGAACAATACCCAAGTTTGCTATACTGTTCTTTGCCTTTTCCATTTTGGCTTCTGTGGCGTCTTCCATTTTGGCAAATGCGCTGTCTGTTGCCCCAACGCTGTTTACCATGTCTTGTACGCTTGAATTGAAGCCGTCAACTCCGTTTGACAGAAGCGACATTGCCGCTTTTCCGGCTTCTGAACTGCTGAACATATCAGATAGGGCAAGACCAGACTTGCTGGCTTCTTCCTGTATACCCCCCAGAATTTCCCCAAGCGATTTACCGCTTGCCATCAATTCTGCAAAGCTGCCGCCCATCTTCTGCCGCAATAGCTTGTCTGTCGTACTTCCAGACTTTGACAACTCATTTAACATACTGTTCATGTATGTTGTCGTTTCTGCGGCTGCAATACCTTTGCTGGTCATTATTGCATATCCGGCGCATAGCTGTTCCAGTGAAACATTGCTGGCGTTTGCAGTTGGTATGATTTTACCCATACTGCTTGCCAGTTCTCCTACTGTCACTTTACCTTTGTTCTGCGTCTGTACCAGCATATCTGATACCGTGCTTACTTTGTCCGCACTCATGCCGTATGCGTTCAATACGGTTGTTAATACGTCCAGCGTTTGCGAACTTTCCGCAAATCCGGCTTTTGCTAACTTCGTACTGTTTGTAACAAAGTTTACGGCGTCACCTGTCTTCTGTCCGGCAGATATAGCGTTGTACACATCATCAGCAATGGCATTGGCTGCAATTCCTGTCTTGTTTGACAGTTCCATTATCTGTTGTGACAATGTGCCCAGTGGGACTTCCTGCGTATCTGCAATGGTTCCCACCTTTGCTATTGCTTTTTCGTACTGCTGCGCTGCCTGCACGGGTCCTGCATACACTGCGGCGGCTACGGCACTAATTGCGCCAATAGTTCCCAGCAGTTGCCCTTTTGTCTTTGAAATGCTCTGTTCTACCTGCTGTTGCTTGTCATTCAGTTTTTGCAACGTCTGCTGTGAAGTTTGCAGCTTTTCATAAGACTTTTGCAGTCTTCCGTTGGCTTCTTCCAGATTATCCGTATTTACTCCGGCTGCTTTCAGTTCGTCGGCATAACTGTTTAATTGTTTTTCCTGTTCTTCGATTTTGGCAGTGGTCTGTTGTATCTGGTTTTCATTCTTTTCAAGCTTCTTCCGCAGTGCTTCTGTGGGTTCGCCTGTCTGCTGCAATTCCTGCTGTAATCGGTCATGCTCTGCGTTAAGCTGCGCCAGCCGTTCTTTGTTCTTATCAATAGCGGCAGACTGCTTTGTGTAGCCGTCAATCTTTGATTGCAGGGAATTGACATTTTTTAAGCTGTCCCGTAACTGGTTATTGGTGTTAATTGCGCTTTTGAATGTGCTGTTAAAATTGCCACCCAGCGACGCTTTCAGCTTAAAAAGCAGTTCAAATTCCTTTTGTGACCCTGCCAAGCTGTTTCACCTCCCTACGCATTATTGCTGTTCTGTTTCTGCTCTTCCGCTTCTTCTTTTTCCACTTCATTTATGGTTTCAATCCATGCAAAAAGTCTGCGTATAGGCATTTGCAGCCAGAACGGGACGGGCGTATGTGAAGCCCTTGACATTTTGTATATCTGCTTTCTTATGAACTTTGCGGGTTCTTTAATTTTTAATAGCCCGCAGCAATTAAAAAATCCCTTGCTTTGTTCTTAATCTTCATGTAATCACCTACCGGAAGACGTCTGATTTCATCAGAAGCAACCCCCGCAGCCTTTGCCGCAAGAATACACTGGAACGCAGAAGAAATTTCCGGTGAAAGTGCGTATTTGTTCTGGTCCGCAAGTTCCTGTTCTACTGCTTCAATGTCTTCACCAGTCAGATTGTCAAAATAGAAAGTTAATTTTGTATACTTCTTTCCCTCAATTTCTCTGGGCTTCTTGAATGTGTGTGTATAATTCAAGCTGCCGTCTTCTTCCTTGTCTTTCTTCTTGTCGTCAAAATTGACCACGCCGCTTGCCTGCGCTTCCTGCATTTCCTTTTCCTGCTCTGTTACCTGCTCCATGTTTTCAGTTGTGTTTGTTGTATCTGACATTGTTTATTCCTCCATATCTTTGATTTTAGGCAGGAAAAAACCAGCGGTCTTCCCGCTGGCTCCTGCTGTCTTTTTTTACTTGCCTAATGCTTTTCTGACGTCCTTTAAGTAATCTTTGCCATTGATAATGCACACAAAGTTTAACGGGTCAATTTCCGTTACCTTTGAACCGTCCAAGTACATTGCATAGTATGAAACGGCATATTCACCGCTTACATCAGCTGTTGAAGCTGCCGCAACTTTTCCAAGTGCTGTCTTCTTCGGCTTTACTTTCATAATGTGCTTAACGCCGGACACTTCGTTTGCGCTTGTGCGCAGGTTCATTCTCTGCTGTGCAACTCGCAGGTCAATTCTGTGTACCCGTGGTTCCATCAGCTTGACTGCTGCTGCTGTGACAGTTCGGAAATTGAAAGTTGTTGACATTGCATTTAAGTGACCGATAATGATTTCTTCGATATTTCCCGCAATGCCTGCGCCACTCAACTCTTCCGTCATGTACTCCAAGTCTGGCAGTGTCACTTCTGTGGTTCCCAGATACTCTACTGCGTCTTCGTAAATCGCATAGTTAATAACTAATTCGTCAACTTTTGACATTCTGTTTCACCTCCTGTTATGCTGCCATCAGTGCTGCAAGATATGACAAGTCATATTCAAGCACAAAGTCCATTTTCTGCATTGGTGATGGCGGTGTCATATAAATGTGAAAACGCACAATTCCTGCTGCAAGCTGGCTTGTGCTGTTTTCGCTTTCGTTGAACTCCACACGTCCACCAATGATTTTTTCATCAGTTGCAAGGCTTGCCAGCCAATCATTGATTGACTGCACAACTGCGTCAATCAGACGTCTTTTAATTCCTCTGTCAATGTAGTTCCAGTATGTCAAAATAAGCGTCTTTGCAACCCACTTGAACATACGGTTGATACAGTAGAAATAGTCCGTCACGTCTGTGTTGGCAGGATAACAAGCCGTATAATTTCCCCAGCTTACAAAGCCATTAAAGAAATTAAGTGCGGTCACAACGCCGTTTTCATTCAAGTAGTTTGCCTGCTGAATATCCATGACTACTTCCGAACCGTCCGCAGTAACCATTCTATCTGCCTGTATACCCTTGTTTGAAGCACTTTCGCAAGGTGTACCTCCGCCGTACTCTTCCGCATTGTCTACGGCTGACATACTGGCTGCAAGCTGTGTTGAAAGGTTAAAAACTCTATCTCCCAGCGCAACTTTAGGGAAGCAGACAACTTCTGTTCTTTTTGTGAAGTTTTTCTGTTTCTTCCATGCTGGTACTTCCGTGTAGTATGTCGCCCCGGTTTCTGCTGTGCAGTCAATGTCCAGAATTGCTTCACCCTCAAACAGTCCGTTGATATTCTCTGCTTTTGCAGACATTACAGCTGCAACCTCTGCGTCATGTGACCAATTCGGACACAAAATAAGGTCTGGAACCTTTGTATAAAGCGGAAATACATTGTTAATCAGTTCAAGTCCGGTTGTCTTGTGTGTGCTTACGCTGTAACCGCCGATAATATCACTTTTTGTGACCTGTGAAGCGTCCACGGCGTCATATTTCACAGTAAGTTTGCCCGTGGTTTCTTTTAAGAACTCCACAACGCAGTTTGTGTCACTGTAAAATACTTCGTAATCTTCCCCAGCTGTCTTTCCTGTGATTTCCACACTGCCTGCGATTGCTTCCGCAGGTAATACAATCTGACCGTCTACAACGTCCATCTGTGTTTCATCAACTGTTTTCTTGTGTTTCTTAGGGTCAAGAACATTTACAAAGAACACCTGCGCAGAATTGAACAATGTAAACGCTGTGTAAATCTCTTCACAAAGACTGTATTTCTTCCAGTCGTCGGAATATCCCAACGCCTGCACTGCTTCTTTGTAGCTTGAAGCCATAATGACTTCATTTACTTTTCCGTTTACCATCTGCACGGGTGCTGTTCCAACCACAAAATGCACGCCAGTATCTACGGACACGGGCGTGATTGCGCCATTGTTTGTCTTGCTGGCGTTTACTCCATGTGATACGTCACTCATTTGTTATACCTCCTGTTCTGCGTATGCAAGGGCGGCAGCCTTTAAGTCTGAATAATACTTGTTGTATACATTCCCGGTTGTCTTCACCTTGTCTTTCTTGTCTGCCAGTTCGGAAATAGGAACCAGCATTTTTCTTACAAGTGGGAACTTGTCAATAATGAAAGAAAGTTCTTCTTCAATCTCTTTGTCTGTTCCCTCAAAAATCTTGTTGCATGGTAGCATTGCTTTTGGCAGGTTCGGTCCAATGTAAATCAGTTTTACTGTTTCCGGCTGCGTATTTGCCGTTTTTACGGCTTTTTCTTCTGTTGTGGTATTTTCTACCGCCTGCACCTTTTCAGCGTCCTTTTCGGCTGCTGTGGCGCTTGCTGTGGTCGCTTTTGCCATTTCGTCTTCCTCCTGTCTATAAATTGTGCAAAATCTCTGCCACATCACGTTGCGTGACTGGCATACTCCAATTTGTCACCATTTCCCCCATATAATATGGCGGCGTGGTGTCTTGATAAACGATATATTCCAGTGGCAGTTGCAACGCAAACTGACCGCCGCCGATTGTCCCGGCTTTCTTCAATTCGCTGCGCACTCTTAAAATCAGATTAAGAAGTGCCAGTGGTCCGTCCTGCCCATCTTCTGAATACACCGCAAATATTATTCTTACTTTGCAGCTGTCTTCCTCTGGTTCGCCTGCTTTCTTGTCGTCCGTCCCTGTTAGGAACTTTAACAGAATGTATGGCACTTTCTGTTGTACGTCGTCTGCTTCCGGCAGTCCCATTTTATAAACCGCTGCTGCTCTTTCTTTTTCTTCATTGCTTCCCGTTCTGGTTCGCACTGGCAAAATAATGTCAGACGTTTTGGAACTAATGAATTTCTGCAATTCTTCCAACAAAAAAACTGGTGTCATGCTTTACCCTCCATAACCATTCAAAATCCTGTTCATTTCGTGTATAATTCTTTCGTTTACCAGTTCTTGCGCTTCCTTTTCCAGCCCGTCTATAATGTCTTCGTTGCCCACCATCTGTGCTGCTGATAGTCCCATTTTTTCTTCAATCGGAAAACGCTTGCGTCCTGTCCTCTCAAATACTCCTGTGTGACCATTGCTTTTCATTTCAGCAATGAAAGCGTCTTCAAACGGTGTCCCGCTGCCGCCTTTTTTAACTGCTGCCCGTACCTGCTTTCCGGTTCCGGGTTTTGTCGGCGTTACCTTGAATTTGTACAACGGTATTTTCACGCCAGAAAATGAAACAAAGCCCACAAGGTTTCCCGTGCTGGCTTTTGTTATATTTATTCTGGTCGCTTTCGTCAGTGCTGCGCCATTTACGGCGTATACGGTTTTTACCTGCTTTATTGCCTGTGTCTTCACTCTGGAAATACCACGGTTCATTGCGCTGGCAAATACTCTTTCTGCACCTTTTGGAACGTCTGCCAGCAGGGTTCCCACTCTTTCTATTGCGTCAGATGTTATTTCAATCATTCTTCCAACATCTCCAATTCAAGAATTATTTCCCCGTCCTCGCAGTCTGCTTTTGAAATGTTATATAGATTGATTGCCCCGGCTTCGTCAATTTCAAGCTGGCGTCCTTTTTTGGGAACGCAACCAAAATCATATAATGACATATAGACCAGACAAGAAGCACGGTTTATGCCCTCTGCATTGTCCCCGTTTCCTCTCTGCCGTTCGTCGGCTGCCGTGTGGTCAATGATTATGGGCAAATAGTGTTTCTTGCCTTGATACCATATATCAGTCATAGTTGCCATTTCTCCGCAGTTGTGAAACACTTTCATGTCACTGGCAAGCTGTGCTTTGAAGTCCATTAGATAGGTGTTGCAACAAACCAGCTGTCTACATCATGCGGAACGCATAACGGTGCAGAAGACAGATTGAGGAAACGGCGGGCAGGCTTGCGCTTTGTCCATGTGTCCGGTACATATTTACCCTCTACGGTCATAAAGTTGCCGTCCGGTTCCTTAATAAGTGTGATTGCTCCATAGTACATGGAATAATCAGCGTTTGTGCTTAACAGTGCTAAACTGTCAGCGGGTACAAGCGGCTTGTCCTCCGGTGTAGCCGGGTTTGTCCAGTCGTCAAGATACCACTCATTGTACTTGTAAATATCAAGTCCCAGTTCGTGAATGGTTCCAATGTATGTGACGCCGTTCGGTAACTGTTTAGGCTGGATAACTGCAAGATTGAAGTTTTTCACATCAAGCATTTTCTGCACCTTTGGGTGATTTACAAACGCATTTGCAACGTCGCTTCCCATCACGCAAATGTCGCAGTTGACAAAGCCTTTCTTCTGTACTGTTTCGTGCCAGCGCTTAATATCTGCGATAGGGTCGGAAGTGTCAGCAGTCCACTTTTTCGTTGCTGTTGTGATTTTCTCTTTATTTGTAAAAGAGAAGTCAATCACTTCATTCACTCCGTCGCCAATGATAGGGATTGTGCCAGTGAAGATTGTCTGTGCGCACATCAGTTCTTCACGTCTTAAAATCTGCTCTCTTAACTCCTTGAAGTCGTCTGCCATTTTAAGCACGGCACGTTCCGCAGGTGTTCTGCCAGAATAAAGGCTTTCGCCCGGTCTTCTGATTAACAAATCATCAACGGTTGTCACTTTCTCTGGTGCAACTAAAGGCGGTGTATATGTCTTTGTCTGGTAGCCAGTGTTTGGCACTACCTTTCCACCAACTAATCTGCTGACGAACGGTGCAACCTTTCTGCTGCCCTTTCTGAAATCAACGTCAACGTCCTTTGTTGTGAATGTTTCTTCATGTCTGAAAAATGTACTTCTGAAAAAAGTACGCACGGGCGGTAATTTCTGAACCACTCTGCCCATTGTCCGTGGTTCGTAAATAGATACTTCGTTTGCCATTGTCGTTCTTCCTCCTTATCTCAAAAAGATTGATACCTTGCGCAGTGCTTCTTTGATTTTTGCCAAATCTGCCCCGCTTTCAAGTGCTAATGCGTCAGCGAAAAACTCACCCGTCATGTAATATGTCACTGGTTCGCCGTTTCCTGCTGCCGCAGCAGCAATACCGATTGCGCTTGCTTCGCTTCCTTTTGCAACTGGAATAATCTTGTTGTCATTCGCAGTGTCAATCATTACTGGTGCATATTCCTTGATAGCTGCATTTGCTGTTCCGGTTTCCGGTACTGTTGGAAAATCACCAGCAAAAAAGTTCTTCGGTGTGATTTCTCTTTTTTCTACTGCATATTCACCCATTTGCTTGTACCTCCTTATTTCTCGTCTGGAAACAACTTGTCAATAGCGGCGTCAAACACGTTCTTGCCGTTCTCTCCTGCGTTGTCCTCCGGTGCTGCTCCCTGCACGCCGTTTGCACCGCTGTTTTCTGCGTCCTGCTGGCGGTTCTGAATGTAGTTGCCGCCCGCTTTGTTCTGCTCTGAAATGATTTTAACTGCCATTTCCTGTGCAGAAATAGGGTTGTCAAACTTTGCGTCCTTTGCGATTGCGTCATAGTTGCCGTTTGCCAAGTCTTCAATGCCTTTAATTCTGGCACGTTCTGCGGCTGCTGCTTCATTCTGGATTGTCGCTACTAAATCCGGGTATGCGGCTTTTAGTGCGTCAACCGTTGTGATTTTGTTTTCTGGTGCTGCCATTTCTGGTTCCTCCTTTTCCTGTGGCTTGTTGATAGGTTCTGTTGCACTATTTACTAAACTACCCGGATTTTGATTGTGCGGGCTGTTTAATAACTGGGTTGGAATACTCTTGAACATAGAAACGTCAATAGGCACTGAATTGACAACGATTTTTGAAGAGTTTTCAACAACTGTTGTGCTGTCTTCAAACATCAATTCATCACAAAAGCCGTTTTCAACGGCAATGTCGCCCGTCCACCATGTTTCATTTGACATAAGCTGTTCTATGTCCTCTGTCTTTTTGCCAGTCTTGCTGGCATATGTATTGACAATGCTTTGTTTAATCACTTTCAGTTCATCAGCCATCTTCAAAAAGTCTTCTGCTCTGAAAGTGTCCCAGACTGTCATTGCTGGGTCATGTATCATAAATACACCGTTTCTGGCAATCTTGATTGTGTCGCCTGCCATAGCAATAATTGTGGCTGCGGAAGCTGCCCAGCCATCAATTTTGACTGTCACTTTCGCTGAACAATCTTTCAATCTTGTAAAAATCGCATTTGCTGCGAACACGTCACCGCCGCCGCTGTTAATGCGCACGATAATTTCCGGCACATCACCAAGCGCCGCAAGTTCTTGATTGAATTGCTGTGGTGTCACCCTGTCTTCCCACCATGACTGCTGGCTGCTTATTGCGCCGTATAAAAGCAGTTCCGGCGGCTTGTCCCCGGCTGCCGGGATAAAGTTCCAGAATTTATTTGTTGTCACCCCGTAAGGATTGCCCGGCGTTCTGCTGTCCTGCTGCTGGTTCATTCCCGGCATTGTCTGCGGGTTCTGCTGGGGTGTTCTGTTTGTTTGTGGTTCCATTGGCAATTTTCTTCACCTCTTTCAGTTCTTTTTCTTCGTGTTTCAACTGTTCGACATTGTTATAAAAGTTACTTCCCGTCATTTGCATTGCTTCATCACTTCTGGTGCTAAAGCCGTTTGACACTCTCTTTTCTGCGGCTGTAACCTCTTTTACCGGGTCAAGCATACCTTTTGCAGGTCCGTTCCACTTTGCCCCGCAATATGCTTTTCTTATTGCCGGGTCAGTAAAAAAGCCCGGTGCTTTGATACGTCCTTTTGCTACTGCTTCCGTCAGCCATTCTTCATATACTGGCTGGCAAAAGTCCGTTGATAGCCAGTCACGGTACATATTAAACATTTTCCATGCTTCTTCCAGCGCACCTTTGCTGGCTGTATAGCTGGAATTAAAACGCTTCACAAGTAATTCATACGGAATTTCAAGTGCTGCGCCTATCTGCTGGCATATTGCTTCTACAAAGCCGCCAAAATTGGCGTTTGGTCTTCCGGGGTTCGTGTCGTGTGCTTTCTCGCCCTCGTTTAAGTCGATAACGGCGCCCGGCGCAAGTTCAATGGTGCTTTCGTCTTCTGTGTCCACCTGCACTTCTTCCGGCAGCATACTTCCTATGGCGTCTTCTGCGCTGGCGTCTGCCTTTTCAATGAAAATGGTAAACATACCAGACACAACCGCAGCCACAAGCTCTGCGTCCGTGTATCTTCCAAGCTGTTTCAAACTTTCAATGACTGGTGCAAGGAACGGAACGCCCCTGCGCTGTCCTATTCTTTCCCGGTTCATCATGTGAAGCACGTTTCTTCTTCCGGTCTTTTGTCCGTATGCTTCAACCCTCTGCCAGCTTATGTCGTTGTATGCGTATGACAACGGGTGGTGGTTCGCTATGTGATACGCTATCACTTCCCCGGACTTGTCAACCTCTACACCTCCAACAATCTTGTTGTCTATGGTGTCGCAGTTGTCCGGGCTGCATAGTCTGTCTGCTTCTATCAGCTGCACACGCAGGTCATACGGCTGGTTTATTCGTGGTTTGACTGGCAATACCGCCAGACAATCCCCAGAAATAAGCCAGTTCATAAAAGCCAACTGCTGCAACTCGTAAAAGTTGTCTATCCTTGACATATCGCAATCATTGCTTTCAGCCCAGATAGACCACTCTTTTTCAATCTTTTTTTCAAGGTTCCGGCGTTCTTCTGGTGAAATTCCCAGCGTTTCTGCGTCAATGGTCGATTTCAACCGCAGCCCACGTCCAACAATGTTGGTGCGCATGGTTTTGACTGCCCCGTTTGCCAGCGGCACGCCCATGTATAAATCACGGGTACGCTGGCGCAATACAGATACATTGTCTTCTATGTCCTCACGACTGCTGCCGCCTGCATGAAGCCAGCCTGCAAGTGATTTCTTTGTGACGCTGGCGCCATAATTGCCATACCCGCTGTCTAAAATCTGCATTTTCTGCCTTGCAACCGTTCTTTTCAGTGCTGCTTGCGGTGCTATGACTGCTATTGCCTTATCAATTCCCGCTGCAATTCCCACGCTTTCACCTCCTTTATTGCATGAAAAAAGCACCTTTTCACGGGTGCTTTTCGTCTTTTCTCACTTATTCACGCTACAATATTACCCCATTTTTGCGGGCAATGGGGGGAAATAAAGCCCCAAAACAGGCAATCACGGGCAATCTTTTATAAATCCCGTGGCACAAATCGTTTTGCACGGTTCCTGCCGCCATATTTTGCCGCATTTTCAAGCGCAGTGACTTTCCCTTGCCAATATTCAATGGACTTTCTAATTTCGGTCAGATTGGCTTTTGTCATGGTCCTGCTACCTATCGTGTATGACTGGGCGTTTGTCACTGCCAGTTCTGCTTCCAGCCATGCGTCAAGGTGTCTTTTTGCTGTTTCCAGTGTAATTCCTGCCATTTATAAAATTCCTCCACTTCTTCTTCTGCCACGTTTTACAATTTTCTTTGCTTGTGTGGCGTCTTTCTTTTTGTCTGGTTTTTTCAATGGTACGTTGATAATTTCAATAGCTGCCGTTGCGTAGTTTCGGCAGTCCAGCGCTTCATTTCGCTTGTGTTCGCCTTTGTCTTTCAGTTCCCACGCAAAATATGGTCTGCCCATCTTGTAACGCATTACCTTTTTTTCTGACGTTAAGCCCTTGAAATACTTTTCGTCATATCCCTTGCCCTCTTCTTTCGGAAAATGGCAAAAGCCGGGTCCCTCTTCCTCCAGCTTTAGTCTGTCCATAAGCAGGCTTTTTCCGGTATCAACTCCCAGTGTAAAAAGGTATGCGCCCTCACGGTTGCTTTTTGACGGCTTCTGGATATATGCTGCGGCGCTATCGTTTGAACCTTTGATTGCAAATACCCTGCGATTGAACCGGGCTTTGCAGAATTTATATACTTGATTGGTTCTGTGTCCTCCACTATCAATGCAGACACATGACAGCTTCATTTTCGTTCCGTCCGGCTTTTCAAAGGTCTGCAATAAGAATGTGTCAAGGTCTTGCCACACTTGATTGTTAATATCTGAATTGTCGCCGTATATTGCCGCATACCTAATGCCCCAGCTTTCATATTCTGGACCCCAGCCCACAACTTCAATTTCAAATCTGTCGTCCTGCGTATCTACGCCAGCTGTCAAGTACAGCACTTCTTCTGGTACTTCGCACTTGTATTTCTCCCGGCGTTTCATCAGTTCGTCGTCCTCTATGGTTTCCCCGTCTTCTTCCCACGTTTGCCCCATTTCAGTATTGGTCCATACTTTCATCAGTTCCACATTGCCTTTTTTCATCTGGTCATTTGCCGTCAGAAACTTTTCAACAACTTCTTGCCATGTGGTCAATGTGGAAGCAAGCGTGTTCAAGTGGAACCCACGCACGGGGTTGTCTGGGTCTTCATGCACAAAGGTTCCGTCAATAAAGTGTTCTTTCCATTCTGCTTCACTGGATATGACGCCACACTTGCTGCAAGCATATCTGATTTCTGACAGGTCGTTTTTGTCAAATACAACATTTGACCAGACCAGCGGTTGCAGTTCTCCGCAGCACGGGCACGGTGCGTTCCATTCTCCCCGGCTGCTGTTTTCGTACTCCACTTCTATTCTGGAAGCCCCTTTGACCGTCGGTGTGGAAATGTCCACCTGCTTTTTATTCCAGAACGTAGTCTGACGCTTTGAAGCCAGTAAAAGCGGGTCGCCCTCTTTTCCTGCGCTGGCTGGGTATGCGTCTATTTCGTCCGCAAGCAATATTCTGATTGTGTGGCTTCGCAGTCCTGTTGGGCTGTTCGCTCCTGCAATCGTTATAAAGCCGCCCGGAAATATCTTTTGCATGATTGTATTACCGCTGTTGCGGCTCTTTTCGTTGATACGGTCCGCAAGTACGGGCGTATCACGCAGCATAGGCGACAGCTTTTCTTTTGAAAACTTCTCTGCCATGTCTATTGTCGGCTGTATAACCATAATCGGTGACGGGTCATAATGCACATAATATCCAATAGGGTTCAGCACCATTGCGTCTGTCTTTCCCACCTGTGCTGCCGACATAATCACAACTTTTTTTATTGTAATATCTGTTATGGCGTCCATAATCTCTTTTTGATACGGTGCCTTTGCCGTCTTCCAGCGTCCCGGCTCTGCGGAAGACCCGGCAGACAGTCTGCGGAACTTGTCTGCCCACTGTGAAAGTGTCATTTCTGGTGGCGGTTGCAGCACTTTGAAAATCCGTGTGAACATATCAACTGTGTTTTTCTTCATTGTCTACACCGTACCCAAACACTGTCTGGAAGTCTGAAAGTTCTTCCAATACTTCATCAATGGCGCTTTTCAGCAGCTTAAATATTTCTGTCTGGTCCTTTTTCTTTGATAGAATGGGGCTTAACTTTGCAGGTATAGCCATAAGCCTTGTTTTGAACCTAACAAGTGTGTCTGTCATTACCTGTTCCACGTCCTCTGTGGTGTGTACCTCATTTCTGCGCAGTTGCAATTCCAGTTCTTGTGCTTCTCTTTTTGCTCTGACCAGCTTTGCACGTTCTGCGTTGTAATCTATTGCGCTTTCACTTTCCGGGTTGTTTTTGCGCAAATAATTTATGTACTGGTGGTTTACGGTCTTCAAGTCGTACAGCCCCGGTCTGATTTCCGTTATAACCTTTTCGTCACGCAGCTGGCGCACTCTGCGTTCTGAAATATCCAGCCAAGCGGCAACCGCCTTTGAAGTGTACGCTTTCAAAAACCGCACCCCCTTTCTTTTGTGTCCGAATTGGTCACATTTTTTTCTTTTTTAGCCCCTACCCCTTTATTTTTTACCGGGTCGGAAGCGGAAATGAAATTTTCAAAATTATATCTGGGCAGGTTTTGGGCGTCGCCGTACCCGCAGTGCTTCCAGACTGCCGGAAGAACCTATCAAACGTCGTCCACAACGTCTGTGATTTCGTCACTGTCGGCGCTTACGTCCGGGTCAATCTCAAATTCACCCGTTAGCTTCTGTTTGTTAAGTTCAAGTTGCTTTTCGGCAAGCGTCAAGCGTCTGTCCTCCAACTCATACGCCTTGATACTATCCAGCTGCTTGATGATGCGCCCATGCAGCTTGTTTAGTTCGGCTTCCACTTTCATTGCCCGTTCAAATGGCTGGACTTAATGACAGACTTCATGGCTGTTTTATATGTTTCTGTCTTGCTTCCCTCTGGGTCTGCGCACTGCTGGTGTTCCATGCCGCAGTCTTCTTCCTGCTGTCTTTCCTCCATGCTCTTTGGTACAATCATGTGTACTATTTTATCTGTGTAAAAGCCGCCTGCTTCTGGGCTTTCATACTCTTTCAATAGGCTTTCCAGATAGGCTTTGCGCAGATATAGTGCCTGCAATTCCTCCATCATTTGCGACATTGCGGACGGTGTGCCCATGTTCTGTATGGCTGCCGCCTGCTCCGGGTCTATGTCTTCATATCCCGCCTGCGCAAATGCGCCATGCGTGACAGCATTTTTATTGCCTTTTTTTGCTGGGGTTTTTCCGGCAGCATTTTTGTTTCCTTTTTGACCCCCTCTTTTTTTCGGCTTATTTTTCAGTGCTTCGTCCCAGCTGTCTTCTGACTTCCATTTTCTTATCCGCACTTCTGGCACCCCTGCCAGCTTCGCCAGTTCCGCTGTTTCATCTTGCCGTCTGCGTCCAGATAGCGTTGCATTGACTTGTCCCGTTCCGGGTTCCGTGGTCTTCCCATCTTCTCACCTCTTTTCGTTCGTTTTCATTCTTTCCAACTCTTCCAGTTTACGGAAGTATAAAAAATTATGGGCTTTGTAAATTCAAAAAATCACCAAAGCCCACTATTGCCAACGTGCAAATATAACGGCTTAAAGCCTGCTTCACTGGCTTAAATTATACCAGTAAAACGCAGGCAATGGCGGGCAATGATTGCTTATGCAATCCTCTGAAATTGTGAAATAATCTGGTTCTTTTCAAACCTCTGTGAAAGTGTTTCAAGTGCTGTATCTCTGATATTCTTACACTGTCTTTCACTGTATGAATTGCGTACCGCTACTTGTTCCCATTTGAGGTTGTGCATGTAAAAATCAAAAATAATGCGCTTTTCTTTCAGTTTCAGCCTTGAAACTTCCTGCAAAATCTGTGCCTTTAAGGCTTGCAACTGCTGCACCTTTGCTTCATACTCTCTGATTTCGCCGCTGACATAATCTGGAATATTAAGCGCCATATTTTCTGTTTGTCGTGATATATTATTTTTTCCTTTTGGTAGACCGTCGCATTGTATAGCGCCAATGGGATTGTAGTATTGGTCCGTTAAGTCACTTATAATCTTTCTGTATATACTCACCTCCCCGTCTATGTCTTTGTAATATTCCAGCAATTCAATAACCCTGCCTTTTTCCATTGCCTGCGCCATTTGCTTTTCCTCCATTCTTTGTTTTTGCCAGTCTTTCCCGGCTTCTATCCGTCTTGCACGTCACTGCGTTTTCTCCTGCTGCCTGCTGCCGTTCTTTCTCTTCGTACCCCATACACTTCATGTATCTTTCCGGCTTTTTGCAGCTTTCATAGTGTTTGCAGTCAACGCAAACATTTTCTTTCATTTGTGCTTCCTCCGTGATATGTACCCTGCGCACTCCGGTTCCCCTCTCAATAACCGCATTGAACATGAACCGCCGCACTCATAGGCTTTTGAAATGTGCTTTGCGCATTTTGTATTTGCGCACTGGTTTCGGCAAAATACGGGCATATTGTCTGTATTAAGCATTATTATTGGTCTTTCCATCTGCTGCACCTCCGTTTCTTCTCACGAACTGGAAGTACCACGCTTCATCACGCATGGTTTTTATTGTTCCGTCTTCGTCAATGTATACTGCGTCAATAAACTTCGGCTTTGGTGGTTCCCCCTCTTCTAACGGTCCTGCAAAATCAATCATAATTTGCAATACGTTGTATACTCTTTCGTTGATAATCATTCTATAATCTGTCATGTTTATTGGCATTTTCCGCACCTCCTATGCTGTTTCATGTAAAATTATCTTTCTGAACATACTTTCAAATATCGGAACTGCAATGCTGTTTCCAGCCTGCTTGTATAGCGCCATTCTGTATCTTCCAGAACGCTTCTGGACTGCTTTTGCCCTTTCATAGTCCTTGTCTGTATATCCTTGCAGGCGCCAGCACTCCCGTTCTGTTAAATATCTATAACGCCCGTTTCCGCAGTCAATCACCTGTGCTGGTGTTCTGTCCTGTCTGGTCGTGATTGTGTATGCAAAATCTTTTATTACTGTTGCTCTTCTTATGCCTTTTTCTCCAATCACGCTGTACACGCTCGGTTGCGTCACGTCATACACTGGCGGCACTTCGTCGTTGTTCAGAAGAAATTCTGATATGTCTTTCATTGGCGTTCTGATTAAGTCTGAAAAGTCGAACTTTTCACCATTCAGCACCGATACCGTGAAAACCCTTTCCCGTGCCTGTGGCAATCCAAAGTCCCTTGCGTCTAATATTTGATAATTGCTTGTATATCCCAGCTTTTCCATTTCTGCTATGTATTGTTCAAAATTCTTCTTGTTGTAGCCGTTTAATACATTTTTCACGTTTTCCCAGATAACATATTTTGGCTTCCATTCGCCCATATTTTGAATAATGTGTATTGTTTCCCACATCAGACTTGACCGGGTGCCGCTTCCTTTGTCTGCCCCTTTTCCTCTGTTTATCCTCCCTGCTTCCGCAGTTGCTTTTCCTTGATGTCCCGCAATGCTCATATCTTGACACGGGCTGCCATGTATCAGAATATCTGGTTTGAGGTTCCATCCCACCACTGATTGTGTTTTATACTCTAATTCTTCCGCAAACATTGCATTGTATGACCTTACGGCGTTTTCGTCTATTTCCACATAGTCAATGGCTTTTGTTGGAATGTTCAAATTTCGCAAAGCACATCTGGGGGAACCAATTCCCCCAAATAGTTCTAAAATCTGTACCACGTCTACACCTCCTGCAACGCTATTACACAATAGCCCTCTTCAAGTGCGCTGCTGGTCGTGTCGTCGTCCATGCAGATAATTTTCATGTCTGCCATGTTCCCGGTTGCTCTGCCCTCTGCAAACTCAATCAGCTTCACTGTGTCGCCCTCTCTGTAACCGTCATTTTTCAAAATCATGTATGGTCTTGTATGGTCGATTGCAACGGCTTTCATTTTGTCCGGTGATACTCTGATTGTTTTTTCTTTTCTTTCATCAGACGGCAAATGCTGCATTTTCTCTTCCTGCTGCATTTCACGCAGTTTCTTTTGTGTTTCCCGGTCAATAGCTGCCTGCTCTTCGTTGTATCTCTCTTCGTCCGTCTTCTGGGCTTCTCTGCGGTTCTCATAAGCATTACAGCTGGTCACGGTTGCTGTCTTGTCGTGGCAGTCCTCATAGTGTGTGCAGCTGTAACAAAGTGACGTTATCTGCTCCGGCTGTGGGTCAGCATATTCTGACTGCTTCCCGGCTGCGTCCTCTGTGGCTTCTCCTGCTCCCTCTGTGGCTGTTTCTTCCTGCTGTCCGTCTGTTTCATTGCCTGCGGTGCTTTCTGTCGTTCCTGCGGCTTCCTGTTTCTCTTCCATCTGGCTAATATCCATCTGTCCCGGTATCTGCTGCGACGCTTCCCAGTTCTTCTTCAACTGCTTAATGTCTGATAGTGTCAGCACTTCATTTTCTCTGAATACCTCTGCCGCCTGCTGCTGGTAATCTTCCGGCAGCCCGGACACTTCGTAAATGACAGATACAACAATTCTGTTTGCCTTAAACTCTGCCATTAACTCTGGAATAATATTGTTGTATATTGCCTTGTATCTTCCTACCTGTGCTGGGGACGTTTCTATAATTTCCGCTAACAAATCACGGGTCCTGCCCGGAATGTTCATGCTTTCTTTTAATTCCAGCACCAGTTTTTCTGTTTCCAGCGCTTCTGTCATTCTCTCCCAGTCTGTCTTCTCTCTGAAACGGTTTGCCATAATCAGTGCCAGTCTGTCCAGTATGGCGTTTTTCTTCGGCTTGATTAAGATTGGAACCCGTCTGAAACGCTCTTTGCCCTCGTCCACCAGCTGCATGACCGCCAGCCGTCTTCTGTGCCCTGCATGATACGGCGCTTGCCGTCTTCCTCTTCATCAGTCACCAGAAGCGGTTGCAGCACTCCCAGAAGTTCAATGGACTGTTTTAAGTCCTGCACGTCCTCTACGCTGTAAAAGTTGCCTTTTGACGGTATAAGGTCGTAAATATCAGCTGTGCTGCTCACGCCCTCTTCGGACGTGACAACCTCTGTGCCTGCTGCCGCCTGCTGCTGTTCTGCTTTCTGCTGCTCCCCAGCTTCCTTTGACCGCTGGTTTAATAACTCTGTCAAGTTGAATTTCTTTGCTGCTCCTGCCATTGTCTTTTCCTCCTAACGTGTCCGAATTGGTCACATTCTCAACCATTCTTCCACTAACGCTTTATAGTCGGCACTTGCGCCGCAGCGTGGGGAATATAAAATGATTGGCAATCTTTCAAATGTGCTGGGTTTCATTTTCGGTGTCTTTCTGATATGCGTATCAAACACCGGATATTCAAGCGTCTTCAAGAACTCTTCGCCCTGCGTGTCTGCTTCATTTGTTCTGTCGTACTGTGTCACAAAACAACCGCAGAAGCGCAACTGTGGGTTCAAATCCTCACGGGTGTTGTCAATTTGTTCTTTCAGTTCTGCCAGTCCGTCTATTGCAAAATCATCAATGGTGATAGGCACCATCACGTCATCAGAAGCCACCAGCGCATTTATGGTTGAAATGTTAATGTCCGGTGCGTTGTCAATAATGCAGTAGTCATATTCATTCTGTAAGCCGTCAAGAAACTTCTTGAAGCGTGTCTGCTGCGGTCTTGACTGGTCCAGCATGACTTCCAGATTGGCTGTAAGCAAATTCATGTTTGCTGTGATAATGTCTAACCCCTCAAAGTCCGTGTGCTGGATAACCTCTGCCGGGTCAATGCCCCGCTGTGTCATTACCTCTGCCGTGCCCTTATGGTCATAGCTGTGGCGGTTCATAATCTTGCTTGCGTTGCCCTGCTTGTCATTGTCAATCAATAAGACTTTGCAGCCTTTGACTGCTGCCAGAATGTGTGCCATATTTACGCTGGAAATGGTCTTTGCCACTCCCCCTTTGAGATTGATAATTGATAATGTTTTCATGTGGTATTCCTCCTTGTATCTGGTATGAATTTATAGTTGCTTCCCAGTAATGCACGGGGCGGGACTTGAACCCGCACCCGGCAGCTTCGGTGGCTGCTGCGCTATCCATTGCGCCACCCGTGCTTCTAATTCTCTTTGTAGAAAAATCTTAGATACCAAAGTGTCATATTGCCGTCTTCCTTGTATTCCAACTGCATTGTTGCGCCCGTGTTCTTGCAAAATGTCTTTACCGGGTCTGCCGTCTTTAGTTCTTCCAGTCTTTTCATTCCTCTTTTATGCTGTTCTTCAAGCGTTCCGTCCTTTTCAAAATCTTCCTTGCAGCTTTTTAACCATGAACTTTTTTCGTTTTCTCCTCTTTGGTACTCTCTGTCAACCAATGTGCCGTTGTCGTATGCTTCTACAATGTCAATCCAAGTTTGACGTGTACTACACTTTTCATCAGCCGCCCAGCTGCGCAGTGTGTTGATTTTCTTTCCCCAGTATTGCGCTGACTTTTTAGCTTCTTTCATTGTGTCTGCTGTATCTGCCAACTGCGCTTCTGCTCTTTTTATTCTTGCTTCATGGTCCATGGAAGAAAAGAAACAAATCGTTGCTGTTCCTAACCTCTGTTGTTTAGCGTTCATAACGCAAGTGTAATTCAGATTTTGTTTTTTAAGCTGTCTGCTCATTTTTTGGTATTCTTTTTTGATTTCCTGCAATGTCATTTTGTGTACCTCCGTTTGCTTTACTTCTTTAACTGTCTTTATTATATACTTACGGAAGTATAAAATCTATTGACATTCTGCACAATCTTACGGAAGTATATTTGTATATTTTGTATACTTCCGTAAGTATTTATTGTTATCTGCCCCGGCGTTTCAGTTCTTCCGCAAATTCTCTGACCGGAACTTTCACGGTCAGTGGTATGTACTTTCCGCAGTTATCCAGTTCATACAAGAACTGTGTTTCACCTTTTTTCAGATAGTGAAGTGTTGCAATATCTGTGACCTTGCGCAGTGCGACTGCTCCCGGTGTGATTGCCACGCAGCCTTGCGGCAGGTAGTATGCTTCCCGTGTTTCGCCGCCTTTCTCTGCCAGTCTAATTGCTACTGTGTCCCCAATCTCTAACGGGCACACCGCCTTGAAAAATTCTGCTTTCATTCCTCTTTGTCCTCCTGTTCGTATTTCTTCCGGTTCTCATGCTTTACAACCCAAGCTGCTTCCCTTACTACCACATAGACCAGAAATAAAATTCCAAGTCCCACGCAGACCGCAAAGAATGTCACCAGTGCTTTTACAGCTTCAATCAGAAATGCAATCATTGTTCTTTCCCTCCCTCATTTTCTGTTTCGCCCAGCCAATAGCCCGGCTGCTTGCGTTTATCTGGTGCAACTGGCGCACTCTGATATTATTTGTCTTTTCTTCTTCCTCTGCCTGCTGCCGTTCCAGCTGTCGGCGGTAAAGTAATTCTTTCCCGCTGTAATATTTCCGTTTCTTTTTCGTCACGTCTGCACCTCCTAAAAGTATTTACGCTTGTATCTGCTGCCCTTGCTGGCGCTCTGTTTTCTTCTCTGGCGCTGTTTCCGGCGTTTCTGAAACTTTGCGTCTTCTGTTGCCGCAACCTGCTTTTTGACTGCTTCATGGTCTATGTTGTCAACCTCTTCTTGCAGAACTTCCAGCACTTCAACTTCACTGTCCTTGAAAGTGAATGTCATACCGGGGTCATACTCTCCGCTTGTCCAGTCTTTCTGGAACTTCTCAAAATTATCTCTGTATCTATACGGCGCCTGTGGGTGGTACTGTTCGGCTTCATATATGCCCAGCATAACTTCTTTGTCGTCCTTGTCGTCCCAGTTGTAAAGGTGCCAGCTTTCGTGGTTGTCCCAGTTCCACTTTGACAAATACAGCACTATTCCGTCAAAGTAGTTACCCTCACGCACCATGCCTTTCATTTGCTTGCAGGTGAAGCCCTGCCCCTTTAATTCCTCTTTGATTTTCTCATAGTCCCTGCCGCCAGTATGTAACTTTGCTTTTACGATTAACGGCAAATACTGTGGCTGTTTATCTTCTTTTCTTGCCATTGCTTGTCCTTTCCAGTCTGTCTGCAATCCTCAATATGCTTTCCATTGACTTTCTAATGTTTGTGTCTGTGCCCTCTGTGATTTTCAGCACGTCTGCTATGTCCCGCAGTTCTTGTGCCATTTCTTCTGTTTCCCCGGTCACAATGTCATATTTATTGCGGCAGGCGGTGCAGACCTGCGAACCCTCCTGGATAACTTCACCGCATATCAAGCAGCGGTCAACGTCGTTCATTCTTCCCAGCTTTCGTATTTCTTCACACGCCTTGTCAAGTTCTGCACCTGCTCAACAAGGTTTGTAACCTCATGTGGTGACAATCCGGTTTGTTCGTAGTCGTACAGCTTCTTTGCGGCTTGATTGACTGTGACGTGTGGTTTTAATATGGCTTTCTGCCCGTTCTGGCTGTATTCCGTCAGTGTCGTTCTCTTCTGCCGCTTCTGTGGCTTCTGTGGCTGTCTGAACGCCCCTGCACGCTTCATGGTGCTGTAATATGGCACTGTCTGTTTCAATGTGTGGTCCATTGCTCCCATTTACTCTTCCACCTTTCTTCCTGTCTGCTCCATAACTCCCAGATAACCTGCTATTGTGTCCATTGCTTCTTCTGCGGACCAGCAAACCGCCGTTTCATATCCCTGCTGCCGCAGCTGTTCCAGCCACCAGTCCTGCTTCTCTGTGGTCTTGTTGTTCTGCCACTTCATTTCCACATACAGCCCGTGTTTGCCGTTTCTGGCTACTGGCAAACATAAGTCCGGCACACCAGCTTTCACGCCCTGTCTTTTAAGGTTCGCCGCTTCCAGCTGATTTCTGCTGCCGCCGTTTGGGATATGGTGTAGCAAGTCCAGTTCCGGGAAGTCCTTTGCGTAGAATGTCGCCCAGTTTATAACTCTTTCCTGCTCCGTCGCTTCACTGCGCTTTCTGTAATATGCTCTACTCATTGGCTTCTGTCCTTTCATCAAGGTGTGTTGCCATCATATCTGCAATGTGCAGCATGGCTGCAAGCCTGCTTTGTGCAAAAGCATAATTCATATCATAGCTGCCGCCCTTAACTGCGTTGTCAAATGCTCCCATGTGCCACCGGATAGCCAGCACCTCTTCTTCCGTCAGATACATGAAGCGCATAATCTGGATAATGGACTTTTCACCGTGTCCCACCGGAAAATTATTTGTATAACCGTATGTGTCCACCTGCTGCCAGCTGCCGTCTTTCTGCTTCTGGTTCTTCTTCTCCACCTTGTAGGCGTCTGCTTTGCATACATCATGCAGAAGTGCTACAACTGCGATTGTGTCAACTGCATATTCTGGAAACTGTCTGCCCTGTCGCTTGTCCTCTTCGTCTGCCAGCTTTACCAAACGGCGGTAAACATTGTTTGAATGTTCTACCAGCCCGCCTGCGTATGCTCCGTGGTATTTTGCACTTGCTGGCGCTGTGAAAAATCCTATCTGTTCCAGCCATTCAAGCAGCTTGTCTGCTCCCGGTCTGTTAATGTATACAAAGTAATTCATAAACTTTTCAACTTCTGCTTTTCTCTGCTCTTCATTCATGGTCCATTCCTCCTGTTGTTTCTGTCCGGTCGTTCACCAGATATATTTTGCCGTCTTTCTCATACAGCATTATTTTTCCTTTGACCGCTGCAAATGTCAGTTCTGCTTTCATTCCCTCTGATATACCGTATCTGTCGCCAACCAGAATGTATTTGCAGTTTTCAAGTATCTTCATTCCCGCTGCCATGCCCCGCACTCTTTCTTCTGGGTTTGTGTCGTCTGTGGCTTCCGTCAAGTATAAATGCACCGTGACCGGGATAAATCCGTTGTCCAGCGCTGCCCGTGTCAGCTTCCGTGCATATTCCTTGTTGCGCTTTGTGTCGCCCCGGTATGGGCTGCACACATATAGCAAATCATTCAAGCGTTTTCACCTCTCAATCATCAAATTTCAATTCTTCTGCTGCTTCCGGCGGTTCTTCTTTTCTCTTCCATTCGTCAAGGTCAAGCAACTGCCCGCATTTGCTGCAATAGTTGAAGTCATTTGACACATGGAAGTAATAACCGTCTTCCCGGTCTTTCTTCATGTCCTTGTCGTATGCTGAAAACAAATGCTTTCCGCATACCGGGCAATAATAGCTGTTAAGATACCCCAGTTGTCCCGGCAATGTTGGGTATTCGCTTTTCTGGTGCTTTGGTTTTCTTGCTTTCCTTGCTGCCATGCTTTATCCCTCCGTTGCCGCCTTTATCAATCTTTGCTGTATTGCTTCAAAATCCAGCCGTAAGTCCCGCATATTCCAGTATGTACCACAACCCGTGCATTGTTCGTCCGTGTATGTGTACGGGCAGGCAGTGCAAATGTCTGTTTCCTCCTGTAATGTCTTTGCAACTGTTGCCAGTTGAAAAGCTATGCCCCAGAATTTCTTCAAGTCAATTTCTGAAATATCCACCGGGACTTCTGCTGCCTTTTCAATCTCTGCGTCGGTGACTTTGTATTTCTCTTTCAACGTGGTATACATCACCTGCGCTGTCTGCTGCTCCCCGCCTATGCCACGTTCTGCCAGTGCTTTTATTTTCACCAGCTTTGCAATGATTTTCTGTCTATCTTCCATCAGTCTTCTTCCTCCGGTTCTCCTATCAGTGCCGTTGGCGGTTTTCTCTTGTCCATAAAATTTGAATACCACGCAGCCTTTTTCAACATTCGCTTTTCTTCGTCTGTCCTCTCCGGCGCTTCTACGTCGTTTTCTTTATAGCAGCGTGCCGTTTCGTCTGGGTATAGGTCGTTGCCGCACCTAAACGCCACCAAGAACGCTTCCAGTTCTCTTTTCAATTCCTCTTTGTAGAAATTGTAAAGCAGTGTTATTTCTGCCGCTTCAATCTCTGTGCAGTCACAACCACGCTTCTTCCTGCGGCTGTATTTTCCAGTGTATATGTGGTAACTTGCGTCACCCGTCACCTTGTAGAAAATCCAGCGCAGCACCCTTTCTTCCAATTCGTCTGCATATCCGAACCAGTGAAGTGTCACTGCGTCCAGCATTATTTCTTCGTCTTCCAGTTCGTATCTGGCTTTTAAGTCCTCATACATTCGCATTGCGGTTTCTTTTTCACCGCCCACGCCACGTTCTGCAAGGGCTTTTATTTTCTTTAGCTTTGCAGCTATCTTGTCACGTTGTATCTGGTCCATGTCTTTTACCTCACATACTGCCACGACTGCGGCGCCCGTTTTATTCCCAGTGTTTCAGCGTCAGTGGCTTTTCATACTCTCTGACCGTGGAAACTTCCCAGCCATACACCTTGTTTCTGCTCCCTGCTGCATAATTGTGAATATCATGTGCAGGAACCTTGCTTTTTCTCTCTGCTTCTTCAAAATTCTTGATTTCCAGAACTTCCGGGCAGATAAATTCACCAACTATTCCCACGCCACCTGTGACGTACACCAGCACCCGGAACGGCGCTTTGCATTGTGGCTTTGTCTTCCGCAGTTCCAGAACCTTTTCACCTGCTGCCATCTTCTGCCACCACTTCTGGTGTAGTGATAATATGACCACTGGCATTTTTTCCGCTTCTTCCATGCTCTTTACCTCTCAAACTCGCTCTTTAGTTCAATTCTGATATACAGAATGTGTTGTAGGTCTTCCACCCGGTATTGTGTGAATTGCTCAACTGGCACCTGCTCCGGCAGGCTGTCTGTTTTCGCCCAGTCCCACATTTGTTCCGTGGCTCTGTATGTTTCCATACCCAGCCCCATTTTCTTAATGCGTCGCTGCGGGTTCAATGTTCCATGCACTGCGTTTGCAGCATATCCACGGTATACAACCTGTCTGGCTGCGTTATATATCACCACTCTGTCACTGGGCGTCAGCTTGTCCATAATGTCGCCCAGTCTGATTTCATTTTCCATCACCATTCACCCCTCATTCTTCTTTCAATTCTTTCTTTCGCCTGCTGCACCTCTCTTGAATACTCTGTTTCTGTCAATCCTTTGTTCCATACGTGTTCATAGGCACCAGCAACGCCGTAGTTGTAAGCCGTCAACACTTCCGCTTCCGTGTCGAACCTCTCTTGCAATTCTGCCAGATAATCTACACCAACCATGATGTTAAAATAAGGGTTTTCCACATTGTCCACATTCAGTCTGTGCATACGTTCTTCATGCCATTTTGCCAATACCTGCATATATCCGGTTGAACCCTCACTGCTGGTTGCGTCCCATCTGTACCCGCTTTCTGTTTCAATGATTGCCAGTACCAGTGCATAGTCAACGCCGTTCTGCTTGCAAATTATGTATGTGAATTGCTGCATACATTCCGGGAAGTACCCGCCGTGGTCTGCGTAAGCCTCCGGCACTTCATATCTTGTCCAGCCCTCTAATTCCTCACCGGACCAGTCAAGGGACATAAGGTTGAACGGGTATGGTTCCTGCTGCACTGCTTCCGTGGTCGGCGGTGTCGGTTCCGGTTCTTTGGTATTTTCCGGCAGGCTGTTTGCAGCTGGCTTTACTGCTGCCCCTACTGTAAACACAATCACAACCACTGCCAGCAGTCCTGCTGCAATGTAATTGCCGTATGCCTTAATTGCCCTTTTTATCCTCTTTCGCCTTAATATGCGGCGTATCTGCGGTGTTCTTCCTCTCACGCTTCTTTCCTCCTGTTCTGCCCTTTGGCTTTTCCTTTTTCCACATCTTCAAGTAAATATGCCACCCGGTCTGCTCATAGTAGACGGGTTCGCAAGATACGATATTGTAATTACTGTATATCTTCTTGAACTCTTCCAGCCCGCCGTCTGGTGACTTTGCCAGCTGTTCCACTTTGCGTTTGCTGTACTTAAAATCATTGCACTTTTCTTCCGGTGCCGTCAGATTTCGGCTGTACTTCCAGTGGTTCTGGTCACGCTGCTGCTTCTCCCCTCCGTCCTCTCTGGTTACTTCCGGGCGGTCAAGGTTCCTGCTGCTGGAATAGCGTTTCTTGCCTTGCGGGTCCTTGACAATATATTTGCAAAGACCCTCTATGCCGTTTTCATTCATTTGCAGGCGGTCTGCATTTACCCAGCCCAGCTGCTTTATACTTGCTCTGTATTCCGGGTCACTGGTCTTCTTCCAGTTGATACGGTCTTTTGTCCACATCATTTCCACGTCGTCACGGTCAAGTCCACCATTCATAATGATATGGTGGTGTATACGCTTAATGCTTTGACCGTCCTTTGTGTACTTGTATTCTGTTACCAGTATGTATTTAAGTGGTTCAAGTCCCAGTTTGTTTCTGCGGTACGCTATGCGGCGCAGGTAATTTGTCACTATCTTTTCTGCTTCTTCTACTGTGCCCGGCAGGTTCTCTTCACTGTATGTGCAGGACGTGTGCAGGTCCCCTATGCTGAAATTGCCATTGCCTAACTGTACCAGATAGCGTTTGGCGTTCTTGTCGTTAAGGTCTTTTTGCTTTGGGGCGTTGCTCTTTCTCTTTCTGCCCCTCTTCCCTCTGGTTGCCTGCTCTGCTGCTTCTGTTCGTGGTATTATGTCCACTTCTCTATAATTGGCACAGTCTGTCTTCTTCTCTCTGATAAACACCACTGCACTTCCTTTTCTGTCTGATACCTTTTTAGCGTATAAGGGTATACCAGAAGTGGTGGTGCCTATCCCCCATCAATCCTGCTTATTATCTCCATACCAGCATATATATAAATTTATATATTTCGTAGGAATGTTAATACCCCATACAAGCCCGTTTAGCAGGGATAAAACCCGCTATTTTCAAGGACTTTTCAGCCCTAAAATGTTTGACTTGTAACCGCCAATATGGTATAATAAACATGTATTGAATTATTAACATATTGACTTTTGAAAAGCCTTTGATTTTGTGTTTCCGGCACAGCTTCAAAGGCTTTTTGCTTGCCATTTTTACAATGCTCTGTACAACTCTTTGCGGCTCTCACCGCACCAGATTTTCTTCCCATCTTCCGTCTGTACGGTCACTATTCCGTCCCTAAATCTGTACCCGGCAATTATCTTGCCCCGGTGCCATTTACCGTCAAAATAGATTTCCGCTGGCTGTCCCTCGACGTATGGGAAATTATCTGCGCTCATTCGCCCTGCGCTCCTGCGTGTGCTTCCGCACCCGCTTTCAGTAAATCAGTTACCAGTTCCCAGCTTTCCAAGAATAAAGCGGAACGCAAGGACACATTGCTGTGGACGAGAGAACGGGCGTCGTGCAAGCGCAGCGCACCAGCACCGCCGTGGGAAGTGTTGCCGAAACTCGAACCCCGGAAAGGCACGGCTTCTTCAAGTTCGTTGTCTGCCCATATTCCGGCTGTTTCGTTCTTCCAGTCGTGCGGTACAATTCCCAGCTTGTACGCAATTTCTGGCATTTCTTCCAGTTCTTCCAGCTGCAAGTCCTTAATATGGCAGCCGTCCCATGCCACTTCAACGTCTTCTTTGGTTGAAAGTGTCACGCCGTCGTTTCCGTATAATCGCAGCGGCTTTCCGTTTACTGTCGCAACCTGCCAGTCTGGGGCTTCTGTCGTGTAGCCGTCCACTGCTGCGTCATTGTTCTTTGTATACTCAATAACGCCGTAGTGCAGGCGCAAGCCCGTTACCCATTCATAGAAATTGCCGCAAAGTCCGAACACGCCGCCTGCGGTTCTGTCATGGGACCATGTAAGCGGGTCAAGTCCGGTCAGTGTGCGTCCTCTGTCGTAATTCACGCCCTTTTCGTCCGGGTTGTCTGCATTTGCTCCATAATTGGTGTTGCCGCCGATTGTGTGCCCCAGTTCTTCTGCTTCATGCAGCAGATAGACAAATTCTGTATTTGTCATAAGGTGCCAGCCATTACCTTTTCTTGCGCAGGCTTTGGCTGCGTCGTTCATGTTGATTGTGTGCTTTGGCTGCTGGAATGGCAGTGATACTGCAACGCCACCGTCCAGCGTATCAATCACGGTGTTGTGATACTGTGAAATAAGAATTGCCGGGACAATCTTATTTCTAATCTTGAACATTTCCGGCACGTCCTCCGGGCTGTATGTCCCCGGCTCCATGTAAAACATGGTCATGTAGTTTGGCAGTCCCAGTCTGTCTTTGACAATGACCGCTTTTTTCTTCACAAATTCTTTCATTTGCGCTTTTCCTCCTTGTATCTGGTATGATTTATTTTGAATAGCTTTTCGCTACTATTCACATTTTGACTTTTGAAAAACCTTTGCTTTTCGCCCAGCGCCTATGCTGACTGCTGCTTTTTCTCTTCCGGCTCCGGCTGCTTCACGGTCACGGTGACTTTTACGCCCTCCCGCTGTGAAATAATCATTGCCAAAGTGTCAAAGAAGCGCTGGGCATTGAATGTTCCTTGCACTTCCATTTCTGCCACCTCCTATGCCGTCTGTGGCTGCGGTGTGGTTCTCTGGCGTTCCTGCTGAATACCCAGCATATAGCCCAGAATGAACATCTGATTGTCACCGTTTAACTTCTGGAACTCCTGTGCGGTCTTCTCAATCATTTCTTTTTTCTTATCTTTCATTTCAACTGCTGCCATGTCTGCTTCCTCCTTTTCTGTGTTGTGGTCCTCTGCTATAATTGGATTGTCAGCCAGTGCAGGGCTGGCAATCTATAGCAAAGGGGGTGTGTTCTATGCCAATTTACAAAGACGCCATCAAGACTTCTGTTGCAAAGGCTGTCAAAAAATACGGCGGTTCAATCCCGGAAGAAGAACTGGTGCGCATTTTAACTGCTGCGCTGTATGATGTTCTTTCTTCCACTGAATTTGAACGCTATGTGAAAGAACTTGCAGGGAAGTGACCTGCTGCCAGCTTGACTTTATGCAGTCAAGCTGGTTTTTTCTCTCACTTCTCTTTCCACCATTTCTGCCAGTGCGTTGAATTTCTTTCTTAAAATGTCCAGTGTTTCTTCCGGCAGTCCGTCCACTTTCAAAATCAATTCAGCGTGTGCGTTTGGTTCGTCTGTCGTGATTTCTCTTTTGTAAATAACTTCATTGCGTGTGCGCTCAACCTCTGCCATCTGCTGCCACCTCTTTTCTTTTTTGAGTTTTTAACTCATTTTGAAACGCTTTATTTGTGTTTCTGTACTCACTATATAACATTGTTTTGAGTATGTCAACTCTTATTTGCAATTATTTTTATATTTTTGTGTTGACTTACTCAAAGCGTTGTTGTATAGTGAAATCACAGTAAGAAAAGAAAGGGGGTATCTACTCTATGGAAGTGTACGAACGTATAAAGGAATTGAGAAAGAACACTTTGAAAATGTCGCAAGCTGCGTTCGGTGAACGTCTGGGCGTAAATCGTGATGTTATCAACAATATTGAAAACAACCGACTTTCCAGACCAGAACAAAAGCTGTCATTGTATAAATTGATATGTAGTGAATTTAATATCAGTGAAGAATGGCTGCTGAATGGCACTGGTGATATGTACGCCAGCAATGAAGCCGAATACGGCGCACTTATTGACCGGGTAATGACCGGGCAGAATGAGTTTGCGAAGAACATTTTCAAGACGTTTGCGCTTTTTGATGAAGCAGACTGGGAAGCGCTGCGGCGTATGATTGAAAAATACATAGACGTTGCAGACGCAGAAGACGTGCCGGAAGAAAAGCCGTTGTATGACGACGTACCGGACACACCGGAAGAATTAGAAAAGCAATACCCGCCAGTTGATAGCGGCGGCAATAGTGACGTTGGGTAGTCCCCTTTAAGGGACGCCCAGCGGTCCCGCTTTATTTTTTAATAATTAGTTGTGTCGTTCCTGTGAAGTTAAGATTGATATACATTGTGTTGTTGCTGCTGTAATAAATAGCAAATAAATTATGGTTGCTATGATATATGTATTTCTTTTTCATTATCTCCCACGACCTTTCTTTTATCGGAAAAGCTGGGCGCTTTTCAATTATAAAGGTCTGGCAGGTTTGCAACTACTGTTAAAAATTGGCAAATAAAAACACCCGCAGTGCTGGGAACACTCCGGGTGCGGTGCAAAGATATATCATACCAGATACAACATACCGTCTGCATTTATTATATTACCACCTGCGGACGGGAAATTAAAGGAAATTGACAAGAATTGTGGTGATATTATGAGAAACAAGGAAATTGCCCCGGCGCTTGTCCGGGTTGCTCTATATATAAGGGTTTCCGGTGAAGAACAAAAGATAAAAGGCTTGTCACTGGAAGCCCAGCAAGAACGGCTGGAAGCATACGCAAGGGAACGTGGCTGGGTCATTGTTGGAATTTATATTGACGCCGCAAAGACCGCCAGAAAGAACATTCACAAAAGAACTGAATTTCAACGCATGATGGACAGCGTGAAGCGTGATGAAGTGGACATTTTGCTTTTCGCCCGTCTTGACCGCTGGTTTCGTTCCGTTGCTGATTATTACAAAGTTATGGAAGTGTTGCAGGCGCACAACTGCGACTGGAAGACCACTGATGAAGAGTACGACACGACAACCGCAAACGGGCGGCTGTATATCAATGTAAAGCTGTCCATTGCGCAGAATGAAGCTGACATAGACGGTGAAAGAATAGACGTTGTATTTGACAGCAAGATTGCACACGGCACCGTTGTTTCCGGCTCTGCTCCGTTCGGCTTCCGTGTGAATGAAGAAAAGCGGCTGGAAGTCGTACCGGAAGACGCAGCCATTGTGCAAGACGCTTTTAATTATTTTGAAAACACAGTTTCCCAGCGGGCTACTGTCCGTTATGTCCGGGAAACATACGGTGTGAACTGGTGTGACGCCACGTTTCGGCGTATGCTGAAAGAAAAGCTGTACACTGGCGTGTATGACCGGGGCGGCAGATATAATGACCAGTTCTGCCCGGCAATCATAGACAGACAGCAGTTTGACCGTGTGCAAGCACTTCTGACACGCAACGTGCGTTCTGCTCCATCTGGCAAGGTTTATATTTTCACTTCCATTCTGACTTGTGCTGAATGTGGGCATAAATTAGTCGGTTACAAATCAAGTGATTATTTTTATTACCGCTGCAACCAGCATTTCCAGCGTGGGCGCTGCTCTCATAATCATTCAGCCCGTGAAGACGTCGTGGAAGCATGGTTGTTTGACCATCTGGGGGAAGAACTGGAACGCTGCCAGCTTGAATGGGACGTGGAAGCAGCCAAAAAGAAAGCGTCTGTTGCCCGGACTGACAAAGCCGCATTAAAACGGAAGCTGACCAAATTAAAAGAACTGTATGTGAATGACCTTATCGACATTGAAGACTATAAAAAAGACTATCAAATATATGTTTCTGCGCTTAACCAGATACCGGAACCAGCGCAGGAAGCGCCGCCAGACTTTGCAGCTGTGCGCAGGCTTCTTGATAATAGCTTTAGAACCATTTACGATACTTTGACCCGTGAAGAAAAACGCACGCTTTGGCGTTCGGTCATTAAAGAAATAAGGATTGACAATGACCAGAATATCACGGGTGTTGTTTTTTGGTAGTGTTGTACTAATTGAACACTACCCGTCGGCTCATCTGCAAATATAATTTCCGGACGATTCACCAGTGCTCTTGCAATTGCTACTCTCTGCTGCTGTCCTCCGGATAACTGATTTGGCAGATTATAAATCCGGTTTTCAATCCCCAGAGTTGCAATAATATCATTTACATACGCTTCATCCACTTTTCTTCCATCCAGCCCCAGTGGCAGTACAATATTTTCCCAGACATTAACAGATGAAACCAGATTAAATGCCTGAAAAACAAATCCGATTTTTCTTCTGCGGAAAACAGCAAGGGCATCTTCCTTCATCCTGTATAAATCTTTCCCTGCTAAAGTAACACTGCCTTTTGTCGGGGTGTCTAGCCCTCCAAGCATATGAAGTAATGTACTTTTACCGGAACCTGACTTTCCAACAATTGCGACAAATTCTCCCTGCTCAATCTGAATGTCCACCTGATTGACCGCTTTGACCTGATTCTCACCTGCGCCATAAAACTTACAAAGCTGTTTGGTTTCTAATATCACACTCATGTGTTGCCTCCTTTTCATCCTACATCCAAATTGTATCAGGGCAATCTTTCATTTCACTTTCAAAAAACGAGCAGACGTCTTACAGAATTGTAAGATTTCTGCTCACTTAAAATTTAACCAACATGTGGTAATTGAATCACAAACGTGCTTCCTTTTTTCTTTTTTCCGGAGGTTACCGTAATCGTACCTGCGTGTTTTTCGATAATTTCTCTCGATAGAAAAAGTCCGATTCCTGTACCACTCTTTTCCATGACCTCCTTGGAACTTCCTCTGTAAAATCGTTGAAAAATTTTGTGATACTCATTCTGCGGAATACCAATTCCCTGATCCTCAATTTCCATTCTTACAAGATCGTTTCTTTTTTGTAACCGGATAAATATTTTTGAACCACACGGACTGTACTTGACCGCATTATCCAGAACGTTGATCACAGCTTCACCAAGCCACCTTTTATCCTGCATAATCGTGCATGTTTCCAGCTCTTTTTCATAGTCAAAAACGAATTCAATTTCTTTCTCATCCGCTTTAGGATAAGTGCGGTTCACAGCAGATATGACAGTATCCATAAGCGGAAGTTTTTTCTTATTAATCTGAATCAGTCCAGTTTCCATCTTGGATATTTCAAGAAGCGACTGCAATAATGTCTCCAGTCCATCCAGAGCACTCCGACAACGGATACGAAACTCCTCCTGTTCTGTGGCACTTAAATCATTCTGCATCAGCACACTAAAACATGTATCCAAAGCTGCAACCGGTGTCTTTAACTGGTGAGAAATATCAGAAACCATTTCTTTCGTGTTCTCCTTTTCTGCCCTTGCTTCTTCCTTTATCAACTGAATATGATGTCCGATTGCTTCAAGCTGGTCATTCAATTTTTCCATTTCTGCATGATTTTCCGTTTTCAGTAAATCATCAAATTTATTTTCACGGAATCTGATCAGAATTTCTTCCAACTGGTCTAAAATTTTCTGATGACACGCATCTTCTTTTTTCTTCCAATAAAATAAAAAAGTCAAAAGAAGCACGCATATCACAGTGCTTACAGCACCGGTCACCATAACCTGATGCCGGAATTGCGAATAAAATGCATTCCCTTTATTCCCCCAGTATCCATATTGCTCCAATAATCGCCTTCCCTGTTCGTTGGTTTCAATATCCTTATCCTTAAGCAATTCCGAAACGGCATCCAGCCCGGAAAATTCTTCCTTTGCAGCAATCTCTGTCATAAGATTCATTTTATATTTATAATCTTCATAAAACACATATGTGGTAAAGCAATTTAATATTGCAAACAATACTATGACAGGCAAAACCAAGGAGAGCGCTACTGTGATCTTCTTGCGATATCTCTTTGTCACTGCCTTACCTCCTGATTCCATATATACCCAAGACCTCTGATATTCTTTATATAGACCGGTGCAGCCGGATTGTCTTCGATTTTCTCACGGAGTCTTCTGATATTGACAGCGATTGTATTTTCATCCACAAAATCCCCTTCCAGATCAAACACATTTTCCAATATTTGTGTTTTTGAAAGAATCTGTTTCGGATTCTGAAGAAAAAAAGTCAGCATTTTCAACTCCGTTTTTGTCAGACTGATTTCACGACTCTTTATCAGGACTTTCATTTCTCCTGCGATAAATACGATATCTCCCGAAATCATCTTTCCGGCTTCCGTTTTCTCCTGTCTGCGGCGGAAATGTGCTTCTATTTTCAAAAGAAGTACCGAAAGACTAAACGGCTTTGTAATATAATCATCTGCCCCTGCTTCATATCCCATGACCTGATCCATCTCCTGATCTAGTGCTGTAAGACAAATAATGTATGTATTATAATTGCATCTCATCCACCTTACAAATTCCAGTCCATTCCCATCCGGAAGATTCACATCACAAATGGTAACATCCACATTATTATCACTTGCAATTCTTTTCGCTTTTTTCACTGATTCTGCTGAAAAAACCTCATATCCGGATTTTTTCAGTGAAAATGTAATTCCACGATTTAAATTTTCATCATCTTCAACACGAGTATACCTGGCATAGCATATGCACCTCTCTTTATTAACTATTCATCTTAAAATGCTTCAATGCCTCCACAATTGCACTCTCTTTATCTTCTGGACACTGTGGCTGCCTACTATCTTCATTTTTAGATAAATTATAATTCTTTCCAACCTCAATTCCGCATTTTCTCTTTACCTGTGAAATATACAGATGCTCTGTCTTTTTATTCCTACAAATCTTCGTGCAGTTTTACATCGCTATTATCTGCCATGCATTGTTTTAAGGCAACAATCATTTTTTCCGCATCCAGACCATTCATCCTCGGCATCATAACATCCATATAAATTACCCCAAAATAATCCGGTGCAGATTTCTCGAAGATTTCAACTGCTTCCTGCCCGTCTACTGCACATGTAACTTCCATACCGCTGTCTTCCAGTATACATCTGGAAATTTCCATGTTCAACTCATTGTCTTACACAACCAATGCCCGCATGCCTTCTACCGAATAATCATCAAGGCTTACTGGCTTATCTGATAAATTACTGTTTTTATCCTGTGTGCCAATTTTGAACGGAATTTTTACAATAACTGTTGTCCCGACACCTGCTTTGCTCTTCAGTTCAATACTTCCATCCATTCTGTCCACGAGTTGCTTCGTAATTGCAAGCCCCAGTCCGGTGCCTTCATACCTGGATCTGCTTGTCTTGCTTTCCTGAGAGAACATATCAAAAGCATGTGCAATAAAATCTTCACTCATACCCACACCCTGGTCTTTACAGTAGAAAGTGAAAATTGCTCTGCCATCATCCAGAGTTTCTTCCTCAACCCAGACCGTAATCACACTACCCGCCTGACTGAATTTTATGGCATTGTCCATAATATTCGACAGAATTCTTCCAAGATATACCGGGTTTCCAATCAGAGCGCTGTGACTGTATGTACCATTTTTCCAGTCAATCTCATACCGGATGCCTTTCTTGGCAGCCCGCTCATCATAAATCTGGTTCAATTCCCGTAGTACCATTGTCAGATCAAACAAAAGCTGCTGATCCTTCAAATCTCCGCTCTGTAGTTTATTCATATCCAGCACATCATTTACCAGAGACACCAGATATTTCAGTGATTCCATTACCTTTTCTCTGATCTTCTGCTGCATCTGTGAATCATCTGCGTACTGATTTTCCATATTTACCATACCGATAATACCGTTCAGTGGTGTACGTATATCATGACTCATAGTTGCCAGAAACCTTGTTTTCATTTCGGCTTCCCGCTTTGCTGCTTCCGCAGCAAAGTTATAAAAATCAAAACTGCCATGGACTGCAGTTGCTTCGAAAATATATATTTAGTTTCTGTCATAACAAAACCCGCTCTATGTTTCCTAGCTGCTTTTCCCATGCATCCAGGAAGACAATTACAGCCAGTTTTCCAGAACATCATTCAGCTTATTCATATCCAGCGGTTTCGCGATATGTCCATTCATGCCTGTATTTTTGGCCAACTGTACATCTTCTGCAAAAGCATTGGCAGTCATGGCTACAATAGGCAATTTTCCCTTTTCACCCGGAAGGCTCCTGATTGCTGCAGTTGCCTCATAACCATTCATGACAGGCATTTGGATATCCATAAAAACAAGATCATACAATCCTTCCGGAGAAGCTTCCACTTTTTCAACTGCGATTTTCCCATTTTCTGCTGTTTCCACTTCTGCCCCTGTCATCTGCAAAATTTCAACACCAATTTCTCTATTCAACTCATTATCCTCAACCAGCAGAATCCTTCTTCCTGTATAATCTGCTTCTGACAGTTTCTCCAGATAATTTCTCGCTGTATTTTCTTTTCTGCCTGAAGTAAACTGCCGCAGTGTAGCCGTCAGTCGGGAACGGAACAGCGGTTTTGCAATAAAAGCATCTACACCTACAGCCTTTGCTTTTTCTTCAATTTCGCTGAATTCATAGGATGTCAATACAATGATGGTGATCTCTTTTCCTATCCGTTTCCGGATCTGTCTGGCAGTTTCTATACCATCCATCTCCGGCATCTTCCAGTCCAGGATAACAGCAAAATAATCATTTTTTAGCTCATGACGTGCATAACAACGTTCAACAGCTTCCTTGCCAGAAAGAACCCATTCACCTGTAATACCGATTTCTTTCAGTGTGGCAACTGTACTTTCACAGCATGTCTTATCATCATCCACTACCAGAACCGGCAGATTCATCAGATTTTTGTCCTGTTCTTTTTCTTTTTCCTGAAGCTCCAGATAAATTGTTACTGTGATTTTAGTTCCCTTGTGCAAGGTACTGTCCACTTTAATAGTGCCATTCATCAGGTTCACAATATTTCTGCTGATTGCCATTCCAAGACCGGTTCCCTGAACTCTGGTTGTCCGGTGGTCATCTGCACGGCTGAACGGATCAAACATGATTTTCTGGAATTCCGGTGACATACCGATTCCATTATCCTCAATCGTAAATTCATAGCATCCAAGTTCTGAAAATCCATTGGGTTTTTCCTCTATCGAAAAAGTAATATTTCCACCATCCGGTGTATACTTGATCGCATTACTCATCAGATTCACAAATACCTGCTGAATCCTCAAGCTGTCACCACAGACAGCCTCATGTTCAATATGATTGATGTGTATATCAAAATTATGTTTATGTTCATCAAGCACCGGTTTCGTAAGTGTAATAAGATTATCTACCAGCTCTGACAGATTGAAATCTTCCTGTGCTAGTGTCATTTTTCCACTTTCAATACGTGCCATATCCAATACTTCATTGATCAGCCCCAGCAGATGGCGGCTTGATTCTGTGATCTTGCCGAGGCATTCAATGACTCTGTCCTTGCTCTCAACATTTGCTCCTGCGATTGCCGTCAGACCCACAATCGCATTCATTGGTGTCCGGATATCATGGGACATATTGGAAAGGAATTCTGTTTTCGCACGATTTGCATTTTCTGCGGACCGGTAAGCCTCTTTCAGTGCCTGACGGGATTCAATCTCTGCTTTCTTCTCCTGTGTCACATCCATGGATGTCAGCAATACTTTTTCCAGCTTTCCATTCTTCCATTCCAAGGGAATATAAGAAGCGATTTTATAAGTCTTTTCATCCAGGCTGCAATACTCAAACTTATAAATATCATTTTCACTTTTCAGTTTCTTCCGAATATTATCCGGGTCTATCAGGATATCTATAGCTTCTAATGGTTCCAGTGTCTTATATTTTTCAAGAACCTGCATCTGAAAATCATGATAAAATCCCAGAGGTTTATATATCATCTGTCCATTCAGATTGTAGAATTCATATCTGTCATTTTCCAGATCACAGACAACAAAGCGGTCAACCAGACGCACAATACTCTGAATCAACTGCTCCATGGAAGCATTATCCGTTGCCATCTGCAGATGCCGTGCGCTCTCTACCTTTGCCTCTGTGATATCACGCAGAAAAATCATGGCATATTCTGAATCCTCTATTTCGCCACGTATGACCACATTGCGGACCCATCGTTCTTCTCCATTCAGATTGATACGGCACTCTAAAGCCAATTCGGTTTCCAGACCCTTCAGCCTTTCTGCAATATAACCACGGTCGTAAAAAGAGGATACCGCCTTCTTATCTGTCTCCACAACATAGGAATCCACAAAATGCCGAATCAATTCATCCCATGTATAACTCTGTTCAAAGACGGTCATCAGGGACGGTTCAACCTTAAAGGTATCAAAAGTATTCGCTTCCAGATTCACATAATACTCGCACAAATCTGCTTTCGTAAAAGCCCGGTGGAAAGCAGCAGATTTTTGTGCCTGCATGATTTCTTTTTTCTCCCCATCAATGTTAATAAAAATCCCGGCAATCCTGCTGGCAGAACCATCCAGACGGCGTATTACTTCCGCCGATGCCCGAAACCACTGGTATTGATTATCCTTCATTCTCATACGATACTCTACCTGGTATTTTATCTGGTTCGTCTTATCCTTAATTACCGCCTGAAGCTGCACCATTACTCTTTCTTTATCCTGTGGGTGCAGAAGATCTGACCAGGATTCCAGTTTATTCGGAAAGTCCAGAGTATCATGATAGCCAAGCATTTTTCGGAATTCATGACTCCAGTTTGCATTCACAATCTCACTGTTTTCGTCACAGTCAAAATACCAGAAGCCGGAATAGATAGCCTCATTGAGCAGTGCCAAATTTACATGATCCCAGTTGACCTGTACGGACATTACCCAGATCTGTCTGCCCGCCTCATCTGTCGCGTCCTCTTTACAAAGCCGTACATTATTCACTGTACCGTTTGCTGCAATGATTTGTGCTTCCCCTGTTCCGTGAAGCTGCAAAAAGCGGTCTCGCTCCAGTATATCTTCCGCGTCATAAAAGAAGTTTCTCAATGAACCTTTCGTCTGTTCCATGAAAGTATCGAATGTATATCCTGTACTATGCAACAGCAGATTATCCACAGACAAAATAGACAGGTTTTGGTCATAAGATCCTGTCATTATACCTACCCCGCCATTATTTTCCAGTGTTTTCTGTATGACCTGTAACATAGCCTGTGTCTGTCCCGTTACAGTCTCACCTAAGGAATATATTTTGTCTTCATAATTTTTCATTTTATAAAAGTCCTCTCTCCGTCTTATGCCTTCTTCATCCTGCTTTTATCTGTATACAGAAAACCTGTCCCTGCTAGTTTTGTTACCCATTTTTGCATACAAAAAGGACACTTGCCAAGATCTGCCAGTGTCCCTACTATATTTTTTTAAATCACACATCTATATAGTATAAAAGGTATCGGAATCTCTTCTGTTCAAACATCTTTTCCATATATTATGATGATATGGAAACAGTGACAACCGGCTGACATGGTCAAGCTTTCTGACTTTAGTCCCTTCTGGCTTTGCGACCCTGCCTTTCAATAGGTTTGCCTTTAAAATAATCTCTTTCTTCAAAAAAACATACCACGCGGTTTTCCGCACGTCAATAATTTTTTTTTGAAAAATCTACACATATTTTACTTCTGTTTTTGAACTTCTCTTTATAAAAAATCTAAATCGATGAATCCTAAAAACCTAACATTTTTTTCATATGAAACTCATTCATCATTTATAGTGCTATTCTCTCCATTAACTAAACATAACCTATTGTTCGATAATAAATGTTAGATCCCAAAAGAGGCTTCACACCACGAACCAACTCGCAATGCAAAGCCTCATCACTCACCCATTATATTCTTGTCACAAAATCCAGCGAGCTCCACCCATTCCGCTCTTTCTCATATGCTTTCAGCAGCCCCCTCTTTGATGCTCCAACACCATCAGCCTCAGCAACAATAGTAAAACAGCCAGCACCCGTATATTTTCCAGTCTTCTCCTGATCCGTTCCCAGCTTCTTCCGGCTTCTTATGTTCCTTTGTTGATGATATGATAAATCATTACTGTTTCCCTCTGTCCCTGTCTCCACAGTCTGGCATTGCACTGCATATACAGTTCCAAAGACTGTTCTTGTTCTGTGCGATCATCTTCTGAAGTCCTTTCAGTTTCTGCCGTAATGACGGACGCTGTTGCTTTTTCTCATTAACTTTTACAAATTCCTTGAACGCCTGTGCAATCACATCGGCATCCCTGCCCTTGAAAAATACAAGATACTTGGGTTGTTCCGTGGTCTTATCCCTCTTTACTGCGAAATCGACATTGTATTTCCTTGCGACACGCTCAAAGGATTTTATATTGCTATCCGTAACCTCAATGGACTTTGCACCCTCTCCCTGACCGACCAGCTTCTTTACCGGGATTTTCCCATGGGAAGGCTTCTTATGCTTCTGATGCTCCAGATACATCTTCATTGCCTTCTGTAAAACACTTGCGGTCTATAACTGCCCTTACGCTGTTATGTCTATGTTCTATTTCAAATTTACAAACAGAAATTAATCAAATTCTTAGACTTCTTGAAGTTCAAATTCTGAACTTCTGTGGATTTATCAGTGATCCCTCTCTTTCTTTTTGTACCTGTCTGTGATAAAATCAATCCTGTAGAAATCGAAAAAAGTTCATAAAAATTTAGCAATTACAGGCATTGATTTTTTGCTGTAAATTGCATATAATAAAAACACAGATAGAAATATCTGTGTAGCGGTTAGAGCGTCCAGTTAAAATGCTCGTTTAAAAGCGGTTAGATTGTCCAATAAACAATCGGTTAACAGCAGTGGGTGGAGTAATCCACCCACTTTTTTACTTTTCAGGAGGCTTTATGGATTAGTACGTTGTCGATAAAAAATACATCCATTACCTGACACAGTTTGATTCCCGTGTCGGATATGTGGAATATGGGGAACGTTTGAAACTCCATGTGGGAATTCTTCTTACTATCGGAGATTTCCACTACTATGTCCCTATTTCCTCTGCAAAACCAAAACATCAGAAGATGTCCAACAGTCTGGATTTCCACAAACTCCAGGATGAATCCACCGGATATCTTTATGCGGTATTAAATATCAATAATATGATTCCGGTTCCTGATAACTGTCTTACACAGTTAAAATATAATCAGGTAGAAAGCTTCCGTTCTTTCAGCAACGAAAAAGAAAAAACAGACTATGTCTACCTTCTCCAGAAAGAAAAAGCTTTAATCGACAATGTTCAGGACACTCTGCAAAATAAAGCCATGAAATTATATCAGAAATGCATTGCCAAGCCCGATTCTTCCCTTGCTGCAAGATGCTGTGACTTCAAAATGTTGGAAGAAAAATGCAGTTCTTATTCCGATACATAAACTCTTCATCATTTCTCGGTGGAAACACAAGTACAAATGCCGTGATATCTGATGTACTTGAAAGGTCTAAACCGCCATAGCAAGTTCTTCCGATAAGTTCCTCCTCATTTACGGGAAACGCACAGGCATCCCATTTATCCATCTGCATCCAACGTGTGGACTGTTTTACCCATTGGTTTAATCGAAGCTGCCGGAAGATATTCTCTTCTGCAACATTTTCCCTTGCACTGATATAGGCATTTCGAACCTTTTCAATATCGATAGTTTCTCCAAGGGAAGGATTGGCTTTATACCATGTGGCTTCGCTCGTCCAGTCATCCTCATCGGATGCCCCATAAATCACGGGATAGAATCTATCTCAAGCAGCATTAGCTGAACAAATAGGTTGTGATGAGCGTACAATACTAAATATTGAAAACGACCGTGGTAATCCCAAGTTCGAAGTATTGTGCCAGATCATCGCTTATTTACACATTCCTGCAGACCATATTTTTCACCCTGACACTGCTACGGACGGGTTGAAAAAACAAAAACTGTTATTGATGCTACAGGAATGTGATGAGCAAGAGGCAGCCGAGATTCTTCCAGCAATTGAATACCTCTTAGCACTTATACATAAAAGAGGTAATTCAAACGAGTAAAGGAACCAGCTAATCCGTTGTGATTCTGGTTCTTTTCTTTTTGTAGTCATCTCTAAATCTTACTCTTGTAATGTTTTAATTATTACAAGAGTAAGATTTCAAGTCAATCTGTTTTTTCTGAAATTGACAACCACATAAATAGCGTCTATAATATATTTATTACATCCGTAAGATTTAAGGAGGGATTTGAAATGAGCGATTTACCACAGATTTCTGAAGCTGAATTTGAAGTTATGAAAATCGTATGGAAACATGCGCCGATCAGTACAAATGAAATAACAGATAAATTATTACAGACCACAAGCTGGAGTCCGAAAACGATACAGACTTTAATCAAACGCCTTGTGACCAAAGGCGCTCTGACTTATGAAAAACAGAGCCGAGTGTTTGTTTACACCCCAGTCGTGAAGGAAAGCGAATACATCGGCCAGGAAAGCAATTCTTTTCTGGAACGATACTATGACGGAGATATCACTGCCATGCTGTCTGCCTATATAGAAAATGACAGACTGTCTGAAACAGAAATAGATACCCTCCGCTCCCTTCTTTCAAAGAGGTCAAAAAAAGGAGGCAATTAACGTGGCTGATTTTATGATACGCTTTTTAATATGCAATGTATTTATCAGCGGTATCATCGGAATTCTTTTGATAGCCAAGCGGATATTCAAAGACAACCTTTCCAGCCGTATGCAGTATAATCTGTGGTTCCTGCTTCTTGGGTTGCTGACATTTCCCTTTATACCGTTCCGTTTAATCGGATTTCCTCAAATTTTCTCGTGGCTCGGCAGCCTGAGAAGCTCTCCATCTTCCAATACTGGAACTGCTATGGGAGAAACCATTGGGGCCGATCCAACCGGAAATGTAAATTGGATGAATGACTTTACCCTTTCTGTAAATAGCGAGACACCATCCATTTCCGGATACATATTGTTAGGGATATGGATTGTAGGCATTTTTGCAATGATTATATTGGTAATCAAATCCTCTCTCCGTTTACGCAACTTGGAGAAATCTGCACTTCCCCTTCAGAACAAGGAAGTCCGCAGACTGTATCATCACTGCTTAGAAGAGATGGGGATTCACAGAGATATTCCTGTCTACAGCACCGCATTTTTGAAATCCCCGATTATTGTGGGACTTTTGAAACCGTGTATTTATCTGCCGATTCATCTGATCTCTGATTACAACGAATCCGATATGCGGTACATGCTGTTACACGAACTGCAGCACTATAAGCACAAAGATGCTATTGCCAGTTATCTGATGAACCTTGCCGGAGTGGTATATTGGTTCAATCCTCTTGTCTGGTATGCATTGAAAGAAATGCGTAATGACAGAGAGGTTGCCTGTGACACTTCCGTTTTGAAAATGCTTGAAGAGGATGCTTACGAAGATTATGGCAATACATTGATTAACTTTGCAGAGAAGGTTTCGCTTACTCCTTTTCCGTTTTCTGCCGGCCTTGGTGGAAACATGGAGCAGATGAAACGGAGAATTATTAACATTGCCTCTTATGAGAAGCCGACATTTATGAAGAGAATAAAAGGTACAACTGCATTCATGTTGACTGCTGTCCTTCTACTTGGATTCGCACCTTTTATTTCTACATACGCAGCAGATGGAAGCCACTATCAATGGGATTCTTCATCAGAAAATATATCCTATGTAGACCTTTCTACATACTTTGGCAAATATGAAGGCAGTTTTGTTTTATATGATTTGGAAAATGATGCATGGAGTATACACGACATGGAGCATGCTACCCTGCGAGTTGCACCAAACTCCACCTACAAAATATATGATGCCTTGTTCGGATTGGAAGAGGGCATCATTACACCAGATGACTCCTTGATAGCATGGAGTGGAGAAACCTATCCATTTGAAGCATGGAATGCAAATCAGACCTTACAGTCTGCAATGAACTCCTCTGTTAACTGGTATTTCCAATCCGTGGATGAACAGCTTGGAGCCTCTAACATTTACAGCTATATTCAAGAAATTGGGTATGGAAATGAAAATATGAGTGGAGATTTCTCCACCTATTGGATGGAATCATCCTTGGAGATTTCGCCAGTAGAACAGGTCGAACTTTTAACCAGGCTGCAGAATAACAGCTTCGGCTTTGCCCCTGAAAACATCAATGCGGTAAAAGATGCCATCTGCCTTTCCGCTTCCGATGCCGGAACATTCTACGGAAAGACCGGAACCGGCCGTGTGGATGGTCAGGATGTGAATGGATGGTTTGTTGGTTTTGTAGAAACTGCAGATAATACATACTTTTTTGCTACCAACATTGGTGCAGACAGCGATGCTACCGGAGGCAACGCAACTGAAATAACCATGTCTATCTTGTCCGACATGAATATCTGGAAATAAAGAAATCGGGTAAAGGTCAATCTCTGACTTTTACCCGATTTTTCTTAATTCGCTATCTGAACAAGCCCTTTGTATTCCCATGTCGCTCCATAATCAGTTGACTGAAATACAATCCCATCTTTCTCCGCTGCATCTGTGGTAACCGTTATCGTCAATGTGTCGTCCTCTTTTTCAGGCATATTCAGGTAATCAAAATCCTCCACCGTAAATCCGCAATCGATAGCGATTTGTGGTAATTCTGAAACAAGATCCATTGGAAGTTTCATTTCTTCAAAGGTCCTTCCGCCATCGCGAGTGACATATAAGCGGGAATAGGACTGGGATGCGCCTGTAATTCCTGCAACCCCAAAGTTCTCATCATAAAATATTAAACCTTCTGCAACTCCCAATTGTCCACTGAACGGATCATCATTTATGCATTCCCAAGTAGAACCACCATCCATTGTCTTTTCCATTACATAAAATCTGCTTCCGGCAGCTGCATCCGTTATCACCAAACGCCATCCATTATTTTCATCTAAAAAGAAATACATAGTTCCATCACTTTGATCCACAGTCCAACTTTCTGTATCTTTAGCATCCTCCACCTGCTGCATCGTATTCTCCTGCTTCAATTCTTGTTGACTGACGTACTCAGGCTCCATAATATATCGAACAGGTGTGACACTATTTAAATCAGGAATATGCAAAGATACCTCAAACCCAACGATTTCTCCACCGCTTCTAAGCTGAGTAAAATTGCCGGTTCCTGTTTCAGTTCCATCACCATCTGCATCTCCCGAAATATATTGTAAGCCTTCCTCTGAACTAAAAGATCTTCGCCCCATATAGAGTATTTCATAAATCTGCTGCTCTTCAAATGTTTCAGCCCACGCCTCTACCTGACTCGTCCAGTCTGAATTGTTCAAAATTTCAATCATTGGAGACAAACGCATATCGTCACTATATTCTCCATTCACATTACCATCTATCCAAACAGTCATATCATTACTGCTGTCTGCGTCATAATCAATAAGATACGTTTTTTTCTCTCCAGCCTCATTTTTTCCATATATGAATGCATAAATCCTTTGAATCGTTCCGTTTTCATCAAATGACACCTGATATTTATTTGCAATATAGAGTTCTTCCGGCAGTTGCAATGCTTCATCCAAATCCATCAGAATCCCTTCTACACCATCCTCAAAAAGATTATTATGCTCCAGTTCTACTTCTTTTTTACGCATCCACTCATCAAGTTTCCAAGACAGTGCCCCGTGATACGGAACTGCAGAATAAACGATACGTCCACCAAAGAATAAAGTTGCTGCTATAAGGAGTATCATTTCCGTATAGAAAAGTTTCTTATTTCCATTATCTCCTGAATTAACTTCTTGATTATGCCTTTTCGAAATCAGCCAGAGAACCACTGTGCCAACCAATCCTATTATACCTAACGCCAACATCGGTATATGCCTTCTCAAGCCACCATATTGACATAGATGCCAGAATTGATACAACATAAATATATATAGTATTAAACTTACTTTTCCCGTGATTTTATAAATATATTTCATGTAAGTCTCCTTTCTTCATATCTGTAAAAATACCATAAAACACCAGTATTATCAAATCATTCTTTAATACGGTATTGGTAATCTGGTATATGCATAATTCCGTCATTTAGGATTTCATTCCCCAAATACTGAAAACTGCCATCCTCTGCAAACCTTACCGTAAGTTCATGGGTTATGACTGCATCATCGCAAATGACCATGTCACAAACCGCCTCAACTGTTAATGTGACTGTTCCATCTTGATTTTCTTTGATGTCGACAACCTCCGGCAGAGAAGTTCCAAAGAAGGTAGGCGCATAATTGAAGCACCCAAGTCTCGCCCAAAGATAGGTCTGGTTTTCCTCATCAAATACTGCGTACTCTCGTATCTGCTCCGCTGTTATGGGAAGATACTCCATAATCAGACTTTCGAACTCTTCTTTAGGAATGCCATTTGGATAATCTTCAGAATTGAACTTTTCTCCATATTTCATTCCATACAGATATTCAAACATTCCGTTATAATCCAACTCACTCATATTTTCTACATTCCAGTTGGAACACAAAAGGTTCTGTCCCTGATATCCAAGCCCCCGAACACAACGTTCAGACATTTCACACTGTTCCTCTGTCATAGGTTTTATTCTGATCAGGCAGCTTCCATCCATAATTTCACTAACCTCTGGCGGCTCTGGCACACACAGCTCATAGCAGAACCATCCTTTTTCCGTGTATTTCCATTCTTTGAGTCTCGTATAAGAAATGTACGAAATTCCCGGCTTGTTGTCAGCATTCCAGATTCCTCTTGTACTCACAACATACATATCCGTTCCATCAAAAATGAATTTCATTCTGCCCAGTCCACCATCATTGTGGATTTCATAAATCACCACAGAGCCTCTTTTCCCTTCCATACATTCTTTCAGAAAACTGTCAACACTTTCATAATTCTCCATGTTAGAATACGTTACCATCGTAGCAATTGGATATCCTGCGTCCTTTACCTTCTTCTGAATTTCAAGAACCGTTTGATCATCCAAAACAACATTAGATGCTATCCCTTTATCTGCTGTTTCATAAATGTCAAGATAAAGTTCCATCAGCTTTTTACAGTCAGTCTCAGCTTCTTCCCTTTCCTGTTCATCTACCGGAAGATCGTAGCCCTTTTCCCATTGTACTGCAGCCTCTTCCTCAGTATTTTTTGTTTCCTCCGTGGAAGATACTTCTTCCGTATCTTCCACAAGAGATTCTCCCGCAACACTATCTTCTTTTCCACAGGCACACACGAAACCCCCAATCAGAAATACCATGATCAGTAGAATGCTCTTTTTCCTTAATACCATAAAATCATCCTTTCGTTCTTGCTATTGGCGGCAGTTCCAATTCAATTTGTTCTATAGAATTGGAAAGATACCTGAAAGTTCCGTCTTCAAATGGCTGGACCACAACCGTATTCCGAAAAGCGAGATCAGAATTATAATCCGGCCATACTCCATCCACGATAAGTGTAATCGTTCCATCCGCATTTTTTGTATAGTCAACTACTTCTCCGAAAGGTGGGTATGGGCTGGCATAAATCATCTCATATTCATAGCTATTGCTGCCCTCATCATATCCACAATGCTCTCTCAACTGTTCTACCGATACCGGAAAATAAGTAGTCATTATCCTTTCATATTCCTCTGCCGGAATCTTCCAACCCTCAGTTTTCAGATTTTCCCCCGTAGAAATCCTATAAACATCTTCATACATACAAGGCATCAGAATGTCCTCCACATTGCTGCTATCCCAATCTGTAACGAGCAGATTGTAATTCACATAACTTAGTCCTGATATGTATTTCTCCGTTAATTCCTGGCAGTCTTCTGGTAGCGGTTCTATTCTCCAATACTGTCTCAAACTTGCATGTGCAATCACATATTCATATGCGTAGATAAAATATCCTTTTTCGGTCAGTTTAATCTCAGCCACATTACTTACCGAAGTTCCCTGTATTTCTGGCATACCACCTTCTCTCCACCGAATTCCTATGTAATAGGTCTGCAACTCACCTTTCCGATAGATAAAGGTAACTGCTCCAATCAGCCCATCTCTCTGTACTTCAAATACCGTAACCATCGAGTCTTGTCCATCCAGGTAATCTGCATAAAATGCTTCGATTGCTTCATGATTTTGCATAGCAGTATCTTCTTCAACACTTACCAGACCGTTTCTGCCCAATTGCTCCACCACAGCTTTCCTCTGCTCTTTGGTAAATTCACTAATACCGGAAGAGTAGCTTAGTGCATCTGCAATTACAATATCCTTATAGATTTCTCTGACCGATTCTGCTGCTGACAAAACCGTACTCTGCAGTTGCTCCTTCTCCTCTTCTGTAAGGAGATCATCACTGGCTTGCGGAATAAACCAATATGCTGACTCTGTGGAAGTTTCCGCATTCTCGGCTTCTTCTGTTTCTGCTTCGCTATTTTCGATTTCTACAGGTGGCTCCCATACTTCTTCTGCCACCTTTTGCTTTTCTGTATGCAGTTCTCCCCAACAGACCACTCCGGCTATTACGAAAATCAACAGCAGCAAAATCGGAAGACCACATTTTCTAAGCAGCCATTTCACATCTTCCATTATTCGCCTCCGTATAATTCTTCCCATTCTTCTAACGTCAACCGTGGCGTATGCCATGTTTCCTCAGAATTATCCTCGGAGGGTATAATTCGATTGGATACATATTGTACCCCGCCATCCTCCAAAGGACGAACCACAACCTCGTGGGCATATACTTTGGAATTTCCCGAATATGGAAATACCACATTAGCAGTAAGTGTAATTGTTCCATCACTGTTCTCCGTATACCCGATTACTTCTGAATATGGGTATTCCGGATACTCTACTTCTTCGAAGCCTCTCGGTTTGTATTCATAGGTCGAATCCTCCGAATCATAGACAGTTTTGGATTGCAGCGTTTCACTATCAATATTGAAATATTTCATAATAACGCTTTCAAATTCCTCTTTTGGAATCCGATAAACTGCACTGACTGACAAATTGTCATCTGCAACATAAGGAACATACTGACCATTCACTTTTGGATAAAGAATGTCATACATATCATAGAAATTCAAATCCCCAAAATCTTCTTCACTCCAATCCACAATAAACATATTATTCTGTTCAAAGCTGATTGGAAGAAGATATTTCCGACTCAGTTCCCTATATGTTTCATCCAATGGCTGTACTCGTAATGCGGTATGCTCCTCTGCTCCACTCAATGTAAGAACGTATAATTCTTCTGAAAACCAGACACCAGAAAACATCAGGTAACCTTCTTCTGTATAATTCCAATACTCTGCTTGATACCTCCCAGTAACTTCTTTCTGTATTTCTCCATTTTCGTATCCATAATAGCTTCTGACCACATCTACATTTCCGTCTTTTGTGTGCAAATCGTATTTTACAAATCCGCCCAAATAGCCGACTTCAAGAATCGTTATATCTGCTTCTTCCTGTGTATCCACCTTTTCACAAAATTCCAGTACCTGCTCCGCTTCCGTCATATTCACTTGATTTCTGCTGTCAACAGCAGGATACTCGTTTTCTCCAAGACGATTTACAATACTCCGAATTATTTCCAAATCATCTAACTTATTTTCCTCTGCTGCCTTGTCATAAAGATCTATGCAGATGTTTATAATTTCTTCTTCATTCTCCTGTTCTTCTTCTGAAACGTCCTGAACATCAATTACTGTTTCCGAAACTGTATCTTCTTCCGGTGGTGTATCGCTACACCCCGAAATACTAAACATCAGTACAAAACTAATGACTGCTAAACCACTCTTCCAGAACCAGGCTGTCTTTCTTAACAACATATCCGCTTCCTCCTCTTCCTTTCACATCTTCTACCATACTGATAATCAATATAGGACATTCCGTATCTTCTGCTGTAAAAATTGCAAACCATCCTAATTCTGTACCCGAAGTATCATCCTTCGATGCCTTTATTTCTGCCGTACCTGTTTTTCCTGCTAAAAGAATGTCATCTCGATGGGCTGCATATCCAGTTCCATTAGAATCATTCACAACCTTCTTTGTTCCTTCCAATACACGACTTGCTGTCTCGTTAGAAAAGGCACCCGGAATCCAATACTCAGCTTCCGCTTCATTCTGATATACCAAATAAGGCTTTATTACATTTCCCTCATTACAGAAAGCAGAATAAATACATGCCATATGCAACGGGTTCACTAAAATCTGTCCTTGTCCGTAACCGCTGTCAGCTAACTGTATTTCAGTTTCAATGCCTTCTGTATTGGAATACTGAGATTCTGCCATCTTAATCTCAAATGGTAGTTCCTCATTGAAACCAAGCCGTATCAAAGAATTCTCCAACTCATCCGATCCAATCTTTAATGCTGCTTTTGCGAAATAAATATTATCAGAATAAATCAAGGCTTTCTCTAAAATGACTGGTTCATACGCATGAAGCGTTGTTACATGATATGAACCCCACGATGCATCTTTTTGCCAACTTAATCCTACGTTCCCGTATCTTCCATTGGATCGATTGCTCCTGATTGTAAACCAATCGCAGCTATAATTGGTTTGAAGGTAGATCCCGGACACCACACTTGCCGGAACCGATTATACATTGGCTTATTCTCATCCTCGTTAAGTACAGTCCACTGCTCACTCGATAATCCCATAATAAAATCGTTATTGTCATAGGCCGGTGTGCTGACCAAAGCCAATACCTCTCCGGTATAATGATTTATGGCTACTGAGCAGCTTTTATCTTCCTTAAACTGTTCGTACAAGGAAACCTGCAAATCAGTATCTATCGTAAGCCGGATGTCCTGCCCATGCTGTACCAGGATACAAGCCAGTTCCTCCTTCTCTTTATCTTCCGAATTTACAATGTAAATCCTGCAACCGTTCTGGCCTTTCAGTTCTTTCTCGAACAAGCCTCCATTCCGCTTCTGCCGATTACACTATTGGCTGTATAACCTTCTCCTGCATGTTCCTCTAAATCTTCCGCAGTAACGCTTTGAACATACCCGACCAAATGCGCAGCGGCTTCCCCTAATGGGTATTCACGCACTTCAACATCAGATATCATCACTCCGGGAATCTCCAGCAACTTATCATGCCTTTCTTTCTCCTTTAAACTTCTTCCTCTGGACTGATAGACATTAACTCAATTTCTTCCACTCTTGGAATCGTTTTAATAGGTACAAAAGAATCATCCTTTACCCACTTTGCAGACAGGTTCTTTTCTATCACTTCCGTTGTGATTTCCAATAGTCCTGCAATCTGTGCGATTGCTTCCTCTCTGTTTTCCAACTTGCCCGGAACAATTCCAACTGAAGATGCTGTACCTTTTCCTGCAAGGACACGTCCGTTCCTATCCAGAATTTCTCCTCGCTCTGCCTGTGTAGTGGAAACTCTTACTTTATCTGCAGAAGTCAGATTAGGAAAAATCATGGAATCATCCCAAACCAATTTATATCCTTCTTCTCCATTTATAAAAAATGCCTCATTCTCAAAGCTGATAGTTCCTGCCACTGTATCAAACGAAGTCAAATATGTTACTTTTTTATCTTCCTCCACATACTCGACATTTTTTATCGACATGTTTTGCATTTCAATTCCCTCATAAATAGTGGAATTTCTCTTCAGAAAATCTTCCTTACTGATATATCCAGATGACTCCAAATCAATCATTGCATACATTTCTTCGTATTCTTGTTTTGGAATATGCATCATATACTCTACTAAGGTAGTATCTGGTGTTTTACACGCATTTTTTCTTTTATATAATACTGTTGCACTCACAACTACTCCAATCAAAGTAATTGTTAACATCAACACTATAATGCCCAACATTTTTCTATATCTTTGTATTCTTTTGGTTCTATGTTTTGCCTTCATCGTTACCTCCATTTCTTATTCATATCAATGTACTACGCTTATATATTACAAGTGTAAGATTTTAAAGTAAAAAAATTTACTCCCTTTCGCTATAAATATTACACCCGTAATATTTATCAGTCAAGTTCTTATTCAAAAAGACAGAACACAGCCACCAAAAGCCATGTTCTGCCTTACGTTTGATGTTACTCTGCCGCTACAAACTCCATCTTCATAAATTCATGATCCGTCAATTCCTTTAATTTTGCAAGGACACATAATGACAATTCAACCATCTCATCATCCTCCAGATGTTTCAGAGTCTTATTGATACCATTTATGACATTTTTTCTGCCTCCCACATCTAAATCTATACCTTCTTCCATAAAAATACTGATTAAATTACTCTCTTCTACGGTAAATCTCTTATTCATCACTTACATCTCCCTCTGACTTTTCTTTTCATTTTCTTGAACATCATGTTCTTTCGATTGCCCTTCTACCTGTGACTTTTTCTCCGCAAGACGGGATTTTAAGGAAATCCTTACTGTAGCTTCTCCTCCATTCTCTTATTTTCTTCCCTTTGGGCTTTCTCCCCAACACCATTATTCAGCACATTATCAATCATATTATAATTCTGTTCTTCTGCCTCCTCAATCTTGGCAAGCGGCTTATACTCTGTCAGTTTTTCCAGAAGCTCCGTTGCTCGTTTTATTTCCTCTGGTACAGCTCCCTCCGAAATAATGTCTGCAAGCCACGTTGTTAAATGTCCGGTATCGCCCTGTTTTATGGATTCTGCAAGCTCTGATACATTCTCGGTCATATTTCTTGTACTATCGTGATACAGTACAGTATCATAATCGTAGCAAAGTCGGTCAAGTTCTACTGCAAGCTGTTCCTCCTGTGGCAAGTCCGGCATACGCAGTTCCCACACTCTTGCTTCCATTTCTTCACTCATCACGCCATCTATCTCCATATCGGGCAATTTAGCCACCAGTTCCGTAATGACTTCCATTGCCTGCGGATTGTTTTTAATATCAGGAACATAGTCCAAAACCCCAAGGTCAATCCTCTTTCCAGATAAAACATCAATCTCGTAATCCTCGAAGGGTTCCGCCCCTCTCTCTATGATATTGATTCCAATTGCCGGAATACCATTCATCCTCTCCGATGGTATCTGCTTCCAGATTGCTATGGCTTCATCCACCGTAGGAATATTCTCATAGCATTCACCAAGATTATGAAATTCGCCACATTCCGAAACAGTTAAAGTTACTTCTACCTTCTCCTTTTCCTGCTCTCTTGCCTGTCTGACACCCTCCAAATATTCCTCCACCTGTGGCAGATAGGTTTCCAGTGTACCTGTTCGCTGTGCTGTAATAGGGTTGATGTCAACTTTTACTTCTCCGATATGAAGTCCGCCCTCATTAAAGGCATTAAACAAATCGTCCTCCCGTTCCGCCGTGGAAAGTTCCACAACCACATCAAGGTCAGAACTTTCATGCTCCAATCCCCTGCACCTGCTTCCGGTCACAGCAACATCCACAATCGTTGCATCAATGTTATACTCATCAATCTTTGCCTGCACATGGCATTTCACAGTTTCCTCGATTTCTTCCGGATTCATTTCACTAATATCATGGAATAATTCCCCGGTCTTTGCCCTAAAATCAGCCACCACACTGCTTGGTGTACTCTCCGGAATAATACGATTTGCTTCCTCTGCTTTTTCCATCAGTCCATCATAATCCATCGGTATCAGTTCATCTTCTCTTTGGATATTTCCTTTTGCACCATTGTAATCCGGCTGTGACTTCAAATCCTCTAAAATATCATGTAAGGCTTCCCTTATCGTCACATCAGGATTATCATAAATTCCTCCGTCAATCTCCTTATAATCAGCTCCCATAATGGAATAGTCATAACCGCCCTCTACTTCCTGAATGCTGATAAAACGGTCTGCAATAGAAAATGCCAGTTCTGTTTCCTGTTCACTTTCCAAAGTTTTTTTCATTTCCGCAAGCACCTGTTCCGTTTCATCGCCAAGATCAATGATTTCATCTCCATCTATTTCCGGTTCTGTCTTTTGGACATTGTGTCCAGAAGTGTCCTGCATTTCTTCCTTTTCCGGTGTCTGCTCCCGTAAAAAATCCGGTATTTCCGTATATCCAAAAGAATCCACAAAATGAGCCGTATTCTGTCCGTTCTGATGAAGCACCACTATATCGCTGACAGATAGCGAATGTCCTCTGAAATCTTCTGGGTGGTCAAGGTTGAATTTTTCAAAGATTGCCTCTAAAGTTGCCCCCTGCGTCTCTTTTTGCAGTTCAGATAATTCGCCCACATATAAAAGTGTATAATTCTCTGGTTTAATTGCATCAAAATTATCTTTTGTAATGCCCATACGCTTTAAGGATTCCGTCCCCTCAAAACGTAAGGAATCTAATTCCAGATTAGGCTTTAATTGATAAATTCCATATTTATCAGTACTAGCATATAGGAGCTGCTCTTTTCTTGCCATTTCAGGTGTAATAACAGATCCGTCCTCATAGTTAATAGATTCCACCCATGTGATACCTAATTCTTTTTCTATTTCAAATTCCAAATCAGTTCCATAAAAAGCATTATGAATTTCTGCCACATCAGTATCTGAAATAGGCTCTGAGGTCTTGAATACCGCAGTTCTATCCCCACCCATTTCTTCTATATCGACAGCCACAACTGGATACGGGTATGTATATTCTCGCTCCTGTTCGTCCATTAAGATAAGTGTAATCTTAGTCTGCTGTTTCAATGCTTTATTCCATGTTTCCTTTTCAACCCCAAAGATACCTTCATGCTCTTCTATACGCTCCCTGCTTTCTGCCAATGATTCCGTACCGTCAGTATGAAGCAAATATACATGCAAATCATGTCCAAATAATTCCAATGCTTTCTCTTGTGTTAATGGCAGCATTTCATTCCATTGATAGCCATATTCCCTCATTTCCGACAAACCAATCATCGGATCAGGCAGGGCATCAATCTCCGCCTTTGCATCAATTATGGTCAATGCCACATCCTGTTGGACATACTGCTCCCTATATGCCAGTTTCTCTGCAAGTTCCCTTGTTTTATTCATATCATCAAGTTTATAGGCATAATTTACAATCAGATTTCGCTCCTCAGACGTGAAAATATTTTTTTCTGCCTCCAACTGATTGATAAGTTGTTCTGCCTGCCCCATGACAGATAAATTGGTATCAATGGGTTGTTCCACTCTTTCCTTTACATCAATAAGCTCGTCTGTATCCATGTTATAGCGGACATCAATATGATATTCCTCCGCTTCTTCCGTCTGCTCGTCAGCAAGTTCGGTAGTCCATGCTCCTTTGCTTTCAAGATAAGATGATATATTCGATTTATCCTCTTCATTCATGGTAGAAAGAGCGGATATAAGTTCTGCACTGTCCATTCCACGGACACTGACAAGATTGTATTCTGAAAAATCCTCGTTATGTACCAGCAGAATGCTTTCCTTTCCATGTTCCTGCTCCATCTCCCGGTTAAGCTGAAGCTCCTGCATTGCCCCCTCAATGCCTGTAATCAGTTCTGAAGCTGTCTTTCGGATTGTATCAAGGGAAGATTTCAGCTCTTTCATATTCCTACCGCTGCTCCAGCCTGCGATATATCCAAAGGAATAATCGGATGTATCTATACCGAAATGCTGGCACACTGTAAAAGCCACACTCTCCGCTTCCACTTCCTTTGTATTCCTGTCCTTTACCGGAATATCCATGCTCTGATTAACTTCTTTATCATGCAGCATGGAATGAGCCACCTCATGCACCATTGTTTTCAAAGTCTGGCTTTCGCTCATATTTTCCTGAACAGCAATCCGTTTTTCTGCTGTACTGAAATACCCTTTGGAATCGCCGGGAATATCTTCAAATGCAATCGGAACAGGAGAAATATTCATAAGCGCCTGGACAAAATCCTCATATCCCTCCACCGTAGATAACAGCTCATTCACTTCCAGTTCCGGAATAGGCTTGCCATCCGTCTGCGATACATCAAAAACAGATACCGCACGAAAGGCAGGAATGGTAACCTCTGTTTCCTCTTTCTGCGGCATACCGTTTTCATCAAACATCATTTCTCCCGTTACAGGGTCTAACTTATCACGTTCCTCTTTGATTTTATAAGGAGCTGGTGCAAGAATACGGATTGCCTTTTCTCCTTTATTGACGTGCCGCTCAAAGTTCTTCTGCCACGCCTGATAGCCTGCCACCAGCGTAGCTTCCGGCTTCTGCATGGCAATCAGCAGCGTATTGTTAAAACTGTAATTATGAAATTTTGACATGGTGCTGAGATAGCTTTTATATTTTTCACTTTCAAAAAGCTCTTTCAAGCCAGCTTCCAGCTTATCCGTGATCTCTTTGACTTTTTGTTTTTCACTCATGTAAACTGTATTTTTATCTGCCATAATTCGATTATCCTTTCTTTTTTCCACGCAAAAAAGACAACCATCTCTGATTGTCTTTTTCGATATGCCTATTCAATTTGCATCTTTTTTAGATTGCTTTTTTATTACTCTTCTTTCTTTTCTGTATCCTTCTCTAAAATATTGTTCACTAATTTTTGGAGTTCATTGCGATTTGGCAGATACAATTCATATTTTGAAACAAATAAATTGCTGTCCATACCGTAAGTTGCATATTCTACAAGCAGTTCATCTTTGTTATGACTCAGGATAATGCCAATCGGTGGGTTATCATCTGCCATATTTTCTTCTTTTGCGAAATACCCCATATACATATTCATCTGACCGATGTCTATATGCTGGACGGAATTTTTCTTTAAATCAATCAGCACAAAGCATTTCAAAATTCTGTGGTAAAATACCAAGTCCACATGGTAATGAATATTGTTTACAGTTAAGGGATACTGCCTGCCCACAAAGGTAAATCCTTTTCCTAATTCCAACAAGAATTTTTGGAGATTATCTATTATTTTCTGCTCCAAGTCTTCCTCACTATAACGCTCTTTCTCCGGAAGTCCCAAAAATTCTAATGTGTAAGTATCCTTGATAACATCCTCTGGCTTGTCATAAGTAATTCCCTCTCTGGCAAGTGCCAGAATTCCTTCTTTATCTCTGCTTGTAGCTAATCTAAGAAACAAAGCGGAATCCATCTGTCGCCTGAGTGTTCTTACATCCCACTTTTCCTTATAACATTCTTTTTCGTAAAAACTTCTTTCTAATTCATCATCAATCTTTATCAGCTCACAAATATGCGACCATGTCAATTTGTCAGACACCGTCTGACAATTCTCATAACAAAGATAAAACTTCCGCATATTGTTGAGGTTTGGGCGGCTGTATCCTCGTCCCAATCGCAAAGTTAATTGATGCGAGAGTGTTGTTAATAATTTTGAACCGTATGCTGCTTTAACATTTCCATCCTGCTCAAACTCAACAATATATTTTCCGATTTTCCAATACGTCTCTGTAATTACACTGTTTACTTTTTCAGCTATCTCTTTTTTGGCATTTGAAACTGCTGTTTCAATCTCATCCACCAATGGCTGAAGCATATTTGTCTGCTCTAAATCATTCATAATATATCCTTTCCGATTTGTCAGACAGTGTCTGACAAATTCAATTTCCATTTTTATGTATTACGTTGTCTCCATTTCTCTTTAGCTTTTTCCAAATCGCTCTATCACTATATTTCCCTTGAACTAATATTATATTTCATATTTGCATAAAAAGAAATATAATAATTACAAATACTCCTCCTTCCCCTTATCTCTTTGCACGGAATTTTCTATATTATTCCCCGCAGCCTTTACTTTCATAGTCTCAAGCTTTTCTTTCAAGGATACCCTCTGTGCCGGCTTATCCGCCATCGCTGCTGTGAGCCTCATTCCCTGCGGATTTCCATTCTCCACAGCATAATTATGTCGGGTATTTTCTATGGGATACGGTTTTCTGGTATCTGCCACCTGCTCAGTACCCAGTTCCGATTTATCATCTTCCATACCTATTCCGTCATCTCCCTTTTCGTCCATATTGAGCAGGGCATTTAAGGCAGAAAGGCGGTCTAACTTCTCTGAAGCTCTGCTTCCTGTGCAAATGGCTTTGTAACCTCTACCTTCGCTGTTTCAAGCTGACGCTCCACATTCTCCAGCTTTGTGGATGCTTCTGCCAGTTCCTTTGTCATGGCTTCCAACGCATGGTTGATACGGGAAATGTTACCCAGCGGGTCAACACCAATCTCCAGATTATGACTGAGCTGTCCTTTGATGTTCATAACGAATTTATGGTTAAAGGAATCAAAGGACACCGCCATTTTAAAGCCTGCATACTCTCCAATGACTGCCGGAGCATTAACGCTCTTGATTTCTTTGCACATCTCCACAAGTGCAGTTCCGGCTTCTTTTTTATCCGTATAGACCTTATTCCCGACCCTCATAGAGAAAAACTCCTTATCTGCTGGGAGATTGGTTTTTGCAGTCTGAATATCTGCCTGCAAGCCACTGATACGCTCCTTCAGAATGGTTATCTGCTGTGGATAATGCTTTGCAATGTTGTCCTCCAGACGGTATTTCTGACTGGTGTGGTTGGCTTTCATCAGTTTCAGCTTGCTGACCTGAATATCCAAATCCATCTTTTCTTTTATATAGGGATTCCCCGTTGCCAGAGCCTTAACCTCTGCATAAGAAAGTGCTGCTTCGTCCACATCCTCACAACTTCGCACCGGAGATTTGCTTGTCATAATCTGACCGATAAATTTCTGCTTATTCTCGATAAGCTGCCATGAGTAGCTGTCAAATGTTCCCTCTGTCACATACCGGAAAATCTTAACCTTTGGATTCCTGTTGCCCTGCCGCAAAATACGCCCCTCCTGCTGTTCAATATCAGACGGACGCCACGGTACATCGAGGTGGTGCAGAGCAATCAGTCTGTCCTGCACGTTTGTCCCGGCTCCCATTTTTGCAGTAGAACCCAATAAAAAACGAACCTGTCCGCTTCTTACCTTACTGAACAGCTCCGCTTTCCTAAGCTCCGTATTTGCCTGATGTATAAAGGCGATTTCTTCTGCGGGAACACCTTTTTCCATCAGTTTATTTCTTATATCCTCATAGACATTAAATGTACCATCTCCTTTCGGTGTCGATAAATCACAGAAAATAAGCTGTGCTGATTTCTCCCCTTTGGTATCTTCCCAAATCTCAAATGCCTTATCCACACAGGTTTTTGCTTTGGAATGTTCCTCATCGGGGAGCATATCGTTGATCAGACGCTGGTCGAGTGCCAGTTTTCTTCCATCGTTGGTAATCTTGAGCATATTATCCTGATGCGGCTCTACCAGTCTGTTACGCACTGCCTCCGCCCGATCTGCCAGCGATGTTACCATCTCTTTCTGATATTCGCTGGGTTTCAGCACCACGTTCTCATATTCTGCTTCCGGCACAGGCAGCTTTAACATATCCGGTGTCTGGATATCCGCACTCTCCTTGAAAAGTGCAATCAGCTCCGGCAGATTGAAGAATTTTGCAAATCTTGTCTTTGCCCGGTATCCTGTTCCCTCCGGTGCCAGCTCAATGGCGGTCTGTGTTTCTCCAAAAGAAGCTGCCCAACTGTCAAAATGCCCTAATCCCATCTTCTGAAGCGTACCATACTGAAGATACCGCATATTGGTGTAAAGCTCCGTCATACTGTTGCTGATCGGCGTACCCGTAGCAAACGTAATGCCCTTTCCGCCAGTCAGCTCATCAAGGTACTGGCACTTAGCAAACATATCGGAGGACTTCTGTGCTTCCGTCTGTGCAATGCCCGCCACATTCCGCATTTTCGTGTATAGAAAAAGGTTCTTATAATTGTGACTTTCATCTACAAACAGCCTGTCCACACCTAACTGCTCAAAGGTTACAACATTATCTTTCCGGGAAGTATCGTTGAGTTTTTCCAGTCTTGTCATAAGGGATTTTCTGGACTTTTCCATCTGCTTAATGGTGTAACGCTCCCCGTTATCTGCTTTCGCCTGCTCTATGGCAAGCTCAATCTCATCAATCTGTCTTTCGATAATGCCTATCTGTCTTTCCTGCGACAACGGGATTTTTTCAAACTGGCTATGCCCGATAATGACAGCATCATAATCTCCGGTGGCGATTCTGGAACAGAATTTCTTCCGGTTGGCTGGCTCAAAATCTTTCTTCGTTGCCGCTAAAATATTTGCTCCGGGATATAACCGCAAAAAGTCACTCGCCCACTGTTCCGTCAAATGATTGGGAACAACGAACAGGCTCTTTTGGCATAACCCTAACCGCTTGCTTTCCATTGCTGCAGCAATCATTTCAAAAGTCTTTCCTGCTCCCACACAATGAGCAAGCAGGGTATTGTCCCCGTAAAGCTGGTGTGCCACCGCATTTAACTGGTGCGGTCTAAGGTCGATGTCCGGTGTCATGCCAGGGAATTTCAAATGGGAACCGTCATATTCTCTTGGTCTGGTAGAATTAAAGAGCTTGTTATATTTCGCCACCAAGTCCTGTCTACGTTCCTGATCTTCAAATACCCAGTTCTTAAAGGCTTCCCGGACTGCCTCCTGTTTCTGACTGGCAATCATGGTTTCCTTTTTATTCAGGACTCTCGTTTCCTTTCCGTCCTCTATCACGGTATCGTACACCCGGCTGTCCTTTAAATTCAGAGAATCCTCTAAAATCTGATAAGCATTTCTCCGGTTTGTACCATAAGTCATATTTACAAGACTGTTTCCGTAATCCGCACTTTTTCCTTTTACATTCCACTGTCCTGTCACATCGGAATACTGAATCCCCATTGTATTCCGGTTGAAGAGATGCTGCGGTGTTTCAAAAACATCACGCATGAAATCTTCAATATATTTCGGTTCAACCCATGTGGCACCGATACGCACCTCAATCTCGCTGGCATCCAGTTCTGTGGGCTGCACCTGTGTAAGTGCCTGCACATTTATGTTGTATTCCGGGTGGTTTTCGGCGTAAATCTTCGCTGTTTGCAACTTATCCCGGACATTGCCGCTTAAATACTCGTCCGCTGCTTCCCACCTGTCTGTGACCGGATTCTGAAAGATAATGCCCGTCAGTTCTTCTTTGATTGTATCAATCTCTTTTCCGGTCAGCTCCGCCATATAAGAAAGGTCAACTTTTGCTTTTTCTGATAAAGATACTGCCAGAGCTTCCGTTGCTGTATCCACGCTTGTAACCACTTCCGCTTTCTTAATGGTACGTTTCGTGAACATATCCGCTTTGCCTTTGAAATTTCCCTCGTCATCCAGCTTTTCCAGAGAACATAACAGACAATAGCTGCTGTCCTGATTAAAGGCTCTTTTGTTGGTCTGGGAATTGATTAAACCGTATTTTCTGCTGAACGTATCATAAAGGGTATTCAATTCTTTCTGCTTTTCCTTAATCACAGTATCCGGATATTCTTCCAACTGCAAATTGATAAGCTCTTGCGTACAGTTTCGGATTCCTACCATGCCTTTTATGCGTTCCTGCATGGATTCTGACATATCCACAGGCTTCATAATGGAATTTTCACGGTAATATACCTTATCTTCCACCAGTGTGTAGCTGTAATTCTTTACGTCCGGGTCTGCCGGAATGGTGGCATCTGCCAGCTCATTCGCAAGCTCGTCCGTCTCCACTGCTTCGATTTCCCCGTCAATCCGGCTGACCGCATCCATTAACTGCTCTGCAAACAGTCTTGTAGCATCCGGTTGGCAGGTGCTTTCCATGCCATAGGGACCGCTGACCATTTCCATCTTCCCAACAATCATTTCCGGGTGTTCCGCAAAGTAGGTATTCATGGCGATACCGTTTGCATCTTCTGATAAATGTACCCAATCCGGTTCTATGTCCATCACACGGTCACGCTTCTTAAAAAACAAAATATCCGAAGTGACTTCTGTCCCTGCATTTTCCTTAAATGCTGTATTCGGAAGTCTGACCGCCCCCATAAGCTCCGCTCGCTGAGCCAGATACTTTCTGACCTCCGGACTTTTTTTATCCATTGTTCCCTTACTGGTAACAAAAGCAACCACACCGCCGGGACGGACTTTATCTAATGTCTTTGCAAAGAAATAATCATGAATCAGGAAATTATTTTTATCATATTGTTTATCCGCTACCTTATACTGTCCGAATGGCACGTTGCCGACTGCTACATCAAAAAAATCATTCGGATAGTCTGTTTTTTCAAAACCGGATATTTTAATATCCGCTTTCGGATAGAGCTGTCTTGCAATCCTGCCCGTAATACCATCCAGCTCCACACCATAAAGTCGGCTTTCCTGCATCTTCTCCGGCAGCATTCCGAAGAAATTTCCGATACCCATTGCAGGCTCTAATACATTCCCCTTTTCAAATCCCATACGGTTTAATGTATCATAAATACTGCGGATAATGGCAGGACTGGTATAGTGGGCATTTAAGGTGCTTTCCCTTGCAGAAGCGTACTCCTGCGACGATAACAATTCCTTTAACTGCTGATATTCTCCCGCCCATGCAGATTTGCTTTCATCAAAGGCATCGGCAAGCCCGCCCCAGCCAACATACTGTGATAAAATCTGCTGTTCCGACCGTGTGGCGATACGGTTCTCGCTCTCCACCTTTTCCAAAGTACGGATTGCTTCTATATTTCGTCGGAATTTCTCTTTCGCACTGCCTGCTCCTAACGCATCGTCTGTAATGTGGAAATTGACCGCATTGGATTTATCAATCTTTGGTGCAGGCTGCTTCACAGGCTTTTCTATGGCAGGTTCTTCCACTGACTTTTGGACATCGTGTCCAGAAGTGTCCGGTTCCATGCTTTGCAGATAGTGTTCCGCTTCCTCTTTTGTTTCAAAGGTGGGAATTGTACCGTCCTCTTTTATATAATAATCTTCCCTGCCATGATCCCATACTGCAAAATCCTGTCCCGGCTCAAAGGCATCGCTGGTTTCCTCAACTGAGAATCGTGATTCTGTTTCCGCTACATCTTCCGTTCCTTCAATGCGTGAAAATACCTCCGCTTCGTGTCGGTCTATATCTTCCATTGCAATGAGATTCAAATAATCGTTTTCAATTTCTTCCCTGCTCGGTTTGTAATCATATTCAAAATGGACATTTTCGTTTATGAGTACGTAAAAGAACGCATTGTCCTGCATGGAATTTCCAAGCACATAGTTATTTTCTTCCGACTTCCATTCATCAATCTTTAAACACAACTGCCCGTCAATGGTAATCTGCTGTGCCGCAATCTCCTTTTCCTGCTCCATATACCGTCTTGTCTGATTGATAAATCCATTTAAGACCGCCGGATGGGAAGAAACAATCAAATCACGGTTCTCATACTTGGCATACGGTTCTATTTCTTTTGCCCATGCCTTATTGTCGGGAGAAAATCTGCCATCGTGCGTCAGGTGCATGACAGTATTGGCAAGTACATAGCTGACACGCTCGCTACCATATTTTCGGATTACTTCATCCGGTGTATCTTTCGGCAGACGATACCCGTCAAATTTTTCCGAAATCGTCCGTTCAATGGCTTCTTTACAGGCAACCTTCGTTTTCCGTTCTATTACCGCCTGTGCTTTTTCCAGCGCTTTCTGTGCTTCTTCCTCTTTGTACCGGGCATAGGCTTCTTTCCCTGCCGGAGATAAATACTTATCTTCCGCCACCAGCTTTCGGATACGCTTTTCGACTACTTTCCAAGACAGCAGCACTTTCGCATAAGGTTCGCAGATATTTCCCTTTTTTAATTCAATCCCTTTAAAGTTGTGGTCTTGCCAGCTATGGTCTGCTCCGGCAAGTGCATGAGAGCCGCCTCCAATGCCATATTCTTTTTTCAGAAATTCCGCTGCTTCTTTGCTGTCATGCTTTTCCTGAAAATAATCATAGATGCGGAAAGAACCATGTGAATATCCACTTCCCCTGCCAAGATTATGGTCTATCTCGTCCTGAGTAATAAAATCCTCCCTTTTTATTTCCACATGGTCTGCGGTTGGAAAGATTTGTTTTTCTATCAGCAGATTGTCAAGTTCCTCCCGCAGCTCCTCTTTTGGCATAACTGAACGGAAACGTAGCTTTTTCTCTCCGGTTTCAAGCTGATGAAGTGCCTGATCCATGTGGGAAGCCACAAGCTCAACTCCTTCTTTTGTAGAAAGGTATTCTATCATTCTTGCATGAGCCTCCGGATAATTTCCTGCTTTTAGCCCAAGCTCCTCCGGCAGTTCTCCCATGCCATCCCGGAAAAAGAAAAAGAGATGCCCTGCAATCCGGTCACGTTCTGCTTCGTCAGTCAGATAAGCTTCATTTGCTCCCATATAGGTACCGTTTACTACCTGTGAGCGGATTTTTGCTTCCACCTCCTGCCAGTTCATCTGAAGCACCGGACGCTCTGTCGATGTGCCATATCCGACACGCATCCCATCCTCATTGAACCATACCGCTAACTGCTTTCCGTCAAATTCAAAGCCCTTTCCGGTTGTTCCATACTCTTTCTGTAAGAAAGCAGCCATCTCCTCCGGTGTCTTTCCCTGCTGATATTTGGTGTAGATACGCTTTCTGCTGTTATCCCTGCCTCCGCCGCTCCGCAGAATATCCGCTATCTGCTCCGGCGGTATCTTTGTTTCTGACCGTATCGGTGTCACTGTTTCCGCCTGTTTCATGGCAAGATTGCCAGCCTGCTCCGTAAACATGGAAAATAAGTCAAGCTGCTGGTACATTCCCGCTGTTTCAATCCGCTCTGCGGTTTCTCCTGGAAGAAGATATACTCCGTCCTCCATATAGGAATTGACAAGAAAACGTGCTTCCTCCCATGACAGCCTGCTTTCCGCTTCACGGGTCAGATAATTGCCTTTCCATAAGGTAATACCGTCCTCATCGGCACGGTAGCCGCCCCGCATTTCCCCGATATTGAACTCGGTGTATTCTTCCATGCGGAACGAATTTCTCAGATAATCCGCCTGAATCTTTGCATCCTGCTCTATCTGAAAATACCCAGCTATTTCCGGTCTTTTATGCTTCAGGAACTCATCACTGCATAAAATACCACGCTGTAAGTCCTCCCCCTGCTCTGTTTCAGACAGCTTCGGAAAAAAAGAACCGGATAATGAATGTTCTCCACTATCCGGTTCTGGTATTTCTTCTTCCTGTATGTCATTTTCTAACTGTAAATCAGTTCCGTCAGCACGATCTCCTCCGCTGAATGTCTGATGTTGTTCATCTTCGCTACCCACTTCATCTGATCGGCTGCTTTCAGTTCCTCGTTCACTCCCTCTGCTTTCGCCATCTGTTCGCTCAGGGCTTCCATTCTCTGCTCTGCCTGCTCCTGTATCTCCAGACAGTGTGCTTTCAGCTCGCCCGCCAGTATCATGCCCTGATAAATCCCTTTCCGGTGTTCCTGTAAGAAGTTCTTCCGCATCATACCGTACTTCGTCAGCGTTCCCTCCGGTTCCTCGTTCGCTGTCAGGTTCGGAATCAGATAATCCCCGTTCTTTTCGTATGTCAGTTTCATGTGCCGCATCCTCCTTTTTGCTCTGTATTTCTATCTCCTGATTGTTTTGTAGCTCCTTTTCACTTTCACGCTTTAAAGCATTATAGTCTGTATCTGCTTCATTTGCAAGCACTTTCTCCGTATTTTCCAAAGAAGTTTGTGTGCGTCCTGCATTAGCTTTTTCATGTGCCTTCCTGCGGGCAATCTGGCGGTCATACGCTCCTATGGTTCTGCCTATCTCCATTAAAAGCGGCTTGCACATATCTGTGGTGGCTGTACCAACAACAGACAGGGTTTTCATCGTATTAAAGTCGCTGATATATTCAAATCCCTGCTCGTCTTTCCACAGTTCCATATCTGCACCGCATCGTGACAGTATGGTGTAAGCAATACTGGAAGAAAGCGTATCACGAAGCCTGACACCTACATTTAACTCGTCCAGTTCCTCTAAAAAGCTGCCCTCTTTCACATATTCGATTTCCGGCAGAAGTTCTTCATAATAATCCAAAGCAATCCGATTGGATATTTCCATTATCCGCTGTTCAAAGGAGCTGTTTTTATCCGTTTCTCCGTATGTCTTTTCAAGCTGTGCCAGGACTGTTTCTTTATGCTCCTCACGCAACTCCCACAAATTCGGATCACGTCCTATCCGCCTTGCCTTATGTACGTCGGACACATCGAAAACATATTTCAATCTTGTATAGGAATTTTCCGTATCCAGCAGGGCAATTCCCTTTGCTCCACGGTTTACCCAGCAATTCATCTTCTCATTCCATAGTTCAAGGGACGCACAGGCTGTTGCATCCGGTCGTTGTGCAAAAATAAGTATCTGTTCATTGAACGGATATTTATAAAGCCTTGCAGCGGTAGTCAGATACCTTGTCCACTCCTGCCCGTTTTTCGCTATCTCTTTTGCGGTATCCTCCGCCAGATAGGAAATCATCTGATATTTTGTTACCATAAGCATTCCTCCAAAATGACGGAGGGGATAACCCCCGCCGCCTTATTCATAAAAACCGTGTTCTTCGATACCGTTTTCCAGAATTGTGCCAATCAGCTCCTCCAATTCCATCTCCTTCAGCTCGCTGATCACAATGAGCTTTGCAAGGATATCTTTTTCCACCGGAACGACATAGCTTTCTTCATCAGGCAAAGCTCCCGTACACAAATCTCCAGTCCGTCTGCAATTTTGCAGAGCGTACTTATATCTGCTTCCCGGATACCTGCCAGAATATCCATCAATACATCTTCCCTGACACCGCACCGCAAAGAAAGTTCTGGAATATCCATATCCTGCTCTTTCATAATGTTTAAAATTTTATCTCCGGTGCTGTAAACAACGGTCTTTTTCATTTCTGTATTCATTTTTCTGTCTCCTTTTCACTTGCTTTTTCTCGGTGGAAATTCCATCTTGAATTTGTACTGCGAACCTTTGATTTCCTTTCCGTCTTTGATATAAGAATAATCCTCAATTCCCTCCGGAATCAGGTACGCATCGTAGCTTCCCTTTTTCCCTTTTAATCCTCTCACAAGGGTCTTTTTCCCTTCAAGCAGACTTTTCATCTGTGTATCGGAAAACGTTGCTCCCATTGCCCTACCCACATTCATGCCGCATTTTTGTTTGCAGTAAGCACCGAATTTTCCTTTTACTACATCGCTGCCGCATTTCGGGCATTTTCCAAGCACTTCCTGCATCGTTCCAAACAAAGACTTCTGATCGTCACTGATACTGTGGTAGGTTTGCACCAGCTCCCGCACCATATCTTCAATGCCATCCATGAACTCCTGCATGGTGTATTCGCCTTTTTCAACCAAAGTCAGCGTATTCTCCCAATCTGCTGTAAGCTTCGGGGATTTTACCATATCCGGCAGAACAGTAATGAGCTTCATCCCGTCCTCGGTGGGAAGCATCTGCTTTTTCTCCCGTTTCACAAAACCGTCTTTGACCAGCTTTTCAATAATGTCAGCTCTGGTGGCAGGTGTGCCAAGTCCTTTGCGTTCCACCTCATCGCCCATATCCTCTGCTCCGGCACGTTCCATCGCAGAAAGCAGGCTGTCCTCGGTAAAATGTTTGGGAGGCTGCGTGAAATGCTCTGTTACCTTTGTCTGGATAACTGGAAACGTCATGCCTTCAGAAAGCTCCGGCAGTTTCTTCTCTTCCTTATCCTCATCTGTTTTTTCTACCCGGTAGGTACGTTTCAATGCTGCTTCAAATTCTTTCCACCCGTTCTGCAGAACCGTTTTTCCGGATACATGAAAGCTGTAACCACCGCAGGAAAACTCTGCTTTTACCGTTTCATACAACTGCTTTTTCCCGGTTGCACATAACAGACGATTAGCGACAAGGGATAAGATTTTCATTTCTCCCTCCGGCACAGCGGAAAGGTCTGTCTTTGTAATTTCTATGGTGGGAATAATTGCATGGTGGTCGGTCACTTTTTTACTGTTCAACACTCTTTTTATATCCGGCTCTGCTCCGGTCTGTTCCTCAAAGAGAATCGCCTGATAAACTGCCCCGATTACCGCTTTTGCAGTTTCTTCCATATCATCGGATAAATACTGGCTGTCCGTTCTCGGATAAGTGACCAGCTTTTTCTCATAAAGGCTCTGGGTGTACTCCAATGTCTGCTTTGCAGTAAAACCAAAGATACGGTTGGCATCCCGCTGAAGCGTGGTAAGGTCATAAAGTTTTGGTGGTGCAACGCTTTTATTTTCCTTTATAACGGAACGAACCACTCCACTCTGACTTTCACACGCTGCAGCAATACTTTCTGCCCTTGCCTTATCGTCAATCCGTTCTGTCATGGCATCTATCCCATCCATCAGAATATGAGCCATGTAATACTGCTCTTTTTCAAAATTCATAATCTTCACTTCACGGTCTACCAGCATGGCAAGGGTGGGCGTCTGTACTCTGCCCACCTTTAATACCTTTCCGCCATACAGTACAGTAAATAATCTCGTACCATTTAATCCCACCAGCCAGTCTGCCTGCTGTCTGCAAAGTGCAGACTGGTACAGGCTGTCATAATCGCTTCCCGGCTTTAAGTTTTCAAACCCGTCACGGATTGCACTCTCCTCCATTGATGAAATCCACAGGCGTTTCATTGGTTTCCGGCAGCCTGCCTGTTCATATACCAGACGGAAGATAAGTTCTCCCTCCCGTCCGGCATCGGTGGCACACACCACACTTTCAACTCTTGTATCGTGCATCAGATTTTTCAAGATTTTATACTGCGTTGCTGTTTCCTTTTTCACTTCATGCTGCCACTGCTCCGGTATCATGGGCAGGCTCTCATAGCTCCATTTTTTCCATGCTTCTGAATACATCTCCGGCTGTGCCAGCTCTACCAGATGTCCTACACACCATGAAACGAGAAATCCGTTTCCCTCCATGTAACCGTCTTTTCTCTCTTTCGCCCCGATCACATGGGAAATTGCCTGTGCTACGCTGGGCTTCTCTGTAACCACCAACTGCATACCTTATTCCTCCTGTTCGTCAAAGAAATCTTCTTCCGTATCTTCCTCCGATTCCTCATCTTCGTTTTCATACTCCTCGTTATCTTCCTCATCTTCATCTTCGTCCTCGATAAAGTCCTCTTTTTTCTTGCGGACAACCTTAAAATAATAAGCAGCTCCGATAACGATTAAGGCAAGACTACCAATCAGCACATACGAAATCATCGGATTCGGTGCTTCTTTCACTTCCGGCTCCGGTTCGGTTTCCTCTGTATTTCCCGTACTCTCTGCACCTTCCGTACCTTTTTCTGTTTCCGTTTCCTTTCCCTCTGTATCTGCCTGCTCTCCGTTGTTGTTTGGCAATGCACTCTCCCCATTCGGAATTGCAGATTCCAACGCAGCGGAATTTTTCGGCAAGGTTTCACTGTTATCGGAAGTTGCATTTAACAGGTCATTTTCCGTAACCTCAGTCAAAAAATATACCATTTCTTCCTCTCCGTCCCGGTCAATAATCAGATAGAAAACTTTCTCCGTGGCGGTCTGAATAGTATAAAACTCCTTGCCCTGACCGGATTTTTCCGTACTTTCTGTTTTCCCGCTTTCTGCCTCCGCAGCTTCTTTCATTGCCTGCTTTTTCTGTTCGGCAGGACTTGTCTGTGATGTGGTATTTCCGTTACTGTCTGTTTTGGTATGCTCCGTCACGGTTCCCGTAGCACTCCCCGGTTTCGTCGGGGTCGCACTCTCCGGGAGCTGCTCCGCTGGATTCCCATCACTGGTATCGGCAGGGTCTTTATAGTACGGATTTTTCGTTTTATAAACCTCAGACATATTTCCGGCATTGTCCATTGCAGAAATGGTAAAATACTCATACCCTGCGTCAAACTGCTGGAGGCGGATATTTAACGTACCGCCCGTCAGATCTGTAAACTCATATCCATTGACATATACCGCCTTTGCACCGGAATCCGTATCATGTACCTGTATGCTTAAAAGCCCGTCACTGACTGCCGCATTTAAGGTCGGCTTTACGGTATCAAAACACTTTATGGCACGGTTCTTCTCATAGGTATTGCCTTTCTGGTCTGTGACAAGCACATACACGGTACAGTTCTCGGAAATCCTTAATTTCTTTTCCTCCGTCACATCTGTCCAGCTTCCATTCTGCCCTACCTTTGCCTCTATCTTTGCGATTTCAAAATTCCCCGTATCTGCGGTATCTTTTACACTGAAAGAAACGGAAACAATGTCATTATGCCACTCCTCCGGCTGTCTGATTTTGATACTCACATTCGGTTTTTTATAGGTACAGAGCTTATAATCTGTGACGCAGACGGGACAGTTTTTGTCATACTCATACGCACCGCATTGATCTTCGCAATTACATACCGGCTCCGGTTTATCATTTCCCGATACAGTGCCATCCCCGGTGCTTTCATCGGTACTGCCTTCTGTATTCTCTTCGGTGCCGCCTTCGGTGCTTCCCTCCGTGCTGCCCTCCGTAGTTTCTTCCGTGCTTCCCTCGGTACTGTTTTCTGTATTTTCCTCCGTACTGACATCAGTTTCACTTTCGCCGGGTGTCTGCTCCGTACTTTCCTCCGGTTTGGATTCTTCGGTTTCTTTTGTTTCTTCGGCAAAAGCACTGATTGCGTAGTTCCCATTTACAGAAAACGCTACCGCAGGCATGGTAAATAGCACAGCGGACAATATCAGTGATATAACTGCCTTAGATGATAACTTCCTGTTCTTCATGGCTGTAAGCCTCCCTTTCTTCTGATTGTGCTGCTTCTTTCTGCTCTTTTTCTTTCAGCAGACGCATAATTTCTTCTTCGCTGACCTTGTTTAACAGAATCAGCCGATCCAGAGAGATTTTATTCTTTTCAATGAATTTCATCTTCTCCGCATCCTCTGCCATCTGAAGCTGTTCCGCCAAATCCCTCTCCCTCGCCTGCAATCCCGCAAGCTGTTCCCGGACTTTGGAAAGCTCCTTTACAATTCTCTCTTTCGTCATCGTTCCTCACTTCCTGTTATTTTAATTTCCTGATAATCTTCCAAACGCATAAAAATGGCTCTGCCAATAGGACGAATTGATTGAAGCGTAACTGATTGGATCTCCGCAATGAATCATGACCCCGTTTCCGCAGTAAATCCCCACATGGCTGACTGGTACGCCCGAATTGTATGTACCTGTAAAAAAGATAATATCCCCCGCCTTTGCATCTGCCGCCGACACAGGCGTACACTGGTTATAAATGCCCTGTGCTGTGGTTCGTGGCAGGTTATGGACACCGCTGTTTGTAAATACCCAGCAGACAAAACCGGAACAGTCAAAGCTGGTGGACGGACTGGAGCCTCCCCATACATAGGGATAGTCTAAATATCTCGCCGCTTCTTCCATAAGTGCCTGCACGGTTGCATCGTCATAGGAATCCGGCGGTATCACATTTCCTCCGCCGCTTCCGCTGCCCGGCGTTTCGCCATACAGCGTATCCGTGCCTGCTTCAAAATAAAAAAGAGGGTTATAATATTCCCCCTGATACAGACATTCGATATGTAAATGACTTCCGGTACTGCTTCCCGTATTCCCTGTTGTTCCGATCACATTTCCATGCGTCACGCTCTGTCCTGCCCGGACATTTAAGGTATCCATGTGGGCATATTTTGTGCAGTAGCCTTTTTCATCTTCAATCACTACATAATTTCCGTAATAGCTGTCATAAGTTGCGGTAGTTACTGTCCCGTCCATCGCCGCATATACGGTTGTTCCGGTAGGTACTGCAATATCTACGCCCCGATGTAACTGTTCCTGCCCTGTGACCGGATTGATACGCCAGCCATAATAACTGCTCACATAGTTGTACCAATATAAATCAAGGGGCTTATAAAACTGCTGTGTCAGCCCGTGGGTCTGGTTATAAAAAGCATAGATTTCTCTCTGCTCCTCATTCATGCGTCCGGCAACTACTACGTTTAAATCTTTTGCTGTCAGGGTCACTTCCAGAATGGTTACGGTATATTCCTCTTCCACTTCATACTCGTATTCCTCTTCTGTTGTTTCCCCCGTAACCGGGTCTGTTACCGTATGAGTGCCTGTTTTTGTTACCGTCCTTGTCCTCGTTTCCTCTGTAGGATTTAGTGTCAACTCATACATTTCATCAAACAGATATTCTATTTCTGCCTGTACCTCACTTGCAGTAAATTCCGTATGGACTGCCGACAGATAGCTGATCAGTGCAAATGGGTCATGCCCGATAGATGCCAGATTATAACGGTACTCATCATAATCCGGATAAGTGGTTTCTATGGCATCAATCTCTGCCTGCAATTCTTTTTCCAGTTCAGAAAAAGCTAAATCTGCCGCATCTATTTCTGCCGGAACGCTCATATAACTTCCTGCCAGCGTGGTACTGATTCCTCCGGCAAACATCGCCCCACAGGAAGATACTGCTGTCATAATCATCACAAGAAGCACCGAAAAGGCTCCTATGGCAAGCAGAAGCGAAACATTTTTTGATGCAATCTCCTGTATCTTTCTGGCTGCCGCTGTAAAAAGATTCCCGGACTTCGCCGCTGTTTCCTTTGCGGCTTTCGCTGTCTGTCCCGCCCGTCTTGCTTTTGCATATTCCCGTTTGATACGCTGCTTTTGCAGTCTTTTCTGCAACTGCTTCTGAATGGTCTTTTCCTGCATTTCCGGATTTTCTTCCAAGAACTTCTGATAACGGAAATTGACCTCTTTCTGCATCTGCTTTTTCTCCAGCTTTGCAGCTTTCGCTCTCCGTCTTTCCGTTTTCCCTTTGTAATGCCCTTTGAAAAAGCGGTAAACATCTTCCCCGCTCTGCTCTGTCTTGTGGGCAGCCTCCACACCGGAATTTTCTTTCTCCACTTCGGCAACCTTACTATGGGCAAAATTAGAAGATTCCATTCCCACCCTGCCAGCCGCTCTTTTTACCGGACTGTCCGGTTTGAATGGTTTCTCTTTTTTTACAGAAGTCAATACATACTTTGTTCTGCCCGTCTTTTCATCAAAAACACGCTCCAGAGAATACTCCGTTTTCTTTGGAATCTTCTTTCTTGCAGCTTCCGTCTTTTTTCTGGCTTTCTCCGCTTTCTTTTGCAGTCGGTCTAACTTTTTGCTTCCATGAAATTCCGGTTCTGCCTCTTCGGTAAAGGTAGTGTCCTTTGTCTGGAAATCCTGTTCAAAATCAAATTGCTTTACTCGCTCCCGGCTCTTTATCTCCCGCCTTTGATACCTGCCCTTTTTCTGTGACGAATGATAGGTGTCCCTGTGGCGGTAGTCATCGCTGGCAATTTTTCTACCCTGCTCCTCTCCGGCTTCCTCCGTAAAAGTGCTGTCCGGCTGCATAAAATCGCTTTTAGACTTCTCTCCGGCTTCTGCTCCCTCGGACTTTTGGACATTCTGTCCAGAAGCATCTGCTTTCTGATACTTCTTTGTATTTTTCGACCTCTGGACATCGTGTCCAGAAGTGGTATCTGCATCTCTCGGCTGATATGCTGCGGATTTTTTACCTTTACCCTCGTTTGCTTTCTTTGGAATTTCTCCGGTAAAGGTTTTTTTCTCCTGTGCAAATGCAGCCGGTTTCTGTTTCTTTTTCTCCGCCACTACTCATTTACCTCCTGCCTTACACTTTCCTCTGGTTTGGTATTCATAACCGCAAAGGTCTTGGTATCTACCGGATATTTATCTACGAACGGAATAACCACGTTGTCAAACAGAATCAGTCCGCACCCCGGCTCGGAATTGGTTACATGGGCAAGCTGTTTTTCTGACAATCCCAGCTTATCTGCAAGGATTGCCTGATCCTTTGCATTTTGATTCAGGAGATATACAAAATCGGAATTGCCGAGGATTCCCTCGATTTCCTCCGACTTCAAAAAATCGCCTACGTTCTGCGTCAGCCCCGTAGGAATACCGCCCCACTTACGGAAACGCTTCCAGATTTCCACCGAATAGATAGCGGTCTGCTTCTCCTTCAGCAAAAGGTGGAACTCATCACAATAATAGCGGGTGGCAATCTTACGCTCCCGGTTCTGCGATACCCTGTTCCAGACCGCATCCTGTACGATTAACATTCCAAGCTCTTTCAACTGGTTTCCCAAGTCCCTGATGTCAAAGCACATGATACGGTTCTGACTGTCTACATTCGTCCTGTGGTTAAAATAATTCTGCGAACCATGCACATATAGCACAAGGGAGTTTGCAATCCGTTCTGCCTTTTTGTTCTTATGCTCTAACAGGGCATTATACAAATCCTCAAGGATAGGCATATTCTCCGGTACGGGATTTTCAAAATAAGCATCGTAAATATGACGGATACATTCGTCAATGATACCTTTCTCATCATTTTCCAGACCGTTCTTTCCTCCGGCAATCAAGTCACACAGAGTAATGATAAAATCGGATTTCAGCTTTAAGGCTTCCTTATCCCCTTTATGGGAAAGCTGAATGTCCATCGGATTTAAATAATCTTTGGAATTGGTTGCCAGCCTTACCACCTGTCCGTGCAATGCTCCCACAAGGGCAAAATACTCGCCCTCCGGATCGCAGACCACAATATCGTCCTTTGTCATCAGGAAACAGGAAAGAATCTCACGCTTTGCACTAAAAGACTTACCACTTCCCGGTGTACCAAGAATCACACCGTTTGGTGTACGAAGCCGTTTCCGGTCTGCCATAATCATGTTGTTGGAAAGGGCATTTAAACCATAATAAATAGCCGGAGCTGGCATAAATAATTCCTGCGTACAGAACGGTACTAAGATAGCGGTACTCTTTGTTGTCAAATCCCGTTCAATTCCCGTATCGTTGCACCCGATTGGTGCCGATGCCATCAGTCCCTGCTCCTGTAAATACTGCATACATCTGAGGTTGCAGTTCGCCTGTTGGATAATGCCGGATACCCTCTGCGTGATATTTTCCAGTTCCCGCTTGTTTCTGCCATAGCAGGTCAGAAGAAATGTCATCTTTACCATTTTCTGATTGCTGCTGTTTAAATCGTCCAAAAGGTCAAGGGTATCTTTTTCATAAGTGATAATGTCCGTTGGAAGAATGTCCATGTCATAACCTGACCTTACCGCCTTTTTCTGCTCTTCAATCTTCATCTTCTGAATATTCGTCAAAGCACCTTTTAGCATCTTAATCGCCTTGACCGGATCCATTGTCTGCATATGCATGGTAATAGTCAGGTTCGCATCCAGATCAAGAAGCTTTTTCAACAACTCATCATCAAACTTCGGGGCAATAATATCCAGATAATGCACACTGCCATACATTTTTCCCGCCTTAAAACGACTCGGATAGCGAAAATCAAATCCCGGCGGAGCGATGTAATCTTTCACACTTTTTCCCGACTCCGCCAGTTCCTTAAAAGAAAAACGGAAAGGCTCCATAGTATCCTGGTTAAAATACTCATGCAGGATACGCAGACGTTCCTTTCCGTCAAGGCTCTTAGCGTGTGTGCCCAGATTAGTCAAATTTTTAATCACATCTGCTTCAATGCTGACAAGTTTTGCCCTTGCCTCCTTAAAGCCTTTACTCTCAATTCCAAAAATCAGATACTTTGATTTGATAATACCGTTATTTCCCTTTGCAGCCTGTTTCTTTAACATCTGCGTGTATTCCTCACGAATATCATCAAAATCATCTGCCTGCAATGGAATGTCAAACTGGTCAATTAAGGTCTGCTCGTTAACCTGTCGGTTGAACAGGAACAGCTCAAATTTAATAGACGGGTCAAAATAATTGATAAGCCTGCTGTATTCCTCCAGTATTTCCCCCTTATCCTCGATTTCCAGCAGGTCATAATTTATATCGTAAAACTCCACCATTTTCGTATAAAAGCCAGAAGTGACCTGACAGATACCGTCCCGGTACATCTTCTGAAAGGTAATGGTCTTCTGTGCTGTGGTGGGCTTTTCTGCGTTTTTATTCGTTCCGGCAAGCATGTGTTTTAACTCCGCAAGCCTTCTCCGCTCCACAAAGGTCAGCCCCGGCTTCGTTTTTCCTTTTTTCTTATGTCTGTCCGGCTTTTCTGCCGCCTGCTTTTTCTTCAAGTTTACGCACCTCCTCTTTTATACGCTCTGTTTCTTCTAATCTTCTGTAAATATTTTCTGATTTGTAGGGACGAATCCCCGGTGTGAGGAATTTCTGCCTTATCATAAAATACAGAATCTTCTCTGCCGGAAATCCGTCCTTCTCATACATTGCCAGAAAGAAAAAAGGCAGCATGACCGCTACCATCAAAAGTGCCGATGCCTGTGTGCCGATAAACCCTTTTGTAAAAATGTAAAAGGGAATCCCTACCGCACCTGCACCGCTGAAGCAAATAAGCTGGCGTTTCGTCAGATTTAACGCTACTTTTGTCTTTATGCCGCTTAAATTCTTTGGCACTGCTACGGATATTGCCATAACATCACAGCCGGAGCTGATACTGCAAGCCCCGGCTGTTCCCTCCTTTCTTTGAAATGTGTTCTAATGAGCATTCCAGATTGATTTCGCAAGGGAACCTGTCTTGAACAGGCTGAAACACAGAACAACGGTATAAGCTGCCACCGACCACAGTGCTGTGTGCAGATTGTCCGCAACCGCAATGCCGGATACCAGCACCGCATAGATTGCCACGCATACCATAATGAAAAATCCCTGAAACGCCAGTGAACACAGTCCCTTGATATAATTGTTGCCGATACCGCCCCATTCCCGGTTACTGAATGTGGCAAAGGGAACCGGAGCTACTGAAATATAAAGGTAGATTTCAATCATTCTCCCGAAAAGCATGACGGTAATAAGCAGGGAGATGATTTTCATACATAAGCTGACAATCATAGTTTCGATACCAAGCCCGATCAGCTCGCCGATGCCCATTGTATCAATCTGACTGTCAAACATGGTTTTTAGGGTATCCGTCACATCAATGGTAGTGGAACCCGAAACAATACCGCCTGCTCTGGTCACGATATGGTTTCCCACATCAAAAATCGCCATTGTGATGTCAAAGGTGTAGCTGAGAAGCAGCACAGCGATACAGGCTTTGATAAGGTAACGGAAAAAGAACTCGCTTCCTACTTCATGCATATTGTTCTTATCCATGACCATTGTAATCAGCTCATAGCAGAGTATCGCACTGATGATCATGCCCGCTATGGGTATCATCACATTTTCCGAAAGGTTCTCTATCATAGAAAACACTCCGCTGTTCCATGAACTGGGTGTCCTGCCGACTTCCCCTGCGATTGTTCCGACCTTATCATTCACATCTGTAAACATCGTAGTAAGGTTGTCCATGACCCACCCTTGCAGTATTTCCTTTATAAATTCAGTTATCTTGTCGAGAATCGCTCCCATGACTTAGGAAAACAGGCTTGTAAGCTGCGGAATTACCGTCTGTGCCACAATTACAATACCGCCACCCGCCATGAGCTGTTTTATCCCCAATTAGGTGTAAAACTCTGCTCGATGGCGGGCGGCGGCGTACAAAAAATCTATATGGTATTTTTTAAGAGAACCGTCCCGGCGGGACAGGTCAGGCAGTGACCTGTTCCACCTCTGGGATGGGTTTGAGATTAAAATGAATTTCGATAGAAATGTGTCTTGTTTTATCTTCGTCAATGCGCTCATGCACGACGATTTCTTTGATTAAGCGGTTGAGGGTGGCTGCGTCCAGCTCTGTGATGTTGGCGTATTCCTGAATGGCTTCCACCCATTGTTTTGCGTCATTGGCAAGCTGGACTTCATCGGACAGCCGCTTTCTGCCCTCGGACACTTTTGTTTTAAGCTCCGTCTGCTCGGTCTGTGTCTTTTCCAGCATGGTGTTGAAATTCTGCTCACTGATACGCCCTGCAATCATATCCTCATAAAGCCGCATGACCATTTTGTCCAGAACCTCAATCCGTTCCTCGTCCCTTGTAAGGGAGCGTTCCATTGCTTCCCGCTGTTCCCGCTGCTCGGCTTCACAGGTATTGGTCAGGCGGTCAGCAACCGCTTCCCCGTCCATCAGGCAGCTCTGGCACATTCCCGGATTTTCCGCAGCACATGGCTGTAAAGGGTGTCATAGTCAATCCGGTGCTGGGTGCAGTGGTTCTTTCCAAAGGCATTGTAGGTCTTGCAGGAATAAATCTGCTGGGGATGTTTTGCGTTTGTGTAGCGTACCGTCAGCGACTTCCCACACTCGCCGCATTTTAACAGTCCGGCAAACAGGCTGATTTCATTAGTCTGCCCCGGACGCTGGCGGGATTTCAGCTTGTTCTGCACAATGTCAAAGCTCATGCGATCAATCAGCGGTTCATGCTGCCCCTCCACCACAATCCAGTCCTCCGGCTTCTTTTCCCCAATCGTGCCGATTTTGAAACGGTAGTCCTTTTTCTGGGAAGCAATCGCCCCGGTGTAAACGGGATTCATCAAAAGGTCTTTGATAACGGAGAAGTCCCACATATACCGCCCATTTTCCGGGTCTTTCTTTTCCCATTTGGTTCGGGTATTGCGAAGCCCCCGTTCCCGGTTCCACCATGTGGGGCAGGGGATTTTTTCTTCCTCCAGCCGTCTGCGGATATAGTTCGGACCATGACCGTTTAGGGCATATC
>NZ_QUDH01000059.1:0-558 GCF_003477445.1 Clostridium sp. AF50-3 | reverse complement strand
AAGCACACCATTACGGAGCTGGATCGTTCCAAGATTGAGGAACAGAAGAAAGCTGTCCGTTCCGGATACGATATGGACATCATTCCGTCAGATTTGGCAACTTACGGCAAGGACGCAAAGGCACTGCTGAAGGAATTGCAGAGCCAGAATGAGCGTATGTTCCTGCTGACCTTTCTGGTGATGAACACCGGCGAGACGGAGCAGGAGCTGGAAACCAATGTGTTTCAAGCTTCCAGTATCGCGCAGAAGTACAACTGCAACCTGCGCCGTCTGGACTTTCAGCAGGAGCAGGGGCTGATGAGCTGTCTGCCGCTGGCACAGAACCTGATTGAGATTCAGCGCAGCATGACTACCAGCAGCACGGCAATTTTCGTTCCGTTTACCACCCAGGAACTGTTTCAGACCGGGAAAGAGGCTCTGTACTATGGGCTGAATGCTCTGTCCAACAACCTGATTATGGTTGACCGGAAAAAGCTCAAAAACCCCAACGGGCTGATTCTGGGTACTCCCGGTTCCGGTAAATCCTTCTCTGCCAAGCGAGAAATCGCCAATGCGTTT
>NZ_QUDH01000058.1:0-641 GCF_003477445.1 Clostridium sp. AF50-3 | reverse complement strand
CTGTCAAAGGACGATGACCTGCAAGGCGAAAGTGCCAGTATCGCCAACCAGCGGGATATGCTGGAAAAATACTGCGAAAAGCAGGGATGGGAGGTTGTGGCAGTCTATCAGGACGATGGCTTCACAGGTCTTAATATGGAGCGTCCTGATTTACAGAGAATGTTGAGAGCCATTGAGCGCAGGCAAATCAACCTTGTCATCACGAAAGACCTCAGCCGACTGGGGCGGAACTATCTGCAAACCGGGCATTTGATTGAGGACTTTTTCCCAAGAAACGGTGTCCGCTATATCGCCATGAATGATGGTATCGACACCCTGCGGGATAACAACGACATCGCCCCGTTCAAAAATATCCTGAACGAGATGTACAGCAAGGACATTTCTAAGAAAGTCCATTCCTCTTATCTTCTGAAAGCGCAGAAAGGACAGTTTACCGGGTGTCTTGCCCCGTTTGGGTATCGGAAAGACCCGGAGGACAAAAACCATCTGCTCATTGACGAGGAAACCGCCCCGATTGTGCGGCTGATTTTCGGATATGCCCTAAACGGTCATGGTCCGAACTATATCCGCAGACGGCTGGAGGAAGAAAAAATCCCCTGCCCCACATGGTGGAACCGGGAACGGGGGCTTCGCAATACCCG
>NZ_QUDH01000057.1:0-682 GCF_003477445.1 Clostridium sp. AF50-3 | reverse complement strand
AACCATGACCGTTGGATCTTCTCCAAGGGATATAAAAGGATGCGTCAGAAGCTCCGGGCCATCTACCGGAAGAAAGCAGCCTATATCAAGCAGGATCATGAGGAACGGGCCAATCGCTTTTTAGTCCATGCGGATACCATCTACGTCGAGCATATGGACTATCGGGCCTTACAGAAACGGGCTAGGGACACCTCCAGAAAGGAAGACGCTTCCCCGGTCAAGCAGAAAGACGGTACCGTAAGGCTCATCCGGAAGTTTAAAAAGAAGAAACGATTCGGACGGTCCTTAAATGACCGGGCCCCGGCTTCCTTCATCACTATCCTGAAACGGAAAGCAGAACTCCTTGGTGTAGCCGTCCTGGAGATCCAGACCCGGACCTATAAGGCCAGCCAGTATAACCACGTAACAGGGGAATGCGTCAAAACACTCCTCTCAGAACGCAAGAAGGAGATTGACGGACATACCGTCCAGAGAGATCTCTACAGCGCGTTCCTGATCCAGAACCCGTCTGACGATCTGGCCACGCCGGACCGGCAGGCATGTAAGAAACGCTTCCAAAACTTCCTGCAGCTGCAGGGACATCTCATCCATACAATGAAAAGCACCGGGCAGAGTATGCCGCAGTGCTTTGGATTTTAAATATGAACTTGAAGTAAAAACGTAACCCGTAAACCTGTCACAA
>NZ_QUDH01000056.1:0-682 GCF_003477445.1 Clostridium sp. AF50-3 | reverse complement strand
AACCATGACCGTTGGATCTTCTCCAAGGGATATAAAAGGATGCGTCAGAAGCTCCGGGCCATCTACCGGAAGAAAGCAGCCTATATCAAGCAGGATCATGAGGAACGGGTCAATCGCTTTTTAGCCAATGCGGATACCATCTACGTCGAGCATATGGACTATCGGGTCTTACAGAAACGGGCTAGGGACACCTCCAGAAAGGAAGACGCTTCCCCGGTGAAGCAGAAAGACGGTACCGTAAGGCTCATCCGGAAGTTTAAAAAGAAGAAACGATTCGGACGGTCCTTAAATAACCGGGCCCCGGCTTCCTTCATCACCATCCTGAAACGGAAAGCAGAACTCCTTGGTGTAGCCGTCCTGGAGATCCAGACCCGGACCTATAAGGCCAGCCAGTATAACCACGTAACAGGGGAATGCGTCAAAACGCTCCTCTCGGAACGCAAGAAGGAGATTGACGGACATACCGTCCAGAGGGACCTCTACAGTGCGTTCCTGATCCAGAACCCGTCTGACGATCTGGCCACGCCGGACCGGCAGGCATGTAAGAAACGCTTCCAGAATTTCCTGCAGCTACAGGGACATCTCATCCATACAATGAAAAGCACCGGGCAGAGTATGCCGCAGTGCTTTGGATTTTAAATATGAACTTGAAGTAAAAACGTAACCCGTAAACCTGTCACAA
>NZ_QUDH01000055.1:0-734 GCF_003477445.1 Clostridium sp. AF50-3 | reverse complement strand
CGGGATGGTTAAATTCCAATGGAGCAGTGAAGCACACTGCCGCCTGTGAGAAATCCTACATCTCTGGGGTGATAAGAAAAAGTACAGAGAAACCATATTTTCAGAAAGCACTGCTGGGTGCTGTATCAGCATGATACCTGGCAGGCTTTATCCATATCAGTGTATGGAGATTGGAGACAACAGAAAATGAAAGAAAACTGGGTTTATCGGCGAGGTGATTTATATCTCGCCAATCTCGGTGTTCCGGTTGGATCAAAGCAGGGCGGTGTTCGTCCTGTTGTGGTTCTTCAGAATGATGCCGGTAATTATTATGCGCCGACAATCACGATTGCTCCGCTGACATCGAAAATTGAGAAGAAGCGAAAGCAGTCAACGCATTTCTTTCTCCGTAAAGCAAAGGGACTGGCAAAACCGTCTATGGTATTGGCAGAACAGCTCGACACCTGCGACAAGATATGCGTGATTCGCTATCTTGGGCGGGTAAGTAAGGGGCAGATGCGTGGGATCGACGAAGCTGTAAGGATTCAGCTTGGTTATTACATTCCGGAACAGGCAGAGAAAAAAAGACAGGGCAAATGCCGAAAGGAAGGCGAAGAAGGCGATGGATAAACTGATTACAAGGAAGGAAGCAGCCAGTATACTGGGAATCAGCGTAAAAACACTGGATGCTGCAAGAACAGACGGTTTGATCTCCTATGTTCAGTATGTGGAAAACGGCTGCGTTTATTTCACGG
>NZ_QUDH01000054.1:0-734 GCF_003477445.1 Clostridium sp. AF50-3 | reverse complement strand
CGGGATGGTTAAATTCCAATGGAGCAGTGAAGCACACTGCCGCCTGTGAGAAATCCTACATCTCTGGGGTGATAAGAAAAAGTACAGAGAAACCATATTTTCAGAAAGCGCTGCCGGGTGCTGTATCAGCATGATACCTGGCAGGCTTTATCCATATCAGTGTATGGAGATTGGAGACAACAGCATATGAAAGAAAACTGGGTTTATCGGCGAGGTGATTTATATCTCGCCAATCTCGGTGTTCCGGTAGGATCAAAGCAGGGCGGTGTTCGTCCTGTTGTGGTTCTTCAGAATGATGTCGGCAATTATTATGCGCCGACGATCACGATTGCTCCGCTGACATCGAAAATTGAGAAGAAGCGAAAACAGCCAACGCATTTCTTTCTCCGTAAAGCAAAGGGACTGGCAAAACCGTCCATGGTATTGGCAGAACAGCTCGACACCTGCGACAAGATATGCGTGATTCGCTATCTTGGGCGGGTAAGTAAGGGGCAGATGCGTGGGATTGATGAAGCTGTAAGGATTCAACTTGGATATTACATTCCGGAACAAGCAGAGAAAAAAAGACAGGGCAAATGCCGAAAGGATGGCGAAGAAGGCGATGGATAAACTGATTACAAGGAAAGAAGCAGCCAGTATACTGGGAATCAGCGTAAAAACACTGGATGCTGCAAGAACAGACGGTTTGATCTCCTATGTTCAGTATGTGGAAAACGGCTGCGTTTATTTCACGG
>NZ_QUDH01000053.1:0-811 GCF_003477445.1 Clostridium sp. AF50-3 | reverse complement strand
TGCCGTAAGTTGCCAAATCTGACGGAATGATGTCCATATCGTATCCGGAACGGACAGCTTTCTTCTGTTCCTCAATCTTGGAACGATCCAGCTCCGTAATGGTGTGCTTGATGGATTTGATTGCTTTGTTCTGGTCTACCGACTGAATGTGCATGGTCACAATCTGGCTGGATTCCATATCCAGAAAGTCCTTCAGCAGCTGATCCGACAGGTCGGAAGCCGTAATCTGGAGATAGGACATGGAACCATACATCCCACCCATCTGAAAAACACGGTTCTTCGGAAAGGCAAACCCGGTCGGGGCAATAAAGTCCTTTACCGACAGCCCGCTCTCCGGCAGCCACTTCCAATCGAAATTGAATCGGTCATGGTCACCCATGTGGAACATATCGTGCATCAGATGAAGCCGTTCCTTACCGTTCAGCAATTTTGCCCGGACACCCAAGCGTTTGAAGTTGTTCATCAGGTCGATCTCAATGTGATTGAGCCTCGGCTTTGCCTGTTTCATGGATTCTGCTTCAATGCCAAACGTCAGGTACTTCGTCTTGGTCAGGCCGTTGTTGCCTGGCAAGCTGGCGGCGCAGCATGGTGCTGTACTCCGTGCGCACCGGATTGAAATGATCCTTCTGGTACAGGATGCGCACCATCTTCTCAAAATTCGAGGCATCCGTAGCCATATTCATAAAAGAAAGCTCAAAGCGGATACTCAGAGAGCCGTTCCACCCGCATCTGATAATCTCCTGGGAACTCCTGCCGGAGCTTGCCGTATTCCGTGTCAGAGAGAAGGACATTTTCGTATGAGCCATACCGG
>NZ_QUDH01000052.1:0-901 GCF_003477445.1 Clostridium sp. AF50-3 | reverse complement strand
ATACTCAGAGAGCCGTTCCACCCGCATCTGATAATCTCCTGGGAACTCCTGCCGGAGCTTGCCGTATTCCGTGTCAGAGAGAAGGACATTTTCGTATGAGCCATACCGGTGCTGGATTTCCTTCTTCTCTCTTTTATTGATTGTTTCAGTACTTGTTCTATTAGTACTTAATTGCGCGGGATTTTCCGTAACCGGTGTGTCCGTATCCGGATTTACCGTATACGGCTTTTCCGTACACGGTGATTCCGAACACGGCTTTTTCCTTGGCATCTCATAGACCACATACTCCGCTCTGCCCATCCGACCGTTACTCTCACGCTGCTGGTTCCTTTCCAGATATCCAAGACGTTCCAGTTCTTTCAGAGCTGTAAGCACCCCATCTACGCCATCCGGTGTAATCGAAGATAATCCCCGTACCGAATAGTTCCATGTGTCCGGTAAACTAAGCAGCATAGAGAGAAGTCCTTTTCCTTTCAGGCTGAGACCCTGATCCCGCAGGTGGTAATTGCACATCGTTGTGTAATTGCTGTTTTTCTCAACCCTGAATACCGGCATGGTGCTCACCATCCTTTTTCGCAGGCTCCGTTTTTTTTCTTCGGACATTTGCGCGGACGATCTTCGCTGTCCTCCCGTCGATGGTATTTGCCGGTATCCTGCATCATGCGTTCAAATGCCTGAAGTCGTCCCTCTGTAAAAAGCGTCATTCGATCACACCCCATTTCTTAAACAACTTGAAGAGATGATTCTTTCCCTTGCAGGTCACTCTCGTCTGCTGCACCAGTTTTCCGCTTCTGCCGTAGCAATCCCGGACAATAAAATAGCCCCTTGCAGATTTGTCTGCAAAAGGCATCAGCCAGCCGCTTGGACTGCGGTACAGATAGCGGTGATCCAGTAAGAGAGC
>NZ_QUDH01000051.1:0-931 GCF_003477445.1 Clostridium sp. AF50-3 | reverse complement strand
GCTTTCTGAAAATATGGTTTCTCTGTACTTTTTCTTATCACCCCAGAGATGTAGGATTTCTCACAGGCGGCAGTGTGCTTCACTGCTCCATTGGAATTTAACCATCCCGCCTTCCTTATGGCCGGACCGCGAATTACGGAAGTATCATTGTCCCTGTCTGGCTTTAACACCGCCGCCGGTTGCAATCCGGCATTTGCTTCTGCGAAACCGCTATCGCCCCGATGGGCTTCATGGCGTGCAGTCGAAGACTCGACCAAACAGGAATGTACCTGAAGAATGAGTATTCAGTTTTCAAGGGACATTCGGACTTTCGTCCTTACAAAGTAAGTTTAACAAGAATCCTCCGGTTTCGCGTTGGCCTCGTAGGCGCACTTTGGTTGTCCTTGCAGGACTACATACGGTTCGTTTTGACTTTTTCAGTGTTCTATACAGCCGGATTGAGGCAAAAAAATACCCCGTTGGTTTCCCAACGAGGCATCAAAGACGATTCTATTCTATTTTCTATAAACTGGTACCCGTTTATCTCCTGGTGACCATTTGAGTCACGGCTAATGTATCAAAAAAGCAACGCTCATCTCAGCAAATCAGACAAGCTGTATTCTCCTTTGGGGATATTTGCTGTTCTGCGATACTCTTTTATGGCTTTCACCAAGAGCTGAGGATTACTGAAATACTGCTTCACAAAATCATACGACTTCACATCATGCATCCGAAGATTTATTTTACAAAATTCGCTTGGTTTTTTTCCAGAACGCTTAAACTGATCATATGCTCCTTCCGCATGAATAATCAGCATTTCAATTTCTGGAGCAGTAATGACATTTACCACGTCAATTTTCTGCTCATATGCTTTACTCAATCGAAATTCCTCTCTGCGAGAATCCAAAATCCGTATCACAGAAATCTGCTCATCGAATCCTTTCCGTAAGTA
>NZ_QUDH01000050.1:0-1066 GCF_003477445.1 Clostridium sp. AF50-3 | reverse complement strand
AAGGCTCCTCGCCGGAGGGCTGTGATTTTCCGCAGTCATGGTCTGCTTCAAATCAAACAGGGGACGCTACGCTTCCCCTGCGCTGGCTGCCGCCAGCTACCCTTTTGTGTACTTGCCATCTGGGGACACCTTGCGTTGCAAGCTGTTCCCAGCCGACAAGTTTCATAAAATATGCTATCTTTTCGATAGCCAATGAAGTATAATGAAGATGACAACAAATCGGCATTTGTAAAGGAGGATTTACAATGAAGAAAATTGGATTAGGTATTGCAATACTACTCTTTGCCATTATAATTTCTCTTTGCTCATCAGGAATGGGGCTGCTCGTTATCGGAATTGGGATTGTAGGATTGATTTTTTCAATCATAGGATTTATAGAACGCAAGTAAAATAACTTCCAGTTTGTCAGCTTCACATCGGGTCAACTTGCCCCGAACTTTTACAATTAAATACCCGCCGCCCACATAGCGGCACACCGAGCAGGAAATCTGAAAAAGGTCTCCTGCTTTTTTTCTGCCCAAAATGAGGTGGTAAAACGCCACCCCGTCCACCAATTAGCGAAAGGAGGGACACGAAATGCCCTGTCCACACAACGAAATCACGATTGTTCAGCGCAGCCAGCGGCAGTCTGCGGTTGCCGCCGCTGCTTACCAGAGTGGCGAAAAGCTGTTCTGTGAATACGACCAGCAAGTGAAGCACTACCCGGAAAAGCGTGGTATCGTCCACAATGAAATCCTGCTCCCGGCAAATGCTCCGCCGGAGTATGCAGACCGCAATACCCTATGGAACGCCGCCGAAGCTGTGGAAAAACAATGGAACTCCCAGCTTGCAAGGAGGTGGGTGCTTACCATTCCCAGAGAGATACCGCCTGACCAGTACGCTGTCCTTGTCCGGGAGTTTTGTGAGCAGCAGTTTGTTTCCAAAGGATGATTGTTGACTTTGCCATCCATGACACTTATCCGCCGGGACACAATCCCCACGCCCATGTCATGCTCACTATGAGGGCAATGGACGAACATGGAAAATGGCTTCCCAAGAGCCGCAAGGTTTATGACCTTGACGAAAA
>NZ_QUDH01000005.1:0-249507 GCF_003477445.1 Clostridium sp. AF50-3 | reverse complement strand
GACCAGCACTGCTTGTGGTGGTCTTATTTTAGTGCCTAATTTTAACCATGTAAAATTTTATATTTTTTTCCCCATTAAGTCTTGACTTTTTATTTGCAGGCTAAAGTAACGGGAATGCGGTGTGCCGTTTTTCAATGACTGATCGTTAATAAACTCTGAAAATGCCTGCATCGCCGCCTCATGATCCAGTTTGGCAATTTTGTGTACCATCAGACCAAATGGTGTATCTCCAAACTCCCTCTGGTAGTCTTCCTTACCGCCAAGTTCCGTCGTGAGAATCCGCTCTAACTCCTGATAATCTCCCTGTGTCAGCTTAATATTGTGCGTTAATTTATGAATCGCCAGTGTGTTTCCATGTTCCCCGATATATCGATTAACCTTTTCCCGATAATCCTCAAAATCATATGCCGCATCTAACTGGACACCCTCCTGCTGATCGATAATGGAATCTGTCAAATGAGTCGTGATCGTCCTGCCCCCCTGATCTTGATCCAAAAACCTCATCAGTTCCCGCAATTTCTGCCGGACGCGTTCAAATTGAAGAACATCATTTACCTTCCAAAATTCATCCGTCTGAATTTCTTGTATAAAATCAAGTTTTTCTTTTACCTGAGGAATACTGATCTTGCGCGACAGCAAACCAGCAATCTCACAAAGCACCTTTTTCGCTCTCTTAAAAGACGGCATCTGTTCCATAGAAGCCAGCATCAGACCATACATAAAATTGTCAAACCGTTTAGCCAGCTCATCTTCATCATTCAAATGCACCAGCGGCGCAATATGCTGTAAAAGTTCTCCCTTATCCCCTTCACTGATCACGTCAAAATCCGTCTCTTGTTTAAATTTCTCCACATATTGTAATTTAAGCTTTACAGAAATCAGCTTCGGATCCAACTCCACAAGCTGATTATGGCATCCCGATATCAGTTCCTTCCGCCACTCTTCATAAGTACCTTCCGCATAGCAAGCTTCCTGCGGCAGAGAAATGAGCCGGATTTGTTTTCCAAAAATATTTTCACTTAAGGATTTCGTCTCCTTCGACACAAAACCTTCTATATGTTCACGAAAATATTCAAAATTCCCACAATAATCAAAAATCAGGAAACGTCTTTTATCTGTATACTCCCCGTCTATCGGATCCATGCAGGTAAGTCCCTTGCACAAACGAGTGCCGCGTCCAATCATCTGCCAGAATTTTGCCTTAGAACGTACCTTCTTAAAAAATACAAGATTTACACATTGCGGCACATCAATCCCCGTATCCATCATATCCACCGATACCGCAATAAAAGGAGGCTTATTTTCAACCTTGAAGTCATCAATTACAGTCTGGGCGTATGCATCATCACAAATTACCCTCTGTGCAAATATCCCCTTCTTTTCCGGATAAATATTGGGATATAGCTTGTTGAAGCGTTCCAGAATAAACTCCGCATGCTTTTTATTCTGTGCAAAGATGATTGTCTTTCCAATCCGATCGCCGCCAGCCACATGAATACCACGTTCCATCAGATCCTGAAGCACCATATCTACCGTCACTTCATTAAAGATAAACTTATTCATCGCCGCAGAAGGAATAAATTCTGGCATCTGACCATCTTCCACAAAATCGTCCTCATACCGTTCCTTATCCTTATCGAATAAATCATCATACGTAATTCCTTCATCCAGAAACTTCGTCTTTACCTCATAATTATAATATGGAACCAGCACATGATCCTGATAAACAGCCGTCTCATAATCGTATGCATACGTCGGCACACCATGTTCCATTTCAAAGAAATCATACGTATTCCGATCCACATCCGTTTTCGGCGTAGCCGTCAGACCAACCATGATTGCATCAAAATACTCGAAAATCGCCCGGTATTTCTTAAAAATACTGCGGTGGCTTTCGTCAATAATAATCAAATCAAAATGTGCCGGTGTAAACAAGCGGATGCCATCCTTATTTTTCGTATCATCAATCGCATTTAACATCGTCGGATAGGTTGAAAATACGATACGTGCATTCCGATCATCTTTATTGGTACACAGATTGCAAAGTGACATATCCGGCAGATAATTCTTAACATCATCCTTTGCCTGTTTTACCAAGGCAGTCCGATCCGCCAAAAAAAGCACATTCGTCACATATTTTCCACGACTCAAAACATCCGTCAAGCTGGAAGCCGTTCTTGTTTTACCAGTTCCGGTTGCCATCACAAGCAAATGTTTCCGATAACCGCGCTGTATCTGTTCGCACACCGCCCGGATCGCTTCTTTTTGATAATAACGATCCGTGATTTTATCATCAATCGGAATCTGCATTAAATCCTTATGTTCCGAACGTCGGTTCATCATCTTCTGCAAATCATCTTTACTGAAAATGCCACTGACCGGACGCTGTGGAGAAGTCTTGTCATCCCAGAAATACGTTTCAAATCCATTCGTCGTAAACATCATCGGTCTGCGGCCAAACTTCCGCTCTAAACAATCCGCATACAGCATAACCTGTTTCCGACCAACATTCGGATTCTTGCTGGTGCGCTTCGCTTCCACCACCGCCAGAGGGCTGCCATCCTTTCCAAACAGGACATAATCACAATAAACGGCAGCTTCCCCCATGTATTATAATCAACCGAGAAACGGAAACTCGGCTCATGAATCAGGGACTGCAAATTGTCCTTGTACGGCATTTGCATCGTATTATCCGCAGAATAGATCCATTTTACCGCCAATTCCAATGCCTTTCTGCATCCTACCGCGCACATTGCAGGGGCGGATGCATATACCCGTTCCGCTTCCATCACCGCTGGCGCAAATAATGCATATTCTTTTGTATTCTTTAAAAATTCAAAGTTTGACATAAGATCCCCCCTATTTGGAAGTATTCTTCTTTTTCTTTGGCGCTGTCAGCTCATAGCTTAACGCAAGTAAATTTTTAATCGGCTCATCCAGCCCCGCATCCCCCAGCAAAACACTGATCCACTTCTCCTTGTTCATATGGTATGCCGGAAAATATCCTTTCTGCCCCCGCAAAGAACCTATCAGCATCGGATCACTCTTTAGATTTATAACATCTATGATATTATCATCCTCCAGCCCCAGCTTACTCCCTGCAACACTCAAAATCACGCCATACCATTTATCATTATCCGCCCGACGCAGCACTGCGTTCGAATCCTTCCACGGATATTCCGCTTCCGTGCCATATTCTTGTTTTACCCATTGAAATAATTCTTCTCTTGTCATTTTGGTGAAACGCCTCGCTTTCGGTTTCAAGGTAAAATATATTTGTTATTTGCAATGTTTGTATTTGTGTAAATATGTTTTTATAGTGCAGTATGATGTTCTGTTTCAGCGACAATTTATCCTTTTACAAAAGCCACCCCAAAAGCTCTCTCTCGAACACCGCCAACGCCCGCTTCACATACTCCCTCCGCGCCGTTTCATCCACAAGTGAAACCGCACACGGATTCATCTGCTTAAAATCCGGCACTTCTGCCTCTTCGCAGTGGCGTTTTCCGTTCGGATAACACCAGGCAAACCACCAGTCCTCCGGCAGAATTATTTCCTTTTTGAGATATCTGGATGCCTCCTGCTTAAGCCCGTCGGTTATATCATCTACCTGATAGCCTTTCGAAAAGCCATCCTTGGAGCTGGCTTCTTTATCAAACAGGCAGAATCCCGCAAACAAATTGTGCTCTACTTCAATTCGAAACCAGAGTTCCAGACCCGCTTTTTGAAATTTTGCCTTTTTTACCACATAATTCAATCCAGGATAGGTGCTGTAACAATCATAAAATTTATCATGCTGTAAATCCTGATAGGAATAATATCCACTATCCTTTTCTAATTTCAAACCATATTTTTCTAAAATTGGCTGCATCTGCTGCTGAAATTCTTCAAACACCTGGCGAATCAGCCACACCTTTGCCTTTTTCATCGATTTTTCAATCTCGATTCCGGCAAGAAATTTTTCCGGCGATTCGTACAATGCCTCAATCACTTTATCTGCCACTTTCTTCTCTCTTTCATCCGCTATGCTATGTACCGCATCCAAATATTGCTCCATCACTGCCCGAAATGGCTCTTTTAAATTTTGCAATTCACCTTCCAGCCACCGATAGATATCTTCTGCCCATAAAATACACTGGATTTGCCCTAATGGTAATAAATTTCCTCCGCCTTTCTTCTTCCGGCTGTACTCAGATGGCGGCGTTCCAAAACGGGTTAGATATATCAATCGGGAATTTTGTGCCATCTCAAAGTAATCCGAACACTGTCCTTCCTGTTCCCCCGCATAGATTTTTACCTCGATCGGAATCTGATACTCCGCATTCCGTATGAAAATATCAATTCTTCTCTCTTTATCAATCGGGTACTCTTTGACTACCTCCGTATGCAATAGCAATGTATCGCTTACCGGATCCATTTTCAACACATCTCGGATAAACGATTTCAGAAACCGGATTCCGCAGCCATGCATTCCCTCCGGGTTCAGCAGATCGGTCAAAAAACGGCACATGATCACTTCACGGCTCTGTATCTCTAATACATCAAAAATGTTGTAGGCTGATAATTTCTTATGAATGGTATGTTTTTACAGTTTGTATGAATTTGCGATAGTAAATCTCTATATGCTTCCATTTTTCATTCTCTGGCGATTCCCGTTTGTCTCATTTTTCATTTACAAAACAATTCCTTTTTATCTATCATACCATAAAAAACACGGTTCTCACAGACTCTATCCAAGGCATCCCTCCAACTTTCTTCACACCAAATCATACCTTATCCTGAATTATTCCCTCTTCAAAAAATCAATGACAATTACGAAAAAATCGTCCTTTCCTTGAATCCCAGAATGGACTCTTCCTATGATGGCATAAAATCTTAGAATTTAATTGACTGGCTGATTTCAGAATAAACTTGAAAAAGAATGTGCCTTTTGTGTAATGGAGAATTTCAAGGAATTTCCTATTACACAAAAATAGCGGCGGTCTGCACTCATCATGCAGGACCGCCGCTGAAATTGATTCTATAAAGTTACTTTCTCATAATGATCTCATCACGTCCCGGACCATTGGATACCATGGTTACCGGTACGCCAAGCTCTGCCTCGATCGTCTCGATGTAGTTGCGGCACTCTGCCGGGAGATCTTCGTATTTCTTGATTCCGCGGATATCACATTTCCAGCCCGGAAGTGTCTTCAGAACCGGTTTTGCTTTCTCCAGCTTGTAGGTTACCGGGAAGTCTTTGACAACTTCGCCGTCGATCTCGTAGCCAACGCAGATCGGGATCTCGTCCAGATATCCCAAAACATCCAGAACGGTCAGAGCCACTTCGGTCGCACCCTGGATGCGGCAGCCGTAACGGCTTGCTACTGCGTCGAACCAGCCCACACGTCTCGGACGTCCGGTGGTTGCGCCGAACTCGCCCTTATCACCACCGCGGCGGCGGAGTTCGTCTGCCTCATCACCAAAGATCTCGCTGACAAATGCGCCTGCGCCGACTGCACTGGAGTATGCCTTTACAACGGTTGTGATCTCTTTGATCTCATACGGCGGGATACCTGCGCCGATAGCGCCGTAAGCTGCCAGAGTCGAAGAAGAAGTAACCATCGGGTAAATACCGTGATCCGGGTCTTTCAGGGAACCTAACTGACCCTCAAGAAGGATGTTTTTGCCCTCTTTGATCGCGTCATGAAGATATGCAGATACATCACATACATACGGCTCTACCATCTTCTTGTATTCCATCAGCTCTGCCAGAACCTCATCCGGGTTCAGCAGCGGTTTGTGGTACAGATGCTCTAACAGGACATTCTTTGTCTCGCAGACACGCTGTACTTTATCTTTCAGAGCTGCCTCGTCCTCGAACAGTTCGCTGACCTGAAAACCGATCTTCGCGTATTTGTCAGAGTAGAACGGCGCGATGCCGGACTTGGTAGAACCGAAGGACTTGCCGCCCAGACGCTCTTCCTCATACGTATCAAACAGAACATGGTACGGCATCAGGATCTGTGCGCGATCCGATACCAGAATATGCGGCATCGGAACCCCCTGAGATACCAGGCTTTCCAGCTCTTTTACCAGAAACGGGATGTTTAATGCCACACCATTGCCGATGATGCTGGTTGTGTGTCCGTAAAATACACCGGACGGCAGAAGGTGAAGTGCGAAACGGCCATAATTGTTGATAATCGTATGACCTGCGTTGCTTCCTCCCTGAAAACGGATAATGATGTCGGATTCCTTAGCAAGCATATCGGTAATCTTACCCTTGCCTTCGTCTCCCCAGTTAGCTCCTACTATTGCTCGTACCATGAATTTTCCTCCCTCAGAAGAATATAAATACTTTTCGGCATGATCGAAAAACGATCATGCCTTCTTACTGTATAATCATACACAACTTTTCTATATAAGTAAAATCAATATTATTTATAAGCTACATAATTAACACTTATACTATTGATGCTCACACATATGCCAGGCAATGTAATTTGAAAAACCGCTACTTTGCAGCTCCTATTTTTCTCATGTGGTTACCTTCGCCAGCTGCTTAAAAAGCTTCACAGCCGCTGGGGACATCCAGGCTTTCTCAGCTGCCACCAGACAAAACTCACGGGATGGCATCTCTTCGTCAAATTCCAACGCAAAAACATCCCCATTTCCAAGAGCCTCCGATGCAAAATCCGACATAAGACAGCCGATTCCCAGATTCCGCTTAACAAACTGGACAATCATCTCACTGGTGGCCAGTTCAAACTCCGGCTCCAGCCGAACCCCGCGCTTTGCCAGAAACTCATCCATAAAGCGGCGCGTACTGGTATTGCGCTCCAGGAAGATGCAGGGGCAGTTCAACAGCTCTTTATATGAAAGTTTTCTACCCTTTAACTGGGCTGCGTATTTGGGTCCGGCTATAAACACATTGCGGATCTCCTGAACTGGAAAACTCTTTACCGCCTGCTTGGTCTCAAAAGGTGTGCTGACAATACCGAAATCAATGTGTCCCTGATAGAGTGCTTCAAGGGTCTCGGGCGTCGGACCGTTTGAAACCGTCACCTTGATATTCGGATACTGCTCATGAAATTGTTCCAAATATGGAAGCAGATAAAACTGGAGTGTCATATCGCTCGCGCCAATGCGGATCTCGCCCGTTTCCAGGTCCTTCATGCGCCGCAGCATCGTCTCCCCGTCCTGTATCGCATCAATTCCCCGTCTGACATACGACAGAAGCAATTCTCCCTCGCTCGTCAGCTTCACGCCGCGCGATGTCCGCAAAAAAAGGCGGCAGCCAAGCGCGGTCTCCAGTTGTCGGACCGCCTGGCTGACCGCCGGCTGGGAAATGCAGAGTGCCTCTGCGGCCGCCGTGATGCCGCCGCATTCGCACACGCTGCAAAATACCCGGTAATACTCCAGATTCACACTTCCATGTAAATCCTGTTTAGACATTAATCTCTGCTTTCACGCCCAGATCTTCTTTATTTGCATCCAGAATCGGCTGGATTACCTCTGCCAAGAACTCATCTACCTGCTCTTTTGCACGGCCGGTGTAGCGCTCCGGTTTCATCGCTGCTTTCAGGTCATCTAAGGACAGATTAAACGCCGGATCCGCTGCAATCAGCTCGAGAAGGTTGTTATCCAGACCTTTCTCTTTCACATTCTTTCCAGCTTCCATCGACAGAGTACGGATCTTCTCATGCAGTTCCTGACGGTCACCGCCTGCCTTTACTGCATCCATCATGATATTCTCGGTTGCCATGAACGGAAGCTCTGCCATCATGTGTTTCTCGATAACCTTCGGATATACAACCAGACCGTCAACGACATTCAGGTACAGATCCAGAATACCATCAATTGCAAGGAAGCCTTCCGGAACACTCAGACGCTTGTTCGCAGAATCATCCAATGTACGCTCAAACCACTGGGTAGATGCAACCAGCATCGGGTTCATCACGTCTGCCATCACGTAGTTAGCCAGGGAAGCCATACGCTCGCTTCTCATAGGATTTCTCTTATATGCCATAGCGGAGGAACCGATCTGATTCTTCTCGAAAGGCTCTTCTACTTCTTTCAGATGCTGAAGAAGACGGATATCGTTGGAGAATTTATGGGCACTCTGTGCAATACCGGCAAGAACATTTAATACACGTGTATCCTGCTTACGGGAATAGGTCTGTCCGGATACCGGATAGCAGCCATCAAAACCCATCTTCTCCGCGATCATCTGATCTACCTTGCGGCACTTTGCATGATCCCCATCAAAGAGCTCCAGGAAGCTTGCCTGTGTACCGGTTGTTCCCTTGGAGCCAAGGAGACGTAAGGATCCAAGCACATAATCCAGATCATCCAGATCCTGCTTGAGCTCCATCATCCACAGAGTTGCACGCTTGCCGACGGTGGTCGGCTGTGCCGGCTGGAAATGGGTAAATGCCAGGGTCGGCTGTGCTTTATATTTATCAGCAAATTTAGCCAGCTCATCCAGAACACTGATCAGTTTCTTACGTACCAGCTTCAGGGCTTCTGTCATAATGATGATATCGGTGTTGTCTCCTACGTAGCAGGAAGTTGCACCCAGATGGATGATTCCTTTTGCTGTCGGGCACTGTACGCCGTACGCATACACATGAGACATAACATCGTGGCGCACCAGTTTCTCACGCTCTTTAGCAACATCAAAATTGATTTCATCCTTATGTGCTTTCAATTCATCGATCTGCTCCTGCGTAATCGGAAGGCCAAGCTCCTTCTCCGTCTCTGCCAGCGCAATCCAAAGTCTTCTCCAGGTGCGGAACTTCTTGTCCGGAGAGAAAATATACTGCATCTCCTTGCTTGCATAGCGCTCGGAAAGAGGGCTTACATATCTGTCGTACATGGCTAATTTACCTCGCTTTCTTTTTTCAGGGTATGGAAAATAGTCTCTTTCGCAGCCATTTGAAGGCGTCACCGACACTTTTTCTCAATATCCTACCTGCAAATTATAATACAGGCACTTTTCAAAATCAATCACTTTTCGCTGTTCCGGCTGCAGCTCTTTCGTTCTTGGTTACTGTTCACGCATACATTCCCAATAACGGAATTTGCCACAGTAACCGTTCCTGCTCTTCCATTCATCCTTCATGCCCGGCCAAACGTTTTTCCTGCCGCAAACAGTCACTCTCCTTCTGATTCCACCCGTTCGTGCAGGATTTCCAGCTCTCCGGTCTTCAGATGCAGACGGATTTTCGTGGAAGTTCCCGTTTTTTCTGTCGCTCCGTATGTTTCCCCGGCATTTTCCCGTTCAACTGTTCTCTTCTCCTGCCAGTCTGCAGGCGCTTCCTCCGCCCCATTCTCTGCTCTTTCCCCCTCCGGCAGTTCATACTCGATCACATCCATCTCTCGGATCGACCAGATCCGTTCCCGCATCTTCCATATACTCGCCAGGTACATGGATACAGCCAGTGCAAGTCCATACAGAAAATACCTCTGCCTCCGCTTCCTCCGCCAGCGGACGCGTTTCAGATAGCGGCGAATCTTCCGTTTTTGATATTTAAACAGCTTTCTGCTTTGCGGCATTGATTTTTGTGCATTTCTATGTTTCTCTGACATCTGCATTCCTCCCGCAGGTGCCTCTCCATTTTTACTATAACAAATAGAAAAAAATCTGTAAAGATGATGCGGCTCACAGGCAGGGCTTTTCCGAACTGAAAGTTGTGGTTTTTAGGCAGTTTATTTTTTCTCATGATACGCTTTTTCTGTATTCACACTCCAGATATGCTCCTTATCCGCACTTCCCGCCAGAAGGAGATCCACTGCACAAAATGCTGTCATCATCGAATGATCCATGTTATTGTAGCGATGCTGTCCATTCCGTCCGATACACAACAGATTTTCGATTTTATTCAACCATGCAGTCAATTCACCCATCCGGTCATAGGTGCCAAAATAAGCTGGGTATGCTTTCTTTACTTTCTCGATATGAAAATCAAGAATTTCCAGAAAACCAAATCTATAATTTATCACATAAGCCGTCAAAAGCACCCCCAGAAAGCCAGCGCTGATCGCCCAGTCTCTCTTTTTTTCTTTCATGACAACACCCAACCCTCCAGCCATTCCAGCCACTGCTCGGCAAATTCCTGTTTTACCGGATATCCAGACAGCACCGGATAGAAAAGAAGGAACGCGCCGATCACTGCTGCAAGATACAGCAGCGCTGCTTTCCTGGTTCGTTTCGGATCTCTTTCCCAGAAAAAATGCAGACAATTTCCCAGCATTAAAATCTGTATCATACTGCACGCAAAATACTGATAGATAAACACGGTTCTGTGGATAAATAACCACGGAAACAGCATAGAAGCATAGGAAATGCACAGATATCCCGCTATTTTATCCTGTCGAATCTGCCACAGGTATATAGTATAAAATAGCGCCGGAATTGCCGACCACCAGATTACCGGGTTTCCAAAAGTTGAAACCACACTGATTTTACCAGACTTAAGCGACGTGTATGCATCCAGAAGCGGTCGTTTAATCCAGGCCCACTCATACCATTCAGAGGCATATGGATGTTCAAACACCGTTTTCTCATGATAATGAAGCATAAGCTGTTGATTTTCCCACATAGTCTGGAAAACATTTCCATTTCCCATACCATTTCCATAAGAAAGATAGGATGCAACGTAAATCACTGCCGGAATCAAAATGTATGCAGCGATACAGATGACAGACAGCCCCGCCAGGTAACTTATCGCCGCCTGTCCAGACATTCCCTTTCTGGTCCGTGCCGCAGCTGTCCCATATTCCTGGAACAAAAATGTAAAAAAGAGGACTGCAATCCCCGCGCAGGCATATACCCCTGTCCACTTCGATGCCATCGCCGCTCCAGCTGCCATGCCATTTAAAATCATCAGACACACCGTTTTCCAGCTGCATCCCATTTTCAGGTCATCCAGCACCAGATACATCAGATAAAAGGTAAGCAGGATAAAAAATCCCACTATCACATCAATGGTTCCGATTCTTGACAATGTAAAGTGCATGAAATCAAAGACTATCAACAGTGCTGCAAATGAGGCAATCCATGTACTCCGGCTGATTTTCCGCATAAACGCATAGCTGACCGGCACCATCAGGATGCCAAACAGAGCGCATACACACCGCCATCCAAACGGTGTCATTCCAAATACGCGGATTCCCAGACTCATCCACCATTTTCCAAGCGGTGGGTGCGTTGTCTCATAAATTGTACGCCCTTCTACTATCTCATTTGCCGTTCTGGCATGGTAAACCTCATCAAACATACTTTGGTATTCATAGGTTGTATCCGCCGGAAACAATTCTTGCTCATCAAATGCCTCTGGATAATCATCTGCATTGGATGGAAGGATCGGATTTCCATCCGGATCCAGAAGAACGATTTCCAGAACCTCTGCACTCTCATCCATCGACACGATCCCTAGTTCGTAAGTGCGGTAATGAATTTCCACTGGATTCCAGCAGTATACAGATAACAATTCTGTCTCTTCCCCGATGGCATCCCAACCATCTCCCTCGGCATTCGGAACCGAGCATACAAAATGTCTCTTCTCCTTTCCACCCAGATAAACCTGCGCTTCTGAGATAGTCACACTTCCATCAAACCGAAGCACCATCTCATTTCCGTGGCTATCATTTTTTTCAAATTCATACGCAGTCTGCGGTGCCTTCATGCTTCCAAGATTCACAAATGCCATCACAGCAAAGAGAACTGTCAATCCTGCTGCCATACACCAGTCACGGCCGGCCCAGGGCGCGCCGGTCTTTTCCGACTCTGTGTTCTTTTCACAGGATTTTATTCCCAAGCTCTTCCCGGCATCTATTTTTTCACTCCCCGTCATTCGTTTTGATACGCAGCGTGCCGCTTTTGCTTCATCCAGCTCGACTTTCGATTCAGGAATTTGACATTTTTCATGTATTATTCCAACATAAGAAGCGATTCCATATACACAGGTTCCCACACCCAGTACCGCAAAAAACATCAGCATCAGCGGATAAAATTCATCTCCCGGACTGCACTGTCCGAAGCGCTCTCCGGTGATATCCCGCGCCCAGAGTATGCCAGTTCCCGCAGCCGTGAGAAGAATTTCAATTTTTTTGAATCTTTCTATTCCAAGGCGCGCTCTGAAGCGCTCTATCCACGAACTGCCCATGAAAAGAATCAATACCGCCAGCCAGATAAAAAGCATCCGCTTTTTGCCCTGTGAAAGAACAGATAATACCGGGATCGGATTCCAGATATAAAGATACAGGCATTCCCACGCTGATTCCCGGCTTCTGTTTTTCCCGGACAAAATATATAAAAGTCCGGCTGTCACCAGATCCATTGCCATGACTTCCAGGAAGCCATGAACCTCCTGATTAGAAATGGCAAAGAATACAAAGCGCGTAATCAGATACCCGGCCGCTGCTTTCCAGCAAAGCTTTCCCGCCATCCCCCGCTTTTTCTTTTCCTCATACAGCCAGATGACAGTCAGGCACGCCGTAATGGCGATACAGTAAACTGATTTCATTCTGGCACCTCCTTTAACGACTTTTTAAGTGCTCCATTTCAGTGGCACTCCCCTCAGACACGCCGTTTCTTTCTCATCGCTCTAACTTATATACTCCCGGGCTCCTCCCTGCACATACGCAGGAAAGAGCTCGAGAGTATATGAATCTGTTTCTATCATCCTATATGCAGGAGAGCAAAAACAAGGTTAAATTATAGATGATTGTAATCGCCCCAAATCTGAACTTGGCCGATTATTTTCACTTCGTACTCTTAGTTTCAGATTGATCACGGATCTGTTGGCTGCGTTGTTGGCTGCGACGGCTCCGTTGTTGGCTGCGGCGGCTCCGTTGTTGTATCCCCTTCCGTCTCTTCCGGCTGGGTCGGTTTCACGGTCGACGTCGGGTTTTCGGTCGGTTCTTTCGTCGCCGGTGCATCACTCGGTACCACACTTGGCGTTTCACTTCCACCGCCTCCAGAATGTCTGCGTTCTTTGGATGTTCTGGAATTCAGCTTCGGTGTATCGGCATTGGTCGTCTCTAAGATGGTCATCGTTCCGTCTTCTGCCACTTTTACCTCAAAGCTTCTCGCTGGTCTCGGCTTGCGGCCGCCGAACGATGTGCCATCGTTTTCAAACGTATAAGGAATTCCGTTGATACTGACAACGCCCGTTGCCATCTCTCCACTGTCCGGTGTGCCAAAATAATAGGTTTTTCCATTGATCCATACGACACCGCTGACCATTTCTCCCGACGCCGTACAGAAATACTGTTTGTCCCCGTCTTTTACCCAGCCGATCTGCGGTGCTCCCTGTTCATTCAGGTAATACCATTTTCCATCGATCTGCTGCCAGCCTGTCTGCACCTGTCCGTTTAGGATGTAGGCTCTTGCACTTCCTGTACCTATCCATTCGGCAAAAGCCGGTCCGGCATACAAGCCCATGATCAAAACGGCACTGAGTGCGCAGGCACCCACCTTCATCCATTTGCGTTTTCTCATCCTCATACCTCCTCGTATTTTTATTAATCGAAAAGCTGTCTTTCATGTATTTTTTATTTTTAATTCTGGAGTTTTTCTTCTTTTTCACGGTTTCAAGCTTTTCTTGTTGTATTCATCTTATCATTTGTTTTATTTTTCTACAATTTGCACTGCACAAGATGTCATTTTTTTACACAAGATGTAAAAAAATGATACACTAACCTTGACAAATTGATTTTCAGAAGCCTTCATCCACAAACACAAGGGCGGGAAAGGTTCCAGAAATGAAAACCCCGGCTGTGAGTGGATAAACTTACTCACAGCCGGGGTTTCATTTTCACATCTGTATAAAATCTCTTAGCCGATCACATCCGCCATATCATACCGTCCTTCCGGCTTTCCTGCCAGGAATTTGGCTGCCTGTACCGCACCCTTTGCGAAAATCGCCTTGGAATAAGCTGTATGATTAAAGGTAATCACCTCATCCTGACCAGCGAAAATGACATCGTGTTCGCCTACGATTGTGCCGCCGCGGATCGCCTGAATACCAATCTCCTTCGCATCACGTTTCTCACGTGTAGCGGAACGATCGTATTTGTAATGGTATGTATTGCCCATCGCCTCGTTGATCGAATCTGCCAGCGCAATCGCCGTACCGCTCGGAGCATCCACCTTCTGATTGTGGTGTTTCTCCAGAATCTCAATATCAAATCCAGCCGGAGCCAGAATCTGCGCTGCTTCTTTCAGAAGCTTTAAGAGCATATTGATACCAAGAGACATATTTGCAGAGCGAAGAACAGCTGTCTTCTCTGCCGTCTCTTCTACCTTTGCCAGCTGTACCTCGGAAAGTCCTGTCGTACACAGAACAACCGGCATTTTCTTCTCTGCACACCAGTCGAGAAGTTCATCGACAGCTGCTGCATTGGAAAAATCAATCACAACATCCGCTTCTACCTTACATTCGTTCAGAGACGCAAAAACCGGATAATCATTTTTCTGCTCGGTTCTCATATCAATACCCGCAACGATAGAGATCTCCTCCTCCTTCGCTGCGATTCCGGAAATAACCTGTCCCATGGCGCCGTTGCAGCCATGCATAATTGCTCGTACCATCTGTTAAAACCTCATTTCCCTATCTCATTCAAAATTCAGAGGTGCAGCGCCCTGCCGCACGCCTCCGAATCTGATTTTTGCATTCTGTTTCACTGCCCGTTTTAACGGATCTTATGTTACTGTTCACGCATACGTGCCCAATAACGGAATTTGCCGTGGCTTCGCATTTCAATACGGCAAATTCCTGCTGCCACCACGTTTTCTTACGGCACTTTCGGTTTCAAAAGTGCCTACCCGTGTACAGTAACGATCCTATCACTCTTTCAGGCTAATTCCGTAATTTACCAGTTCTCTTCTCAGACGATCGCGGTTTGCCGGTTCCATATCCACTAACGGTTTACGGAACGGACCCACTTCCTCGCCCATCATGTTCATCGCTTCCTTAACCGGAATCGGGTTTACCTCGCAGAACAGCGCCTCAATCAGTGGAATTGCATCTATCTGCATCTGTCTTGCCTTCGCTACATCGCCAGCCTTGAATGCCGCGCACATATCATGTACCTGACGCGGTGCCACGTTGGATAATACGGAGATAACGCCCTTTGCGCCCAGTGCCATCATCGGAACCGTCTGGTCGTCGTTGCCGGAGTAAATATCAACTGATCCGCCTGACAGGCTTGCAATCTGTGCGATCGCGGAGAAATTGCCGCTTGCTTCTTTGACACCGACGATGTTCTCATATTCCTTGCACAGTGCCACGATCGTCTCCGGGGTGATATTGACGCCGGTACGGCTCGGTACATTGTACAGAAGGATCGGAAGATCAACTGCCTTTGCGACCTCTGAGAAATGAACCTTTAAACCTTCTGGGTTGATTTATTGTAATACGGGGATACGAGCAGAAGTCCGTCTGCGCCTGCCTTTTTTGCTTCGGTAGACAGATATACCGCTGTCTCTGTGCAGTTGGAACCAGTTCCTGCTACAACCGGGATTCTCTTATTTACGACCTGGCATACGAAACGGATCACCTCGATGTGCTCCTCATGGCTTAATGTAGCCGCCTCGCCGGTCGTACCGCAGGCGATAATACAGTCTGTACCGCCAGCGATCTGTTCTTCTACGATCTGCTCCAGTTTCTCATAATTTACGCTTCCATCCTCATGAAATGGCGTTACCAGCGCTACGCCTGCTCCTTCAAAAATAGACATTTTGTTTCCTCCTTATTCTTTTGCACGATGGCTGAGTTTCTATTCCAGAGTCCGTTTCTGTCCCCGCTTCAAACGAATGTTTGTTTGCAGCCTGTCGGTCCTGAGCGTACAAAAAGCTGGCACAATGGCCAGCTCTATGAATTCAAATCCAAACTCCCAGTAGCTCCCCATCTGTCGATGACAGTTACAGAATTCTTCATCCTGCACCCAGGAACTGCAGATACAGGCGCCGCAGCCCTTCGGCGTATCATCCTTTCAGCTGTCTTCTCCTGCACCTGCCGCATCCGACCGCTTACTGATAATCAACGCAACCTCTACTTGTTTTTTCTATCTTAGCATTACTTTGAATACTTGTCAACCGTTCATGCACGCATGATGTTACTGTTCACGCATACGTGCCCAGTAACGGAATTTGCCGTGGCTTCGCATTCAAATACGGCAAATTCCTGCTGCCACCATGTTTTCTTACGGCACTTTCGGTTCCAAAAGTGCCTACCCGTGAACAGTAACGGCATGATCGTTTGACGGCTTCAGGCATTCCAGGCGCGTCACCTCGTCTGCATGCTCCTCTGCCCCAGCCGGGCATACTTTTCCGGTCAGAATCAGATCGACATTCTCCTCGCGCGCTGCCAGCAGTGTTTCCAGAGCATCGTCTCCGACCAGTTTCTGATCTAACACCCCAAGAAATTCATCCAGAATCAGCATATCGCATTCGCCGGTACAGAGTACTTTTTTTGCAAAATTATACCCGTTCTGAATATTGCAGAGCTCTTCCTTTTTGCCTTCTTCAGAGAGATTTTCATAATACTCATTCTGTTTTTCAAATCGGAATACTTTAAATGCCGGCTCCAGCTGTTTTAACCCATCTGCTGTCTCATGGCTCAGCACTCCCTTTAAGAATTGTATCATAATTACCTTCCGGCCGTGCATGGCTGCACTGACACCACGTCCCAGTGCCATCGCTGTTTTTCCCATCCCGGTGCCGAAGATGATATGAACTTTCCCCTTTTTCATTTCCCTCTCCTCTTTCTGTGCCTCCCGCTGCGCTGGCGCACAGACTGTCTTTCCTGATGTCTTTTTACACACAGGCCTGTGTGTTTTATTTCTATCCATCCAATGATCGTTTTACGAATTCTGTAAACTGCCTTATTCTAGCATATTTTATCTGTTTTGGCAAGCTATGGCAAAACCAGCCATTTATCATGTCCTATAGATTGCATAACCGGCTTCAAAATTTGCTGTAACATCCTAAACCTATCCTATTCTTCCACGCACTCCAGCTTGCTGACCGACACCTCGTATGCCACACGTTTCTCGCACTCTGTCTCGCTCAGCTTCTTCGTATATTCACGGCTCTGCACGCGCCCCCACACGCACACGTGGCTTCCCACGCCAAATCCGGACGCATAGCGGGCATTTCTGCCCCACGCAATACACGGTATGTAATCGGATTTTCCATACGGACGGTTGACCGCCAGCAGCATATCGGCAATCTCGCGTCCCAGCGGTGTTTTCCGGTAGATTGGCTCCTTGCAGATATAGCCTTCCAGAAAAATCTGGTTGGTTTTGGTGTAATCCGTAAATTCTTCCAGGAAATGAATCTCACGGACAAACACAGACAGCACCAGACGGTTTTTCGCGCCCTCATGACGGTTGTAGGAACGGAACTGACCGATCGCCTCCATCGTCATTCCGCGGTAGTCTTTCGATACATCCAGAAGCCGTTCTGAAATCATGAGTGGAATCACGTCCACCTGATCGCTCAGACGGCTGACTGCCAGGTCTGCGATATAAAATCCTTCCCCGAATACTTCGTGGCTGAATGTAAATTCCGATACGACCTCACCAATCACGCTAACCTTGTTGTTTTCAATCATTTTTTCCGACATAGTATCTCTCTCCTCTTCTTTTTTGCAGTTTTTCACGGCAGGTTCTTGGAGTCCTGCTTCTTACTGTATATATGTATGAGGGGAATGACCGTTTTAGAAGAAGAAGTGAGGGGGAAATTTCGACAGGGTGGGGGACATGAATCGACAGAGGGAATGGGATCGGCAGAGGGACGGAAACGGCGGGGCGCGTCGTTTCCTGGATATCTCTCGCTTGAATATACGAAAAGGAGCAGCTGGCTTGCGCGGCTGCTCCCACTTTACGATTATTTAGCTATTTTTACGGCTGATCATCGCTCTCTTTCTCAGAGTCGGATCAAGAATTTTTTTACGGATTCGTAAGCTGGTCGGGGTGATCTCGAGAAGTTCATCGGTATCGATGTAGTCGAGGCACTGCTCCAGGCTCATGATTTTCGGCGGAACAAGGCGGAGGGCTTCATCGGCGCTGGAAGAACGGGTGTTGGTCAGCTTTTTGGTTTTGCAGACGTTTAACTCGATGTCTTCCGGTTTTGCGCTCTGTCCGACAATCATGCCGGAGTAAACTTTAACGCCCGGTCCGATGAACAGGGTTCCGCGCTCCTGGGCATTGAACAGACCGTAGGTGATGGACTCGCCTGCCTCAAATGCAATCAGGGATCCCTGTTTGCGGTAACTTAATTCGCCCTTGAACGGTGCATAGCCGTCAAAGCTGGTGTTTAAGATACCATTTCCCTTTGTATCGGTCATGAACTCGCCGCGGTAGCCGATGAGACCTCTGGACGGAATCGAGAACTCCAGTCTTGTGTATCCGCCGCCGATCGGGCTCATGCCCTGCAGCTCGCCTTTACGGCTGGTCAGCTTCTGGATAACAGCACCGGTAAAGTCATCCGGTACGTCGACGTAAGCGATCTCCATCGGCTCTAATTTGCGGTTTCTCTCGTCATATTTGTAGAGTACCTCCGCCTTGCTGACTGCGAACTCAAAGCCCTCGCGGCGCATATTCTCAATCAGGACGGACAGATGCAGCTCGCCACGGCCAGATACCTTGAAGCAGTCAGCGGAGTCTGTCTCCTCTACACGCAGGCTGACATCGGTATTCAGCTCCCGCATCAGACGCTCGCGGATGTGGCGGGAAGTGATGAATTTACCTTCCTGACCTGCCAGCGGGCTGTCGTTTACCATGAAATCCATGGAAATGGTCGGCTCAGAAATCTTCTGGAACGGAATTGCCTCCGGTTTCTCTGGTGAACACAGGGTATCACCGATGTGGATATCTGCGATACCGGAAATCGCTACGATCGAACCGATCTTTGCTTCCTGTACTTCTACTTTATTCAGACCTTCAAACTCATAGAGCTTACCGATCTTAACTTTGCGGAACTTGTCCGGCTCATGATGGTTGACGATGACGCAGTCCTGATTTACTTTCAGGTAGCCGTTGTCGATCTTACCTACGCCGATACGTCCTACATACTCGTTGTAATCAATCGTGCTGATCAGAACCTGTGTCTCTGCATCCGGATCTCCCTCCGGCGCCGGGATGTAATCCAGAATGGTCTGGAACAGTGGCTTCATATCCACATTCGGATCGTCCAGGTTCTTCTTTGCATATCCAGAACGTGCAGATGCATACAAGAATGGGCAGTCAAGCTGCTCGTCGGATGCATCCAGATCCATCAGAAGTTCGAGAACCTCGTCCACAACCTCCTCCGGACGTGCTTCCGGACGGTCAATCTTATTGATACATACGATAACCGGCAGATCCAGTTCCAGTGCTTTACGCAGAACGAATTTGGTCTGCGGCATCGCGCCCTCGTATGCGTCTACCAGAAGGATAACGCCGTTTACCATCTTAAGAACACGCTCTACCTCGCCGCCGAAGTCCGCATGTCCTGGTGTATCGATAATGTTGATCTTGGTGCCGTTGTAATTAACAGCCGTATTCTTGGACAGAATCGTGATACCTCTCTCACGCTCAATATCGTTAGAGTCCATGACACGATCGACTACTTCCTGATTGGCACGAAATACACCGCTCTGGCGGAGCAGCTGGTCTACCAGCGTCGTTTTACCGTGGTCAACGTGAGCGATAATTGCAACGTTTCTGACATCTTCCCGTTTCATTTTCATATCTGCTTACTCTCTTTTCTTATGATGATTCATTACATGTACTAATTAATAATTATTTTCTGTCACAGACAGGCATCCTGCCATTTCATCTTTGGCAAAGGATCCGCCCACAAAATAATACAGCTTGTTATTTTAGCATTTTTTTATCCATTATTCAATCTTTTTTTACAATAAAATGATTTTTCCGTCATCCATGCCAAAATAAACTTCATCCAGTTTTTCGATCTGGCATCTTCCATTTGTGCCCTCTATGAGCTTCTTCTCCGCTGCTCCCGCCTGGTCAAACGGCACCAGGATCGTCAGATCCACGCCCTCGCCGTACTCGCTGTCCAGAATCGGCAACTCTGCTTCTGCCAAAATGTACTGCACCTTTCCAAGCCCGCTGTAGTCTGTCCCGACCTTCCATTTGCGAGCCAGGCATTTTTCCAGAACCACACAGTTTTTAAGGCCTTCCTGGACCGCGCCGCCGTATGCCCGCACCAGTCCGCCGGTTCCTAAAAGTGTCCCGCCAAAGTACCGGGTCACAACCGCACAGACGTTGTGAAGCTCGCGTCCCAGCAGCACATCCAGCATCGGGCGTCCCGCCGTCTGCGCCGGTTCGCCGTCGTCGCTGCAGCGCGCCACCTCGTTATTTTCTCCGATCGTAAATGCCGAACAATGATGTCTCGCATCCCAATATTTCTTCTTGACTTCCGCAATAAATGCCGTCGCCTCTTCTTCCGATTCCACCGGGCGGATCTCCGCGATAAAGCGGGACTTCTTCTCCACAATCTCGCCCTCGCCACCCTGATAGACGATTTTATAGCGCTCTTTCATCTTTTCCTCCATCTATGAACTACGATCCTTAAAACGGATGTTTTTTCACTTCTTTAACCACAATAACACTTAGTTACTGTTCACGCATACGTGCCCAGTAACAAACCTTATCTTTTATGATACCGTAAAAAAAACTTCATGACAATAGTATTTATTTATCCTATGAATTTTGATATAATTGGAAATACTGTATTTATTAATAGAACGAACCACTACGAACCCAAAGGAGGTTCTCATGAATTACGGTGTAAAAGCAACCAAGAAACGGATCCGGGCAGCCAATTCCCGGAAGAAGAAATACGCCAACCGGCTGTTTCTGACCTTCTTCAAGACTGCCTTTGTTCTTGTTCTGTTTCTCTGCGTGACAGGTGTCAGCACCTTTATCGGCATGTTTAAAGGCATTCTGGACAGTTCGCCGGACTTCAACCCGGACAGCTTCACTCCAAGCGGATATTTTTCTACTATATATAATAGCGCCGGGGAAGTGACCGACACGCTGGTCGGTTCTAACTCGAACCGAATCGAAGCATCCTACGAGGATTTTCCTCAGGATCTGATCGACGCATTCGTCTCCATCGAGGACTCGCGTTTCTGGCAACACAGCGGTATCGATCTGCGCTCCATTTCACGCGCCGTGGTCGGTGTCCTGACAAATAATTATAAAGGCGGCGCCAGCACCCTGACCCAGCAGCTCATCAAAAATACCGTCTTCAACGGCGGTATGGAGACCAGCAAAGGTTCCAAAATCGAACGAAAAATCCAGGAACAATATCTGGCGCTGCAGCTGACAAAAAACGTCGATCGGAAGGTCATTTTAACGAACTATTTAAATACGATCAACCTCGGCAGCAATACGCTGGGCGTCAAAGCAGCGGCGCTGCGCTATTTTAATAAGAACGTCTCCGATCTGACCCTTTCTGAGTGCGCGGTCATCGCCGGTATCACACAGAATCCGTCAAAGCTGAATCCGATCAGCGGCGCGGAGGCAAATGCCGCCCGGCGCAAGGTCATTTTACAGGCAATGTATGAGCAGGGCTATATCACAAAAGAAGAACAGGAGGAAGCACTGGCGGACGACGTCTACGCCCGTATCCAGAATGTCGACACGGCGCTCAAGGAAAATGAGACACCGTACTCCTATTACACGGACGAGCTGATCAGCCAGGTCACCGAAGCACTCAAAGAGCAGCTCGGCTATACTGACACGCAGGCGTCCAATCTTCTGTTCAGCGGCGGACTGCAGATTTATACCCCGCAGGATCCGCAGATTCAGGCGATCGTCGATGAGGAAGTCAACAATCCTGCCAACTACGACGCGGCTCGCTATTCGGTTGAATACCGCCTTTCCCTGACCCATCCAGACGGGGAAACGCAGCATTATTCACAGGAAACTCTGAAAACATGGATCCAGCAGGTCAAGGGACAAAGCGGTTTTGACGGGCTGTTTAATTCCGAGGAAGAGGCGCAGACGGCGATCGATGAGTACCGCACCGCCCTCACGCAGGACGGAAGCACCGTTCTCGGTGAATCAGTTACCATGATTTTAGAGCCGCAGACCTCGTTCGTCCTGATCGAACAGTCCACCGGCTATGTCAAGGCAATCAACGGCGGACGCGGACAGAAGACGGCAAACCGCACCTTAAACCGTGCGACCGACTCCCTGCGGCAGCCAGGATCGACCTTCAAGGTCATTTCCTCCTTTGCCCCGGCATTGGATGCCTGCGGCGCGACCCTATCAACCGTTTACTATGACGGACCATACTCTTCCGGTGAAAAAGAGTTCCGAAACTGGTGGGGCAGCGATTACAAGGGCTATCACACCATCCGCGACGGCATTACCTATTCCATGAACATCGTCGCCCTGCGCTGCATGGCGGACACGGTAACGCCGCAGCTCGGTGTCGAATATGCCGAACGGCTGGGAATCACTTCCCTCGTAAGCCAGGATCAGACACTCTCGACAGCACTCGGCGGTCTGACAAAGGGCGTCAGCAACCTGGAACTGACAAATGCATTTGCGGCGATCGCCAACGGCGGCACCTACACGAAGCCTATCTTCTTTACTAAGATTCTGGATCGCAATGGAAAGATACTGATCGACAATGAACCGGAGACGCGGCAGGCGCTCAAAGACTCTACCGCCTATCTTTTAACCAGCGCGATGCAGGATGTTATGCAGAGCAATACAATGTATACGCGTTCCGGTTCCGGGGTTAAATCGACCGGTACGACAGCGGCGATTCCCAATATGAGCTGCGCCGGAAAGAGCGGTACGACCACCAGCAACGTCGACGTCTGGTTTGTAGGCTTTACGCCGTACTACACTGCCGGTATCTGGGGCGGGTGCGACAATAACCAGCCATTAAAAGGCGGCACCGTTTCAAACGGCGGTACCAGTTACCACAAGCGCATCTGGCGAAATATCATGACACGTGTCCATGAGAGCTTAAGCGACCCCGGATTTACGGTTCCGGACAGCATTGAAACTGCTGAAGTATGCCGCAAATCCGGCAAGCTTCCGGTTTCCGGCGTCTGCAGCAGTGACCCGCGCGGAACGGCCGTCTACACTGAATATTTCGCGAAGGGCACGGTTCCGACCGAGACCTGCGATCACCACACCCGCGTGACAATCTGCTCCGCCTCCGGCGGCATCTCGACTGCCTTCTGCCCGACGAACCAGCAGATTTCCAAGACAGTTATGGTCGTTCCGGAAGACGGCGGAGAAACGGACGATTCCCGCTTCTCCATGCCGGGCGAGTGCAAGATTCACAATGGTTCGTCCACGATCATCCATCCTTCTGAGAGCGCCGATTTCTCAGCTCCGGGCTACAGCCCCGATTCAGATAATCTATCGGTTCCGATCCACTCTGCGGTTCCACGCCCGATGGCGGAAAGTGGACGGAATGGAAATAATATTCCGATTGTCCCGGCGAATCCGGAGCATTAACAGCAAAATAATATATCTGCAAAAAGCTGCTGTAAAAAGTGACATTCATATGCCTCTTTTACAGCAGCTTTTTATTTCCTCAACTGATTTTCTTTTGCCTTGCTTTCTTTTACTTTTCTTTCGTCTTCTCTCTAATCCTTCATCTTGGGTTTGCAAATCAGCGACGACAGATAGCCGAAGATCAACGCCCCGGAAATCCCCGCCGCACCCGCCGTGAATCCGCCGGTGAACAGCCCCAGAACCCCATCCTTGTCAATTCCATCCCGCACGCCCTTCCAAAGCGTATTCCCAAACCCCAGCAGCGGCACTGTTGCCCCGGAACCCGCCCATTTGGCATACGGTTCGTACAAGCCGATCGCACCGAGAATCGAGCCACATACCACCAAAAGTACCATGATCCGCCCCGGCATGAGTTTCGTTTTATCCATCAGAATCTGCACGGCGGCACAGAGGAGTCCGCCGGTCACAAATGCTTTGATATAGTCCATTTTTTGCTCCCTCTCTAAAGTTTCTTGCAAATACCTATCATTCACCGAACGATTCTTTTCCCTCAAGCACCACTCCATGGGCAATCCCCGGCACATTCTGCCCCTCATTAAAGCTGATCTGGGACAGCAGCGCCCCGGTCGGCACAAACAGGACGCGTTTCCACTCACCCGCCTGTATTTTCGGAAGAATATAGCCGCACAGCACCGCCGCCGAGCAACCGCAGCCGCTCCCGCCCGAATGGGTATCCTGCGTTTTCGGGTCAAACATTTCGATCCCGCAGTCCATATGGATGCTGGAAATATCCTGTCCTGCCTCGCGCATAAAATCAAGCAGGATTTCCTTCCCCACCATTCCCAGATCGCCAGTGATGATCCGATCATAGTCAGATGGTTTCCGGTTAAAATCACGGAAATTCTGCAAGATTGTGTCTACCGCCGCCACCGCCATTGCCGCCCCCATGTTCATGGAATCGCGCATCTGCATATCGACGATCTTTCCGGGGGTGGCAGCTGGGATACAAGGTTGAAATTTGGGATGCAATTTTTCCTGTCCAGCATTTTTCAGTGATTCTGACGCATTTTCTTTCGCTCTGCGCCCATCTTTCCCTTCATTTTTCTCATTTTCCTCGATCATCACACACCCGCACCCGGTCACCGTCCAGGTTGTGGACTGCGGTCTCTGATTCCCATACGCCAGCGGAAACCGGAACTGCCGTTCTGCCGAGGCAAAATGCTCGACGCCAGCGCCAGAACCCGGTCCGCATAGCCGGCCCCTGCTGCCATCGCCCCCAGAATCATCGCCTCTCCCATCGTCGAGCAGGCGCCGTAAAGCCCGAAAAACGGGATATCAAACGACTCCACCCCAAACGAGGTCGCCACAATCTGTCCCAACAGGTCTCCCGCAAACAGGCAATTCACATCCGCTGCCTGTCTGCCCGCCTTATCCAGACATTTCTGCACCGTCTGGCGCTGCAATTCACTCTCCGCCTCCTCCCACGACTTTTTCCCAAACGTCGGATCCGGCTCCACCCGGTCAAAAAAACTTGCCAGCGGTCCCTCGCCTTCCGTCTGCCCCACGATCGATGCCGCCGATGTGATGATGGGCGGATGCTCAAACTGGATGCTTGATTTACCTGCCTGCATAAAATTCCTCCTGAAACATAAAAACATTGTCAAAAATATACTGTTCAAACTTTCGCTACAATCTCAGTATTTACACAAACATACATTTTTATGTTTTCTAGTAATCTGCATTCCTCGCAGGCTTCATTCACCCGTTTTTACCATATTATTAATACTGCACCGCCGCCAGTTTCTCTCTCAGCTCCTGCGGGTCCTGGGACGCATCGACTGCCGTCTGCGGTGTGATCACGCCCTCTTTCGCCATACGGATCAGAAAATTATCCATCGTAATAGAGCCCTCTTTTGCACTAGAAAGCAGATAGCTCTGCATCTGCGGTGTTTTTCCATCACGGATCAGATTCCGGATCGCCGGCGTGAGCATCATAAGTTCACAAGCTGCCGCCCTGCCCTGGCCGCCCGCCCTCGGCACCAGCTGCTGTGACAGCACCGCCCGCAGCGTCATCGAGAGCTGCATCCGGATCTGCGGCTGTTTATCCTCTGGAAAACACCCACAATCCGGTCAATGCTGTCGATTGCCGAATTGGTATGAATAGTGGAAAAAACAAGATGTCCCGTCTCCGCCGCCATCAGTGCCGTTTCGATCGTCGCCGGATCACGCATTTCTCCAATCAGAATGACATCCGGATCCTCACGGAGCGCCGCATAAAGCCCCTTATCATAGCTCTCTACGTCCACGCCCACCTCGCGCTGGTTGATGATCGCCTGCGCCGGTTCATAGACATACTCGATCGGATCTTCCAGCGTAATCATATGGAGCGGACGATTCTGGTTGATCTCATTTAAAATTGCCGCCAGCGTCGTTGACTTGCCGCTTCCCGTCTCGCCGGTTACCAGAATAATGCCTTTATTCCAGCTTGAAAACTGATTCACTGCTTCCGGAAGCCCCAGCTCCGACAGGTTCGGAATCGTACTGCCCAGAAGACGGATCGCCGCAGAGAGCGCGCCCTGCTGCCGGAACAGATTCACTCGGAGACGCCGTCCCGCAAACGAAGCACTAAAATCCAGCTGTCCGATCGCCTCGATCTGATCTGCCGCATTGCCTGCCAGCTGGCGTCCATATTCCTCACAATCCTCACGCGTCAGCCCGCCATCCGTCAGCGTCTCGATTCTGCCGTCAATTCTGCATTTTGGCGGCAGCCCTGCAATCAGATGCACATCCGATGCTCTTTTTTCAGCTGCCAGCGCGATTAATTTCTCGATTCCATACATACCATCTGTCTCCTCTTCTCTTTCTGCACCATTTACAGTGCCAGCAGCGTCCGGATCACCTCATCTACCGTCGAAACACCCTCTTCTACCAGCTTCTGCGCGTGTTCCAGCATCGGAACATACTGGCTCGCTCTTCTGGCTGCCTCTAAGAAACGTGTCCGGTCAGCTCCTTCCAGAATGCACCGGCGCAGCTCCTCCTGAATCAGCATTACCTCAAACACACCGATTCTGCCCCGGTATCCCGAATGGAAGCACTGATCGCATCCGGCTCCCTGCCAGTATAATTTTCCAGGCTTCTCCGGGATTCCTGCCATCTCAAGCGCTTTTTTCGGCGGCTGAATCTGGGTTTTGCAGTTCGGACAGATTTTCCTCAGCAGCCGCTGGGAAATAACGCCTCGCAGTCCCGCCGCAATCAGGTATGGCACCACGCCCATATCTCGCAGACGGTCAATCGCCGAGATCGCATCTTCCGTATGAATCGTGGTGATAACGAGATGTCCCGTCATTGCCGCACGCATCGCGATCTCTGCCGTCTCACCGTCACGGATCTCGCCGACGCAGATGATATCCGGATCCTGACGCAGAACTGAGCGCAGACCCGATGCAAAGGTCAGCCCCACTTTTTCATTGATCTGCACCTGTGTCGCGCCTTTGATATGGTATTCCACCGGATCCTCCAGTGTAATCAGGTTGGTCCGATCCGAAAGAAGTTCGCGGATCAGCGTATACATCGTCGAAGATTTACCTGAACCAGTCGGTCCTACAATCATGATAACTCCGGAAGTAAGCCCTAAAAGTGTATCAATCTTTGCATCCTCCACTGCCGGAATACCGATACCGCGGCGGTTCAGCGTCTCCTCATTTCGTTTCAGAATACGGATAACCACTTTTTCTCCATACAGGGTCGGAAGGGTGGATATACGCATATCAATATCTTTTCCTCTTAAATGCATCACCGCACGACCATCCTGCGGAATTCTTTTTTCGACGATATCGAGCTGGGACATGATTTTAAGCCTCGAAATGACCGAATCCTTGAGTTCCGACGGGATCGTCATGATCCGGTGAAGCTGCCCGTCGATACGCATCCTGACGACCATCTCCTCCTCCGTCGGCTCAAAATGGATATCCGAAGCATTTTCCGAAATGGCGCGCTCAATAATCGAATTGACCAGGCGGATCATCGGCGTCACATTTTCCTGTCCTTCTCTTGCCGCCGTCTGCCCCTGACGCACCTCTTGTGCCGCTGCCGTCTCTGCCTGCATCTGCGCCATCGCTTCTGCCGCTCCCTCGTTGCCATACAAAATATTGATCGCACGCTTCACCGCCGGTTCAGAGGCGATCATCGGCACAATTTTCTTTTTGGAAGTATGCTGTGCTTCCTCAATCGCCATGAAGTTCAGCGGATCCGCCATTGCCAGATAGAGCTGGTCTTTGGAAATACGCACCGGTACGATCGTCATTTTCTTTGCCAGGTTTTTCGGCACAAAACGCGACAGTTCCGGGCTGATATCGACCCGCGTCAAATCAATATAGTCAATGCCCAGCTGCATGCGAAGCGCATCGATCAGCTGACCTTCCGTGATATAATGATGCTTGATCAGCGTTGTTCCCAGACGTTCTTTCTCCTTCGCCTGATAGTCAAGCGCCTCTTTAAGCTGCCCTTCTGTGATCAGTCCCAGCTCCAAAAGCATGTCTCCCAATCGCTTTGTACGCATTCTCTCTACCTCCCTATAAATATGGATCTGGTTATTCAGCCATTTTACTGCGGAAATCCCGGATCCGGTCAAAGCAGTCCCGATCCATCTCGATCGCCGTCTGATTTCCAGTCGTCACAATCCACGCTTCTTCCAAAAGCCGCCGGATGATCCGCGCCGCCTCTTTCTGATCCTCTGCGGTCGTCTTACGGATCTCCTCTGTCCAACGACGGATCTGTACAATATCCAGGCCATTGTACGCATACTGCATCGCTGCCATCCGCCGTCCCAGGCATCCGCACGGCGCCGTCGCATTGCCGTAACTGCTTAAAATATAGCCATTCCGATCTGCCTCCGAAAGCTGCAGTTTTTCCAATACACCCGCTGCCGCCCGGATCGCCTCGATCGTCTCACTGACCTTCGGATCCCGGTATGTACTCGCCACGATCCGGTCCATCGTCGGCGTAAATGCAAACGACGCGCTGTAGGCGCCGCCTTGAAAACGGAGCTGCGGCACAAAATACCGGTCATCCAGCGCATTTACATACGGAAGAATCCGCCCGGAAAATCCATCTACAGCGCTCAGCTCTGCCGAAAAGACGGTATACTGGCTGGAGCTCTCCACAATTACCGCCTCCCTGCGCGCCGGAACCGGGAAAGTATACCCAGCATTTTCCCCTCTGTTTTCCGTTTTATTCTCATGGTCTGGCATCTGTTCTCCCCGCAGATTTCCCAGAATCCGCCTTGCACAGTTCCGCATCCATTCCAGATTTTCCCTCGGTGCAACATGAAGGATCGTCACCGCTGTTCCATGCAGGATGCGGTCGCGCACCTCCTCCATCTTCTCTGCCAGCTGGAAGATCGCTGCATCCTCCTGTTCCAGTCGCCCGCGCAGTTTTTTCAAAAACTCATAAAACGCCTGTCCGCCGACATATTCCTGATACCGCGTATTGATGCTATAGCCAGATGCCGCCAGACGCACCGCCAGCGAATACGCATCACTGCGCGACTCATCACAGGACGGAATCGTCTCATCCAGTGCCTGAAGAACCGCATTCTTATCTCTCCACAGTGGATGTGATAAGAGTTCCAACAGGACATACAGGCTCTCTTCATAATCCTCCGCCATCCCATACCAGCTGACCGCCAGCGTCGGATGGCTGTTTCGTCCCGCCCGAACCTCCGGATGTCCCTCATTCATGGAAAAATCATGCAGATAGCGCTCAATCTGATTTTCCTTTTCCATTCTGCCATACCGGGCATTTTCAAGCTCTGAAACAAACATTGTATATAAAGGAATGTAAAAACGGTCCTCTTCCGGCACGCCGCTCAAATCCAGGTATAAACGGTTATAGCTGATCGCTTCCAGATCCGACGGCGATTCATAGATCGAAATCCCATTTATCTCATATATCTGATATTCCGGCGTCTCTTCCGGCGGCGGAAGCTCATCGATCCGGATCATAAAATCCGCATTCGAACACTCCGACGCATTCCACGCATCAAAATCCAGGGTCTTCGCAATCAGCGCATCCAGCTCTGCCTCGCTCATCTCCGCCTTCATCTGCGCCAGATACGCGTCGCGCTCCTGCTCCATCGCCTCTGCCATCCCCGGCATCGGAACCGTCGTGACAAGAACCCGACGCTTCGCCGCGCCAAGCTCTGCCGCAAACCGGCGAATCTCCGCCTGTGCCGTCCCTGCATCCAGAGAATCATAGGCTGCCGCCTCATCCGCATACACATCCGCATCGCCCGTCAGTGCCCATTTCAGGCTGACTTCCGGCACGATCGAATCCGCAAATACATCCGTATCTTCGCCTGCCGTATAATCATGTATCGCCCGCGCCTTGAGCGCCGTCTCCACCACTGACGGGTCGATCCCGCGCTCCTGCATCTCGCACAATGTCTCATCCGACACCTGCCGGAACCGTTCTGCATCCTTCGGACTGCTGTCTGTCATTTCGAAAACAAAAAATGGCTTTTCCGCTCCATCATCACCGATGCGCTCGCATCACAATGGATGCCCGCCGTCCGCAGCTTTTCCCTGAAAACCGATCCATCCACATTCATCATTCCCGCAATGATGCTGTACTGGATCAGCTTTTCCCATGAAATGCCGCTCAGATCCATCGCATACGATACCACCGCCGCATTCTCCGATGCGTCTCCCCGGTAAGCAGGACTGGGAACGGTTGCCTGACGGAAGAATGATTCTCCTCCATTTTCCAAACCATCTGGCTCGGGGCTGTAAAACGCACTCATCCCTATATTCTGCATTTCCTGTTTTTCCTGTCGCCCGCTGCCTGACTGGAAACTCCATCCCTCTTCTTTTCCATAGCTTTTCTTTGCATCACACAGATACTCTTTATCCAGGAATGCCAGAAACCGTTTCCAGTCCAGATCCCCATACAACAAAATCAGAGCATTATCGAACCGATAAAATCGATCATACATCTCCATCGTATGTTCATACGTCAGATCCTTATAAAAACGGTGCGCCTGTCCATTCGCATTTGCCGCCGTCTCCCCCGGATACAGCGCCCGCAAAACATTCCGCAGTGCCTCATTATCTGTATCATTCAGCATGCCGAAATCCTCGCTGTACACCGTTCCTGCCAGCGTAATCGGGCTTTCGCGGTCGCGCAGCTCATAGCGGACCGCTTCACGGTCAAAAAAGCGGCGTTCCCGCCGGATTCCCGGCGCTTTCATGCAGCTTAAATACACATCTGCCATCTTAAGCAGCTGTTCCTCGCTCTGGCTGCACACCGGATATGCCGTAAATGGTATATAGGTAAATGCATTTACAAATGTGTGGTATGTCTTGCTACAAAGATCAAAAAAAAATATCCTTACTCGGATATTTATCAGAGGAAGCAAGTACCGAATGCTCAAACACATGATTCGTGTCCGTCTCATCCAGATGCGGTGTCCGATAGGAAATCGAGAATCCCCGGTTTGTATCTTTATTTCTGATATAAAACAGGGACGCCCCGCTTTTCTCATGTTCAAAATACAGTGTCTGCGCTCCCAGCGCCTGCAGTTTTCCCACCTGTTTCAATGTAAAACCTGCTGTCTGAAATCCCGGCTGCAGTCTCCCATCTGCCGCCCTCCACTGCTTTGTACCTGCCATTCTTTTATCATGCCTCCTGCCATCATTCGTCTGCTGTCTTTTCTCTATATCTATTATACAAAAGCACGTCCTATATTTCCATAGAAAAAAGCACATCCGGTTCACTCTGTGTTCCGGATGTGCTTCTGATTCATAAATCTATTATTTATTCTTTCCGCAGCACTTCTTATATTTCTTACCGCTTCCGCATGGACACGGATCGTTCGGGTAAATCTTATGTGTATTGCGGACTGTGCCAGATGCCTTCTGCTCGCGGTACAGCTCTGTTCTTCTCTCCTCAGTCAGGATTGCATCCCACTGCGGAAGCTCATACAGCCAGGTAGCCTTTGCCTCTACCATGTTGTAATATAACTTCTCCGGGTCGATCTCAATCTTAACCTTGGTATCCTCATCCATGGTCTCGATCGGGTTCTCATAGCCCTTTAAGCTCTCATTGATTCCATCCAGGAAACCGGTCATGATCATAACTTCGGTATCATACTTCTCAGCCAGTTCCTTAACGGTACCTTCTACAACCTCAGTCGGGTTTGCAAGAATCTGCTCGTAAATGCCTTTCTCAATCGTAAAATATCCAGACCAGAGTTCCTCTTTCTTTTTATCATCCAGCCCGTCACCATATGCCAGATTGCGCCAATTTTCTAACAGTGTCATCGGTAATTCCTTCCTTTTTTCGTTCTTTCATTACTATAATAACATAGTATATTTAAGTATATAACAAGTTGGGGGGATTTGCAAGGAGGAAAACTGGCATCTGCCTATTTTTATTACTGTTCACGCATACGTGCCCAGTAACGGAATTTGCCGTAGCTTCGCATTTAAATACGGCAAATTCCTGCTGCCACCACGTTTTCTTACGGCACTTTCGGTTTCAAAAGTACCTACCCGTAAACGTAACCTATTTTTCAAGTTTTTCGCTGATCACACAGCATCTTTTTTTGCAAAAGGCAATTCCATATAACCGTATGTCCCTCCGGTCATCATTCAGGAGATATTCCTGATAACGGCGATCTCGGATCTGATTCATTGCTTTCCTGCACGCTATCCTCATCTCATCAAAGTTTTTTGTGTATTTTAATTCTGCAACAATTCCAGCATCCGGATTATCGGTCTCTACAATGATATCCGCAAAGCCATCTCCGGCTTCGACATTTGATTTTACAAGCCAGTCTGCGTTCCCTGTAAGAATCCCGACAAGAAGGTTATGATAGGAGCTTTCCTTTTCTTCCTTCCTTGCCTTTGTATCAAAAACGCTGATGGAATTACTGAGCACCCGATTTAAATATTGCTCTATTCCTTCAGTATCCCCTTCTTCAAAGGCTTTCCAGAATGCAGTCAGGCGTTCTGTGTTAGTGAAGATCGATTTCTTAAACCACTCGTTTATCTGAAGCCGAAAGACCTCGCGCACCTCCCGATTCGGAATAATCAAGCGGTAAGCGCCCTTCTCCGTCCTTCCGGTCTGTGTCAGATATCCGGTCGTAAAAAGTACGCTCCAAAGATTTTCGATGCTCTGATCAATCTCCTCATAGGTAAGATCCAGACGAAGCTCTTTTTCAATCGCTTCGCCGTTAATCAAACGTTCTATTTCATTTTTCGTTGTCTTATTTGCCTTATCAATAAAACGCTTTACCAGATCGTTTCCGCTCGTATTGATCCAATACGCTTCTGGTCTTGCTTCCGGATCATCCTTTACACGATCCACAAAGTTTACAACATCCCACGGACAGTATACGTCGGCTTTTCCGAAGCGATATCCATCATACCATTCTTTTACTTCCGCAAACCTATCTTCCAGATGATAGTCTGAAAGCAGCTTTCGAACCTCTGTATCAGTAAAGCCAAATTGCTCATCAAATCGTGTATCTGTGATCGATAGGATCTTAAAATTGTTGAGTCCGGTGAAGATGCTTTCTTTCGAGACACGAAGGCAGCCCGTCAACACTGCGAAGTTAAGCGAATCGTTTGTCTTTAATGCTTCTCCAAGCAGTCCACGGGTAAAATAGATCATTTCCTTGTAATAACCATGCTGAAATGCTTTATCCAGTGGTACATCGTACTCATCAATCAGAATGACCGTCTTTTTACCATAATGTTTATATAATAGATCGGACAATGTTTTTATGGAAGAAATGACAATATCCACGTCTTCAGGCTGATCCTTCATGTCAAGAAGCTGATGATACTTTTTTTTATCCAAATCAAGAAGTCTTTCGCTGTCCTTTAGATAATAAAACCGTTCCGCTTCTCTTCTTATCAGCTGAATGCATCTTCGCTTTGCCTCTGAAAAGTTCAAGCCCTCTACTCCCTTTAAGGAGAGAAAAATAACCGGATATTTTCCCAGATGCTGCTCACATAATGTCTGCTTCTCCGAAATATAGAGTCCATCGAAGAGCGATGAATCCGTTCCAATCTCAAAAAAGCACTTCAGCATACTCATATTAAGGGTCTTACCAAAGCGACGCGGACGTGTAAACAGATTCACTTCTCCCCAATTTAAAAACAATTGTTCAATCAATTCCGTTTTATCGATATAATAAAAGCCATTTCGACGGATCTTTTCAAAACCATCAATTCCTACCGGAAGTTTTAATTCATTCATAAAGGATCCTCCAGCTGCTATGATAAAATATGAAAGCTTCTGGCTTTTATTATCTCATATTTCTTTACAAAAAGAAAGGTGGAATGGTTAGGGATTCTCAAACAACTTTAATCGTTCACAAAAAATCATTCTATTTCACTTTTCATCTTTTCAATCATCTGCAGCCGAAATTCATACGCCTGCCGTTCTTTCTCAACCAAAGTTGATAAAACCGCTCCCGAAAAGAATGATACAATCGAAGTAAAAATCAAAATTCCCGATGAAACAAATATAAACGGATGTTTAACCTTTCCCACCTGTATATCATGTAGGATCTCCGGAATAAGCAGTCCCATTGAAACCAGCATCAAAACAGTCGATATCCGACCAAAAAATCCAAACGGACGATAATTCTTATAGAGACGTCCTATCGTCTTCAAGACCTTAAATCCATCTGAATATGTATTTAATTTTGATTCACTGCCAGACGGTCTGTCTCGATATTCGATAACTACATTCTCAATCCGCATATTTTTTTCAACTGCATGAATGGTCATCTCCGTTTCTATCTCAAATCCCTTCGATAGCACAGGAAAGCTTTTAACAAAAAGAAAACTAAAAGCCCGATACCCCGTCATAATATCCCGGATATCAGTATGAAACAAGCGATTTACGCTAGCTCTCACCAGCGTATTTCCAAAATTATGGAACGGTCTTTTGTTCTCATTAAAATAAGTAGATGAAAGCCTGTCCCCCACTACCATATCAGCATTTTTTTCAAGAACCAGATTCGCCATCTTTCTTCCGTATTCAGCAGGATACGTGTCGTCTCCATCTACCATGATATAGCACTCCGCATCAATCTCCCGAAGCATACGCCGGATTACATTTCCTTTCCCCTGTGCGTATTCATGACGGACGATTGCGCCCGCATTTTGAGCCAGTTCGGCTGTCTTATCATTTGAATTGTTGTCGTACACATAAATAACCGCTTCTGGAAGTTCAGTTTTCCAATCTTTCACGACTTTTTCAATTGTTTTTTCCTCGTTGTAGCATGGAATCAGTACTGCTATCTTATCCATTTTATGTATATTCCTTTCACTTATCATTCAAAATCTGTGTTCCTGCATTATTCATTTTTATCCAACGATATTTCTTATCAATCAATCCAAGCAACAATACCGCCGGCAATGCAACCGTAATCATATAAACATATCTAAAGTAATATCCATTGCACGGTCCCAAAAATGCAATACCTACCGAAGCCAATAATGGGATAATCCCCCAACATAAAATATCTATCTTTTGTCTTCTGAATAAATAAAATGCAAATATTAATAGTAGCCAGATATATAAGGCAACACACTTAAATGCTCCTAGCACTGGAAGATTAAATATTCCTTCTCGCAACGCTTCATAACAATTTCTTAAGCATTTCAGCTTAACTGGATAATGAACATCCATATTTAATTGATTTCCACGTTTATTCACACTATCCATGCATTTTTCCGACCAACTATATGAATAATTTGTGGCCAATCTTTTACCAGGATATAGATAATAATAGTAATTGTTTAGAGTGGCTTCTGCATAAACTAAAGGATGTTTCTTCAGCATCTGATACCATACAGAAAAATATTCTTTTAATTCTACTTTAGATGTATATTTATTCCAGCCATCTTTGACTTTATCAGAACGGTCGGCCTCATAACGTTCCGATAATGTATCATAATTTAAGACGCGATCAATTACCTCTTTTTCTTTCTCCGTCACCTCATCCGAATATTCTTTTATGTAACGTGCTGTTTGCTGAAACGGAACCGAAAGCATCTCTTTTGTACTTCCTGGTGTAATTTTTAAATACGGAAAAATAATATGATTTATAGAAAAAAGCAAGAATAAGATTAACGCCAACCCAATCCCCAGTTCTTTTCTATATTCTTTAAAATGAGCAATAAGAAAAACAAACCAGATTCCAACAATATATTTTGCTTCATTTCGAAAGAAAACAATGAAGCCACCGCAAAGAAATATCAATGCCAAATAAATCAACAATATATTTTTATTACACTTTTCTCTATTACTAGTAAAAAGACTTTTCCAAATCATTATTTTAGCTAACAAAACAATGAGGAACAGCATCATATATGCGTAAAAAACATCTTTTGAAAATAAAAACATATATGATACCATTCTCGGAGAAATACAATAGTAAATTAGGCTCACGAAACATATTTTTATATTAACACGAAGTTCTCTAAGAAATTTCACAAAATACGAAATAACACTTGCAGCAAATACAAATTGAATTAACGAAACCAAAAACAATCCCGCATTCCACGACTTAAACAAAAACTTTCCAATTATCATACAGATATGCACAAGCATTGTATATGCCACGGGATGATGCGCATTTAAGTATACATTTTTATTTAACAATACCAATCGTTCTGACTGAAGACTAGGCAAATTATATCCCTGCAAAATAAAATCTTGTGCATCTCCCTGCAAAATTGCCGGATATGAACACACAATATAAGGAATATATAAAACTACTATCGTCAAAAACGAACACAGAAATGTATGATTCTCAAGGAACGAGAGATACCTCCCCCCGAAAGTTTTTGAGACTATCTTTTCATCATTCGAATTTTGACATAATGTAAGATGGTCCCATTTATAAAATAAATAGATTATCACGCTTGAAAAAAGGCATGTATAACCGATAAGAACCGTTATACTTTTAAAGATCTGAAGTTTTCCCATGTACAGGGCACTTAATTCTCCGTTTACCTCAATCGCATTACCTACAATCATGCATATTGCAAAAAAAAATCCCAATAAACCTGCACAGCAGCAATCTTTTCTGAACTCTGCCTTATTTTCAGGTCTATACCTCTGAATTTCTTTTAACATATAATAAAATAAACATATCATTCCCGCAAAGAGAATAAGCTGATCTAGTGAAAAACCTGATAGTGCATCCAAATACCGTTTCAATGGATTTCCCTTGTAATCCATCTTCAACAGATTCATTCGGAGACTCATCATTGTAAATACAGCCATGATACAGCTTAAACTCTTTTTATACCTATCTATAGCAATCACTTTAGCTCCTCCACATATTTCATTCTCATTCCGTCTTCGACCTTATTATTTCGATTGTTTTTTCAAGCTGTTCTTTCATTTCATTCTTTGACTTCCAACCTAACTGATTCAACTTTTTCGCATCAAGCCGCGCATCCGATGCTTTTGAATACCCTTTCCGCTCTATTTCATCCGGCAGTTCAAACACAACTTTTCTGCCAGCATAGTCTGCTAAAATACCTGCCAGTTCTTTCAGTCGAATATCATATTTCTCATCCGCAATATTATAAGCTTCCCCGTCTTTTCCATAAAACAGAATATAAAGCAATGCAGACACTACATCCGTAACATAGCAATAAGAAAAATATTGATTTCCTTCACTCTTTAAAACAATATCTTCTCTGTTTACTGCTTTCTTTATGAACTGAGCCAATGCTTTGCTGTCACTTTGAAGCATCGTCGGACCAAAGACTCGACATACTCTCGGAATCACAACATCCAGTCCATATTTCTGTCTATACGCCTGGCACAGCGCTTCACCCGTTCTTTTTCCCTCCGGATATCCGGCTCGAAGAGTATTGCAGTCAATATAACCGCAATACTCTTCTGAAAACCGTTCTACATCTCCACGATTTTCGCCGTAAATTTCGACCGAAGAGAGAAAAACAACTCTCTCAGCCTTTGAATACACTGCCATTTTTAATACATTTTCTGTTCCCGCCACATTCGTCATAATCGTCCCAATCGGATCTTCTGCATAGCTTCTCGGGTGCGTATTGCTGGCACAGTGAAACAGATAATCCATTTTTGTATCCAGCTGCAGCGAATTATTAATATCACCCTGAATAAAGGAAAAGTTCGGATCCTCCATATAATTTTTAAAACGTTCACGTGCTCTCTGCTCAGAACGTCCCATTGCAAACACATGGATCTTAGAATCATATGTACGATTATGTTCCATCAACACATCTACTAACACCGTTCCTATCATTCCGCTAGCACCGGTAATCAAAATTTTCTTATTCTCCAGTTTTTCCCACGGAAAGGTATAATCTGAAATTTTCTTTATATCTTCTACATACAATGGATGTGAATAATACATACTTTATCTCCTCTCCCGCAATTTTTTTATTTTTTCAGCATATTTTGTGCCGTGAATCCATTTTCGATAACATCGCCACACAAAACGATAGGACCATGCCGATCTGGCCAGAGACAGATTGAAATCCTTTGTTCCAAAATGTCCGCCTCTCGCCCATTTAATAATTGCTAGCATCGTGATTGGTGGAGCATATTCTCTTGTCTTTCCATAAAGAGCCACTGAGTCATATAAAGAAGCTGTCATTTGGAGAAAGATATCCTGACTCTTATTATTATGGAAAAATGATATTCCAAAATCAAAAAGACTTCTTCCTATTGATTCTTCATTTTCGAATATCATCCTGCAAAAATCAGTTGCAAATTCAGGAAGGTATCTTTCAAGCGCATTATGAAGACTTTGATTATTATCGCAAGGATTTAATACAGGTTCCACTTTTCCATTCTTTCTCTCATAAGAACTAACACTGCGATATGGCAGATTAGCAAAAATTGATTCTATAAATATTTGTGAATATGTATTCCCCGTAAAATTATAACGGATTAGATGTCCATTCGATGGATAGATACTTCTTGCATAATAAAATATGTTATCGTGTTTATATCCAGCAGCTTTCCAGAGTAAACGTGCTAAACAATTCTGCGTATATCCTCGTCCCCAGAATTCCACAAATGCATATTTTTCCGAAAAATCAATTTCCTGATTCAAATATTCCAGAACAATTTTTCTCTGTTCTGCAGCCGTCTGAAGAAGATACTGCTCATATTTTTCGGATACAGAAAAAGCCTCTCTAATTTTTTTGAGTTCTGGACGTGTAATTATTTTCTTTTCTTTTAAATAAGCCAATTCAGGAAACATACTCTCAAATGTTTCTGAAGTCATGCTAGCCGCTTCCAACAATTTATCATACTCTTCTATATCAACAAAATTTCCAAATTCACCGAAAAATTCTTCATCTATTTCATAGATTTGAGAAGGAATTCTCCAAGCTTTTCTTGAACCATATATATATTTCGTTTTAATAGAAAGTTTTTTCTCTTTTATAATCGCATCGGCAATTCGTTTTAAATGATATCCATCGCGAGAAATAAAATACAGACAATCTATTTTCTTCTCAAGCGCATGCCTAATCGCCCAATTCACATACGGAACCCAATATAAGGACACATACGAATATGCATATACCTCTTCCATACGATGTTCTTCCTGGCGAAACCTTGCAAACAAAGCCGCTATCTGATAAGAATCATACGTTGCTATAAATTGAGTCAAATTTTTTTCATAAAAATCAAACGCCGGGATTTCATGGTTTACAGATTCAATTCCAATTGAGGCTGGCACTTTCCCATCTGCATTTTTATTATCTCCATAATGAATCCATTTACCAAACCGACACTCTACGGCATGATATACATCAAAAAACAATTCTTTTGTTGTCTTCTGTGTTCCATAATCACTTGAAAGGAACAGTGGGAGTTCCCCCAAAATTGGCTCCGCCTTGCATAACAGCTTTTTTATAAATTCTTTTGGTAAATACATATCGCTGATTAAAACAACCGTTTCCCCTTGTTCGATCAAGTCTTTAACCTGCTGAATTTTCTCCGGATATGGTATAGATGTCTCATACTCGCATTCCAATTCCCATTTCTTTAACTGCTCTGTCTGCTCATCTGTTAAGCTATATAGTTCTTTGATTCTCTCATAAATCAAATCAAATGTAATTTCAGTTCTTCTATCCTTCCGCAGAACTATGCTTTTTCTATAGTATTCACGCACATTTGATTCCGCCCATGGACGAATTTTATAGAAATTTTCCTTGATATATTTAGGATATTCTAATTTTGATTCTCTCATCTTATCTTGAACATGATAAAAAACACCGATTGGAAGCAGCGTACTTCTGCCAATCAATGTATCAAAAATATCAAAACTATATAAAGTAGGCAATTTCTTACTTTCATCCGGTTCAAACAAAAGTGCTGCATCTACTATTTTCTCCAGAGAATGCTCATCTGCATATTCCCAGAATTTTTTATAGATACGTGCAATTTCTTCCGATTCATCCTCATCTGCTTTTGAAAACACTTCTAAAAATTCCTGAAAATTAGTACAGATCTTTCCGCACGTATTTTCCATGTAATCCAATGCAAAATCTCTTAACGTATTTTCCTGACCATAGTCAAATATATATCGGGCAAAATGTTTGACTCCGCTTGCCAGCATATCATAGAAAATAGAAGAATAATCGACAATTGCAAGGTCAATCCGATCAAATATTTCATAAAAATCATTTGCATTGTCCCAAAACAGCACTCTCGGACAATTTGTATATATTTTTTTTATATTTTGGTATTGGAAATCATTCGCCATCAATGGATGCATTTTAAAGATCAGCAGGAAATTATTTTTCTCCAATACATCCACTAACTTTTCCATATCCGGAATCGCCTGTGAGAAAAAATTAGTAGCAGAAGCATCTCTGTAAGTCGGTGCGTAAACAGCTATCTTCGTATTCTCTGGCAGCTTTTTTTGTTTCAAGATATCATGATCATATGTCTTAATTTTTCCCGGATAAAAACAACACGGATATCCAGCTCGAATAATTTTATCTTTAGGCAAATCGCACTGTTCAATAAAATGTTTTTCCATCAGAGGCGATGTAACCAGAAAAAGCTGATAGTTTCGATATACTTCTTTATTAATAATATTTTTCTTTGTTACCCTTTCATTTAAAAAGCCGCTTCGAACATTTTTTTCAATTGCTTTACAACCTACCCCATGCCATAAGTTAAGAACTTCTATTCCTTTCAAATATGGCTGAAACACTTCTTTATTTTGGTTCACAACATAAACTCCTGCCTGTGAACCAATTTTTCAGCCATTTTGGATTTAAACAGAAAAGCCTGATATCCCAATTTACGAATATAATCTCTCGTTTCCTCCGTATAGCAAAACCAGTATGAAGTAATATCTTTCCTGTAATTCACAATATACATGAAAAGCCATTTGGGATTCCCATCAAACGCATTCCCCGCATTGAAAATCCAAATTTTCTTATCTCTCATCTGAAAACTCCCTTTACATTAATGTTCTTTTAACATTAGTAATGCCTTAAATAACTCCAAATCATCCTGTGTCGTAATCTTGATATTTTTATCAGAACCCGCAGCAAAATGAAGTGTTTCTCCCAAATCTGTCATCATTGTATTCGTATAAGAAGAACCATAGATACCTATTTTCTCTTTAAATGCTTTTTTATACGCCCAAAGCAATGTTCCATATTTGTATGCCTGCGGTGTCGAAACTCGTCTCAATGTTTCCCTCGGAATATACTGTTCCGTTGTTTCTTCATCTTTTTTTACAAAGATCTGTTCATTATACGGAAGGGAAGTTACTGCATTTCCATAAATCCCACATTTTACAATCACATCGGACAAAACATTTTCATCAACTAATGGCCGGATCCCATCGTGAATTACCACGATATCATCCTCTTTGCATTCATTTTCAAGCGCAAACACACCGTTTCGGATCGATTCCTGCCCGGTACTTCCTCCGCTTATCACCCACTTTAATTTTGTTATATGATTCTGTCTGGCATACGCTTTCAAAATATCATGCCATCCATCGATACATACAACCAGAATGCTGTCAATCTGTGGATGCTTTTGAAATGCCTCTAGCGTATAGATAATCAACGGTTTATCGTTGACATTGATAAATTGCTTCGGTATCTCCTGATGCATTCTTTGTCCTGTACCGCCTGCTAAAATAATTGCTGTATTCATTTTCTATATACCCTCTCCATCTTTAACTCATAAATTCTTCGTATTTCTCCAGAACTTCTTTTGTATTCCCGTACATCTTTATTTCGCCGTCATGGAGCCACAGTATCTCATCACACAATCCATCCAGCGTCTTTGTATCATGCGACACCATAACAACCGTCCTATTTTCATCCGAGATCAGCTGCTTCATTTTGTTATAACTTTTTTTCTTAAATCGGGCATCTCCTACACTGAGCACTTCATCAATCAACATAATGTCCGTCTCTAAAATCGCCGTAATAGAAAATGCCAGCTTTGAATACATACCGCTGGAATACGTTCTGACAGGCGCATCAATAAATTTTCCAAGTTCCGAAAATTCTATAATTTCTTCCATTCGCTCCCGGACTGCTTTTTCAGAAAATCCCAAAAGCATTCCCGACAAAATAATATTTTCACGTCCCGTCAATTCTCTCTGAAATCCCACCCCAATCGACAGCAGCGAAACGCTGTTTCCTTTCAAATCAATTGTTCCGCTGTCTGGAGCAAATATACCTGCAATTGCATTTAACATCGTTGACTTTCCGCTGCCGTTTTTTCCTACAATTCCTAAAATATTTCCCTTGGGAACATTAAACGACACATTGCGGATTGCCTGAAATTCATCTACTTTATTTCTATGAAAATGCAATAAGCTTTTTTTTATTGAATAGGATTTCAGTCCGCGATAACTGATGCATAAATTTTTTATTTCAATTGCATTTTCTTTCATTTAAATCACCTTTACATAACTATTTTCATTTTTATAAATCTTTCGAATTCCGGTTCCTGCCAAAATAATGCTAACTACAAACCATGCCAGCATTAATTTTCGATGCGGAATTTTTCCATAAAGCAGTGAATTTCTCATGCACTCCAGAAAAAACGCCATAGGATTATAGCGAGTCAAAAGCTCTCCATAGGGTGCCGGAATTCTTGTAGCGACATTATAGAAAATACCTGTCAAATAAAATAACATTCTCAATACGATCGTTATTACATTCGAAAGGTCTTCAACAAAGACTCCGTAATGAAGCAGCCATAGTGAGCACGCAAACGTAAAAAGCAATAATAAAAGCAGCGTTGGAATCGTATAAATAATCTTATAGGTAAAGGGTACCCTCCAAAAAATCATCATTAAGATAACGATCGCAAAGGAAATCATCATTTTAAAAGAATTTACCCATACCTTTGTCAATACCAATATATATTTCGGAAGATACACTTTAGAAACAATTGGCTTATTTGTTTTTACAATCCGTACACTTTGATTAATCATTCGATTAAAAAAATCCCACATGGATAATCCAATAAAAATAAAAATCGGGAAATATGGCTCTTTTGCCTTAAAAACATAACCAAAAATAAATGTATATATGAGCATAAAACAAATGGGATCTAATATCCACCAAAGCCAATTTAAGTATGAATTTGCCACTTCTGACTTTAACTGTGCTTTCGCTGAAACCACTGAAAAGCCAAAATATTTTTTTATATCTCTTATAAATCTTTTCATTAACATCTGATCACCAGCTTTCTCCAAAAACTAATTTCAAAATTCTTTCTGTCGCATGTCCGTCACAAGATGACATAAATTTCTTTCGAAATTCTCTCATTTTTTTCAAATCATAATCTTTTGTATGTTCAATTTGATAAATTATATCTTCTTCCGTTTTACATATATATCCAGGAACAAATGATTCAAACTCATAAAAAAAGCCTTGTTCTTTACAGTATTCCTTTAGGTCATAGGCATAAAAAAGAATCGGGCGTTCAAAAATCGAATATTCAAAAATCAATGAGGAATAATCCGTAATACATAAATCGGCAACGCACATAAGTTCATCTATTTCCATCTTTTCACTTACATCAAACACAAAATCAGCGCATTCCTTCGGTATCTTTATATGCTCTTTTATATGCGGATGCTGCTTAAAGACAATAACATACTGTTTTTCCAATGCAGCTTTCAAACGAATTAATGACAAAATCCGTGGCATTTGTGCATCTAATGCATCGCCTCGGAATGTAGGAGCATATAAAATAATCTTTCGATTGGTATTAAACAAAATATATTTCCTGATTTTTTTCTTTGCTCTTTTATGAAATTCCCTGTCAAAAAAACGATCGGTTCTACTAATGCCAGTGGCAATAATTGCTTCCTCTGGAAGCCCGCATGCTTCTTTATAAGCCCATCTCACTTCCGGACTACTTACAGTCATCCATGTATTGTAATTATAATTTGAATATGTTTCCTTTTTTCCTTTTGATAATGCATTTCCAAATTTTTTAAATGCTCCGCATCCATGCCACAACTGTGTATAAACACTATCTGAACGTATTGACACACACGAAAAAACATTTAACGCATCCGACAAAAAAATATACCCTGCGGATGCCGAATCCCATACAAGCTTCGTGCATCTCCATAAATACCCTATTTTTGTTCCTCTTTCTTTTTCCAAATATATGATTTTTACTTTTAGATCCGGTCTTTTTTTCAATTTCTCAAATAAAGGCTGGAAATTCACACTAAGCTTTTTTCCAAAATTTTCAATAATAATAATTCTTTTTTTATCAAATACTCTTTTCTTTCCGAATCTGTATATTGCTGGATACCAGCATTTTAATAATATATAATTTCTTATTTCTTTCAATTTCACCGTTTTATGACAATCTTTTATCTCTTTTTCTTTACCACCTTTCATATTCACGCAGCCCCTTTAACATACTTTTATATGCCTGCTTTAACCCTAATTCTTTGCAAACTTCTTTATGACGTATACAATATTGCAGACACAAAGCCATTGAAAATCTCCTTGAAATTGCTGAAAACAACGCTCCTTTATCATAAAAATACTTTTCGTCATAATTTTTAAACCATGTAGATTCCCGATGATCGACATATCCTATTTGTTGTTCCGATGCATATATTTTCATGTTTTTCTTTAAGCACTCTGTTAAAAATAACGAATCTTCGCCTGAACTATACTTACTTCCGCCTCCAAACAAAAGAGAAAATGAAATATTATGCTTTCTGATACTATTTTTTTTGACTGCAATTCGAAACGTTCCATACCGAAGATAATTGTAAAAATGTACTTTATGAAATTTTTGATCTATATACTCTGGTCTGTTTTTGTTTGTACTCTCCACATTAAACAAAATCAGTTCCGCATCTTTTCTTTTTTCAAATTCAGTTTGAATTATTTTTTCATAATTATCTATATATCTCACATCATCATCTGCAAATAGAAGGATATTTCCCGTAGCCCTTAATAATGCATTATTTCTGCTTAATCCCACCCCTCTCTCTTCCAGGTTATACCATTCAAAGTTATTTCCATTTTCATTCCATGTCTCTTTTGAAAATGAATCTGTCTGATTGATGATGATTGCATCACTATGTATGTTCATACGTTTTATTAAAGATTTATCATCCTGATTCATTGTTGATACTAATATTTGTAATTTTTCTTCTATCTTTTTCACACCCTTCTATTGAGTTCAATCGATCTATATTTCCAGATTCCGTGCAGCATATAGCTAGAAAAACAATACAGACTTTTTATTATTCCAAATCCAAGATACCGGTATGAGCTCCATGTCATCTGAGCAGACTTCCATTTACTTCCAGATTTTCCTTTTCCTGTCAAACGATATTTTAAAAGTGCCTCATTTACTCCGCAGGCACTTCCATATGTTTGTATGATTTTCATCCAGGTAATATAATCTTCATGTGCATCTTCATGCAGCATTGGAAACTCTCGCATAATATGTCTCAACACGAGAACAGACGAACAATTAATCCAGTTTTGCCGAAGCATCATTTTATAGCTTATCTCTTCTTTTACCGGTATAATGCACCTTAAAGAATCTCCTTCCTTATTTACCAGTTCTCTAGCCGTTGTGCAGAGAGAAGCTTTCTTTTTTTTCAGCATTTCAAGCTGTTTTATTAATTTTCCTTCTTCCCACCAATCATCTGCATCCAAGAAAGCAATCCATCTTCCTTTTGCTTCTTCTACTCCATAGTTTCTGCTCCTTGCCGCTCCCATATTGGTTTTATTTCTTAGATAGCGAATCTCTGGATTTTCTTTTTGGTATTTTTTTATGATTTCAGGTGTAGAATCTGTTGAAGCATCATCTACAATCAAAAGCTCTATGCTGCTTATTTCTTTTCTTTGCAACAGAACCGATTCTATAGCCTGATTCAGATATTTTTCTCCGTTATAAACAGGCATAACAACCGATACTGTGATTTCTTCTGATTCATTTTCACATATCTTTTCATTTCCCATTTTCCTGAATTCCTTCTGTACTTTCCTTTAACATCATAATTTTAGGAGTCATTAGAATTAGTTTTAAATCCAGCAGAAACGAATAATTTCGTATGTATGTCAAGTCAAGTTTGAGCTTATCATATGGCGTCGTATTGTACTTTCCATATATCTGTGCATACCCCGTCAACCCCGCCTTCATCTTCAGCCGATAGCAAAATTCCGGTATTTCCTTTTCAATCTCTGCTGCCAGTTCCGGACGTTCCGGGCGCGGACCGACCAGACTCATCTCGCCTTTCCAGATGTTTAAAAGCTGCGGCAGTTCATCCAAACGGGTTCTGCGCAGGAAATGTCCTACTGGGAGGATGCGGTCGTCATGTTCCGATGCCAGTCTTGCTCCGCTCTTTTCTTCCGCGTTCTGAATCATGGTTCGAAATTTGCAAATCTGAAATTCTTTCCCACCTTTTGTCAGCCGTGTCTGTTTATAAAAAACAGGTCCGCGATCCGTCAGATAAATTGACAATGCCACCAACAGGAAAAATGGTGATAATACAACCAGTCCCACTCCGGAACAAATCACATCCAGCATCCGCTTCAAAAAGCGCTGCATACCGGACATATCCTCATTTCTGGATAAAAGAAGCGGACTATCAAAAATATCCAATTCTTCGGATGTCCGAATCAGAATATCTGAAAGTTTTGGAACGGTATAGGTTCGTATATCGCGTTCAAAACATTTTTTCAGCAGTGCATTGCGTTCTTTTGCCGGAATATCTCCGATAATCAAAGCATCAAAATCCTGTGCTTCCCGGATGATCGCTTCCATTCCCGCCTGGATATGAATCGCCTTCGCCAGATAGTATTTGTCCTCCCGCGAGTGAATCTTCTCCATCAGATGAAACGCCGGACGATCGCCGCAAACCAGCAGCATCGTTCTGGGCGGAAATAAACAGCGGTATAGCTTCTGAAATAAGAATGTCCATATGATCGCTATCAAAAGCTGCACCAGTGTCATGGCAATCAAAATCTTCGGATCATGAAATTTTTTATCCAACAGCGATATTTGTATGTAAGTAATCACATTCAAAAGACCGATCGAAAGAATCTGAGAACAGAGCAGATTTCCTTTTTTCAGATATCCGATTCGAAATCCTCCGTATGTCATCAAGAAGAAAAATAGCAGTCCTGCATACAGGGCAATCATCAACCAGTTTCCTCTTCTCCAGAAAGGAAATTCGATCAATTTATTGAAATAACCGTTCCAGACGCATCCATATACGCCCGTGATCACTCCCATCAGGATAGCCGCACTTCCTATTCGGAACAGTCTCTTGAATGGTTCGTATTGTCTCAAATTGTTTCCTCTTTCATTGTTTTTTCCCGATCGTCCTTGACCCGAATCGATAATTCTACCTGATGCGTTTTTCCCAAAAATGGGATTTCCAGTGTCACAACACGCTTGCGGAATCGCTTTCGCACAATCTGCCCCAGCAGCTCTCCTAAAATTCCTTCCGCCGACACAATCTCTCCAGCCTCGTTTGCCTGTACCAGAAATCGTCTCACTGTATGCTGCGAATCTCCTCGAAGCAATTCCTTAAAAAGTATTTCCTCCGATGATTCTATTGCAAGCGCTTGCCCGCCCATCAGCAATTGGGCTTTTCCTGCCAACCTATGAACATTCTCTTCCAAACGCTGTGGGTCTTCTGTGTCCACAAAAATATATCCCGGAAACATCGGTTCCACGCCAATCTGATAAATACCTTCCCGCCTCCAAGTTCGCTCTTTGAGCAACACAAAGCAGGGAGGGTCCGCATGTTCCGAATAAACCCGGTTTAATTTCTCCGCTATCTGTTTTTCGCTTCCCACAGTTGTCTGCACTACGTACCACATACCGGGTCTCTTCCTCTCAGTTCTTCCATTTTCGCAGATACCCTGTTCTGCGAAAATATCAGCGCAGTTTGAGAAAATAAATTGTTATTCTTTCTGAAAATAAAGGTTTTTTATTTGATATTGATTTAGAATTTGATGAATTTTTAATCAGAAACTTCTATCTTAATAATTTCCTAATAGATTCTTGGCAGAAACTTCTATTGAATTCGCAAAAAAAGCATAGTATAATGTACAGAGATTTCGCAGACAGGGTATTCTGCGAAATTTTTCTTTTTAAACAGCTTTCCAGAACTTTATATATTGATTATTTTATGCATTTTTATACATAACGCTTATCTCTCTACAGACTTAAAAAAGCTCCGGAAACAACTTTTTCTGTCATTTCCGGAGCTAACTTCCTCCCAATTATTAATATGTACTTTCAGAATCTTTTTTACACTTACTGTTGTATCTGATTTTCCCCTACTCATTCCGTATCGCCGCCAACGGACTCAGCTTCATTGCGCGCATCGCCGGGAAGAATCCGGCTACCATGCCGATGATGATGGCAAATCCTACCGATGGAACTGCCAGCCAGATCGGGATCACGGACAGTTTTCCATCCATTCCATATAAAAAAGTCGCTGCCAGAAACTGGTTAATCAGCACGGAAACCATAAAACTCAGCGCCAGTCCGATGAGTCCTCCCATGAAACCGATAAAACCTGCCTCAATCAGAAACATATTTCGGATGGTTGCAAGGGAACATCCCAGCACTTTCAGCACGCCAATCTCTTTCGTCCGCTCATAGATGGACATCATCATCGTGTTGGCAATGCCGATCGCAGCTACCAGCAGGGAAACGGCGCCGATGCCGCCGAGGGCTGCCTGGATCATGTTGGACTGCTGTTTGGACTGTTCCAGCCATTCCATCTGGCTGTTTGCCTCATAGCCCATGTTGCTGATGGCTTTCTGAACCTCTATTACATGATCCATATCGTCCACATTGACCGTCGCTTCCTCATAGACAAAATAATTGTACGGTTTTCCTTTTTTATTGGTCGGCTGTCCCGGAATCGGCTTTTTCTTAAATATCTGTTTCAGCTGTGTCTTGAGCTTATTCAGATCCACGTAGACGCCGTAGCTGTAATCACTCCAGTCTTCCGGTCCACCCGCTACCATTCCAGCCGTTTTCATCATATATTTCTTTGGCGCCGCTACTTTCTGGCTGCCATCCTCGCCGCTGGAATTTCCCTTGGACTGATAGTACGCATCCGTGTCAAAGATCGTAAACATCGGTTTGTTGATAAAATCGATGTCCGGCATCTCCCCGGTGTCCCAGTAACCTTTTCCTGTCTTGGCATTGCTGAAATTCTGCGCGACCATGTTTCCGACCACCATCTCCATATCCTTCGTTTCGGCAGTCGGCAAACTTCCTTCCCCCAGCTTGATATTCTTCATTGCTCCCAAGGGGATCCCATGCAGCTGCACATTTCCCTCGTAGACACCCTGACGCATAATCACATTCAGGTTCAGATCCGGATAAGCACTTGTCACATGCGGAATCTTCTCAAATGTCTTCATCGTCTCATCCGTCATAAAGCTGTCCTCTGGATTTTTCTTATCGCTGGAATTTCCATTGTCATAATTATACACCTGAATCGCGGTCAGGCTTCCATAGGAAGAATACTGTTTGATGGTAAATTCTTTCAGTCCTATTCCGATGGAAACCATGACAACGATCGATGCCGTACCAATCACGACTCCCAGAACCGTCAGAAAGGTACGGAGCTTTCTGCGAAACAGGTTGTTGACGCTCATCGTCAGCAGATCACTGAATCTCATTTTAACCGGTCCTTTCTATTTTTTCTTTCTTTTCAGATGATCGTTTTGTTCTTTTTCAACGTCCTTTGTTTCGTCTTCCGATACATCTGCTGTCGTCATTTCCGGCTCGCCCAGCTCATTGTCCAGTTCCTCTTCTAATTCGTCTTCAAGCGCCTTTTCTCCTGCTATTTTCTTCTTTTTCCTCTTCCAGACAATTACACCGGCACCTGCGCCCACCAGCGCAGCGATCACAAGCATCGGAGCGATCCGCCCAGCGCCGCCCGCTTGCGCCGCATCGGCATCTGCATCCATGCCGTTGTCCATTCCATCCATGCCGTCCATCCCGTCATCGGAAAACGCCTCACTCACGTTCAGAAGCATTTCTTTTTCAGTCTCTGAAACGACTCCATTTTCATCCTCATAGGAAATGATAATCTTCACTTTTCCATCATCGGTTGTCGGCGCAATCGCGGTCAGCATCGTATCGACATTGCCGGTTTCGCCCGGCTTGATATTTCCCACGTAAGCGTCAGCTGGTTGGATAGAATCTGCCTCAAAACGCGCCATAACATTGTAAAGAATTACTTTTCCGGTGTTGTTGATGCCAAACATGACATTCGTCTCAGAACCAACCTCGATCGCATCCGGCATCACATCGATCGTGCTGGTGTTCAGCCGCGGCTCCTGTTTGACCGGGAGGGCAATTTTGACTTCTTCTTTGGCATTTTTAAATTCCGGGCTGTCGTACTGCTCCTGAATCGTCATGCGGTATGATTTCTGCTCCGCCGTCGGCGCCGCCTTGAACACCATCGAGAGATCCGCCGTCGCCCCCGGCGCCATGTTATTGACAACTACGGAGGTGGAACCGCTCTCGGATGTAAAGATCGGCGTATTTTCAACTTCTTCCGAAGCAAATGTAAACATAATATTGGAAGCTGCCACATCCGAAGACGCATTCTTCATCCGCACACGCAGTTCAAACGGCTGTCCGGCATAGATCTCTGCCGGGATCGTCTCGAAGCTGTCCACGATGATACGCGCCTTGGTTCGATCCTGCTCGCCCGCATCCGCCGACAGCTCATCGTCATCTTTTCCCTTGACGCGCACGTAAAACACCTTGTCCACCGGCTCCGAAAACTCGCCGCCCTCTTCTTCGCGGTATGTAACCAGATAGTGAATCGGGAAAAAGCCCGATTTTACGTCCTCACGCACCATCATGCTGTACGGAACCGTCACCATCTGCCCTGATTCCATATCCCCCATTTTACGGTTATAGTTGCCCTCATTGATATCAAACGGGAATTTCGTAATATCTGCGTCAAGCTGCATATCCACGCGGACATCGTAAACCTTTTTAAGTCCCGTATTGGTCAGGTTCACGCCAAAATCCATGACCTGATTGTACCCCGCATACGGCGTCTGCTGGTTATCGCCGATGGAAAAATCGTAGTCCAGCTTCGTGTTGTCGTCTTCCTCGGTGGAGGAACCGTCGTAAGCGGAAACCCAGATGTTGATGCCGACTTTTAGGCTGTCATCAATATAGAAAAACGCCTGATAATATCCTGCTGCCAAATCCCGGCGCAGTTTATACGTCAATGTTACACTTTTAGACGAACCTGGCTTTACATCAATTCTTTTTTCTTTAAACGTATTTGAATCAGCTTCAAATGGAAAATGTTTTCCAGACCATGAAATATTGGAATCCGAATCACTGTCATCATCATCGTCATCATCATATGTATAAAATTGATCGTATTGATCCGCATTGGCTAAACGAATTGTTCTTAAATAATTATCTCCTTTGCTGCCATTATTATGAACCGTCATCTTAATCGAAATTTTATTTCCGGCCTTTCCGTGCGGCACTTTGCTGACGGTAATTAAATCATCGTTATATTTTGTCATATCCAGCATTTCCGCCTGCGCTGTCCGGCTTCCTCCCACCGCCAGCACCACAAAAAGCAGCAAAAACACCGCCCATCTCTTCCACTTTCTCATACCTCTCATTTTTCATACCTCCATATCCTCTCACATTAAATGCTGCTTTTATCAATTTCTCATTCTATCGTCAGCATTCCTGTGTTTTAGCCTTCTATTTTCCCATCCTCCTTACCCATTTGCCGATTCTCCTCTATCTTCACAATCTTACCATCGATAATATGGAAGATCCGGTCCGCATACGCCGCCAGATGGTTATCATGCGTGACCATAACCAGCGTCTGGTTCTGTTCCCGGACGATCCGCTGCATCAGTTTCAGCACATCCATCGTCGTGTGCGAATCCAGGTTTCCAGTCGGCTCGTCTGCAAAAATGATCTCTGGATGTACCACCAGCGCCCGTGCAATGCCGACACGCTGCTGCTGCCCGCCGGACATCTGGTTCGGCATATGATCGCCGACTTTTTCCAGTCCGACCATTTTCAGATATTTTTCCGCCATCTCCCGACGCCTGCCGCGCGGCACACCGCGGAAGGACAGCGGAAGCGCTACATTTTCAACCGCATTCATCGTACCGAGCAGGTTATATGACTGGAAGATAAATCCGACCCGCTCCCGGCGGAATGCCACCAGCTGGTTCTCGTTTAATTTTTCTATGTGCTGTCCGGCTATGACAATCTCGCCCTTCGTCGGCTTCTCCAGCCCCGCCAGCATATTCAATAAGGTAGATTTACCCGAACCGGAGGTACCTACAATCGCACAGAATTCGCCACGGTACATCGTAAAATCAACGCCGTTCAGCGCGTATACCTTCGTCTCGCCGACGCGGTAGACTTTATATAGATTTTTTACCTGTATGACAGGTTCCCGTTTCCGGAGTTCATTCTTCCCCGGCACTTTCCGCTCTTCCATCAACCTTCTCCATTTTCTAACTTATTTCATGCTCCTGAATATTCCATCGAAATCCATTCCTGACAACCTGGATTTATACAAGTTTCAACCATTGCAATTCCAGTTCTTCTTTCTACATTATACCGGATTTGTTTCAATTCTCCTACCTTATTTTTCTTAATGTTCCTTACGCTTTTCTTACCAGATTTTTCTCCCTGTCTGACTGTTCCTTACGCTAATCCATTTTGCCCTGTAAAGTCATTTTTATTTCCTATTTCATCGCAGGTAATCTTCCAGCCGTCATCACATTGTCCATATTTTCTATCCCCCCTATTCATATTTTTTATATCACAGATCATTAAAAGCTATAGCAATCCATCTGGAAATGTTTTATAATAGTTGGGAAAAATATGCTAATACGAATAGAGAAGGAGAATCAAATGAGACATTTGCTGAATCCACTGGATTTTTCCGTTGAGGAGATCGACCAGCTTCTGGATCTCGCTTCCGATATCGAAGCCAATCCAGCCAAATATGCACACGTCTGCGACGGAAAGAAAATCGCGACTCTGTTTTATGAGCCAAGCACCCGTACACGCTTAAGTTTTGAGGCTGCTATGCTGAACTTAGGGGGACGGGTTCTTGGCTTTGCTTCTGCCGATTCAAGCTCTGCTTCCAAGGGCGAGAGTGTGGCAGATACCATCCGCGTTATCTCCTGCTTCGCAGATATCTGCGCGATGCGCCATCCGAAGGAAGGTGCGCCGATGGTTGCTTCCCTGCACTCTTCCATCCCGGTTATCAATGCCGGCGACGGCGGTCACCAGCATCCGACGCAGACCTTGACCGATCTGATGACGATCCGTTCTTTAAAAGGACGCCTGAACAATTTAACAGTCGGTCTGTGCGGCGATTTGAAATTCGGACGCACGGTTCACTCCTTAATCAATGCGCTGTCCCGCTACACAGGCATCCGTTTCGTCCTCATTTCCCCGCCGGAACTGCGCGTCCCGGATTATATCATTGAGGATACACTGAATGCAAAGGGAATCGAGTACAAAGAGGTTGAAAACCTGGATGAGGCGATGCCGGAGCTTGATATTCTCTACATGACACGTGTCCAGAGAGAGCGTTTCTTCAACGAGGAAGATTACATCCGTATGAAAGACTGCTACATTCTCGACAAAAAGAAGATGGAGCTTGCCCGTGATGATATGTTTGTGCTCCATCCGCTTCCGCGTGTCAATGAGATTTCCGTTGAGGTGGACAACGACCCGCGTGCCGCTTACTTCAAACAGGTTCAGTACGGCGTATACGTCCGTATGGCTCTGATCATGACTTTACTGGAGGTGGAAAAACCATGTTAAATATCAGCGGATTAAAAGAAGGTTTTGTTCTGGACCACATCCAGGCAGGACGCAGTATGGATATTTACTTTAAACTGGGGCTGGACAAGCTGGACTGCCAGGTGGCTATCATCAAAAATGCGCGCAGCAGCAAGATGGGACGCAAGGACATCATCAAGATCGACGGCAGCCTTGATCTGGTAAATGTTGATGTGCTCGGCTACATCGATCACCGTATCACGATCAACATCATCAAGGATGGAAAAATCGTAGAGAAAAAAGATGTCAAGATGCCGAAAAAAATCACAAATGTCATCCACTGCAAGAACCCGCGCTGCATTACCTCGATCGAGCAGGAGCTTCCGCATATCTTCTATCTCGCGGATGAGGAAAAAGAGGTATACCGCTGCCAGTACTGTGATGAGAAGTATTCGCTGTAAATTCTCCTGAATATATCAAATGAATATCAAAAAAGCCATGAACGACTTTTCTGTAGATTTACAGATCATAAGCGATTTCATGGCTTTTTATTATTTTCCAGATTATAGATTACAAAAGTGCCTACCCTTGAACATCTTAATTCCAGAACTCTGTCTTACCTTCCAGCCCGATACTCTCAGCCTTGAAGCACGGATTCTTGCCTTCCTTTTTCTGCACCAGGTAATCATCCAGACATTTGAGCGCTGTATTTCCCAGAATCACGATAACCGGCAGGTTGATGATCGCCATGATACCCATGAGGACATCCGCGAGATCCCATACCAGACCGAACTGGAGCTGTGCGCCAATGAAAACAACTACCACCGCAAACAGGCGGAACACATTCATTTCTTTATTTTTCAGCGTGCGGCCTGCGATGTAGTTGAGACATCCTTCACAGTAGAACAGGTTGCCGAGCAGCGTCGTGAATGCAAAGAGAAGAAGTGCAAATGTGATGAAGTACGGTCCAATCACACCAAATATTGTTCCCAGCGATTCCTGTACAAACGGAGCGCCTTTCAGCTCTTCCGACGGAACGATGCCGGTGCAGAGACACATCATCGCAGTTGCCGTACAGATGAGGATCGTATCGATGAAAACAGAAAGCATCTGTACCAGTCCCTGCTTAACCGGATGGCTGACATCGGCTGCTGCCGCCGCGTTCGGTGCAGAACCGACACCCGCCTCGTTGGAATACAGACCTCTCTTAATTCCCTGCATCATGGCAGAACCTGCAAATCCGCCGAAGATCGCCTTGAAATCAAAGGCATTGGAGAAGATATTGACAAATACCTCCGGGAGTCTTCCGATGTTTAAGATCATGACCGCAATCGCCATCAGGATGTAGAAAACGCCCATAAACGGAACCAGCACGCCGGTAATGCGGACAATCTGTTTTCCGCCGCCTATGATACAGATGCCGACCAGAATCGCCAGAATGGCGCCGCCGATCATCGGAACCAGGCTCCTGTCCCCCATCATAAATTGATGGTAAAAGCCGTAATTCGACATGCTGTCAATTAGGTTAAAGGACGCCAGCATATTAAAACCGCCAGCATAAGTAGCAATCAGGGCAATCGCGAAGACAACGCCCAGCGCACGGCTCTTCAGCGCCGCCTCGATATAATAAGACGGACCTCCGTAGCTTCCGCCGGATGCGTCGCGCTTCTTATAAATCTGTGCCAGCGTGCTCTCAACAAAAGCCGATGCGCCGCCCACAATCGCGATCAGCCACATCCAGAACACCGCGCCGTAACCGCCGATGGCGATCGCATTGGCTACACCTACGATATTGCCTGTGCCGACGCGGCTCGCCGTCGATACCATCAGCGCCTGAAATGCGGATACGGAGTTGCTGTCTGTCTTTTCTCCGACTACCCGGATTGATTCCGGAAGCAGACGGAGCTGTACGAAACGGCTTCGGAGTGTGAAATACAGTCCGACCGCCAGCAGCATGATAATCAACAGATAGCTGTACATAACATTGCTGATCACACCAACGAGTGATGCAAATCCTTCTAACATAAAATTTCCCCCTTTTCTTTTGTATGCAATATAGAAAAAAGAGCCGCTGCCGGATAAAGATGCTCTTTGGTATCTGCATTCGGCAACAGCCCTCTTAAATGATTTGAGCAAAACGGTAAGCCGGGTTATGTCGTTGAATGGTCATCTATCTAGTCCTGCTGTCGCCAGCAGGCTCAAGCAACCTACCCGAGAGCAGACGGGCCGCCTTGCGCTCTCTGTTCGGTCTTGCTTCGGATGGGGTTTACATGTGCCCCGGCTGTTACCAGCCGGGCGGTAGTCTCTTACACTGCCCTTCCACCCTTACCCGGTAAACCGGGCGGTACATTTCTGTTGCACTGTCCTTGGAGTCGCCTCCACCAGACGTTATCTGGCATCCTGCCCTGTGAAGCCCGGACTTTCCTCACCTGCAGCCTTTCGGTTCTGCAGCCGCGACCATCTGTCTTACTCAAAACATCCTAACTCTACCATATTTTCAGGCATTTGTCCAGTCAATCATACTTTAAAACAGCTTCCGCCGATAAATTCGCGCACAATCGAATTGTGCGGCACCTGTTCGCTGCTGACACCCAGAAAATAATCAAGAAATTTGAGCAGCCGCTTCGCCTCACTGTACTCCGCCGAATCACGCGGAACACTATATAGGATCGGCTCCGCATACTGTTTGAGCACCGAAAACTCATATAAAAATGCCGAATTGAACATCGCATCCGCCTGTTCCTGATATGGGAAAATGTTCCGTTCCTCGCCCCGGCGGACGGAATCCCACATCCGGATCGTGTCCTGTGCCGACGCGCCGCGCGTTCTCGCATCGCGGACCATCCGCCGGATCAGACGTCCGTCCGTCGTCGGAACGCGGTTGTGATCGTCGATATTTAACTGGGTCAGCGCACTGATATAAATCTTAAATTTCTTATCACGCGGCAGTGAATATGACAAATCATCATTCAGGCAGTGGATTCCCTCGATGACCAGAATATCCTCCGCCCCAAGCTGCAAAAAATCGCCCTTATATTCGCGCTCGCCCTTGACAAAGTTGTAAACCGGCAGTTCCACGCGTTTTCCCGCCAGAAGTTCTTCCATATCTTCATTAAACTGTTTCACATCGATGCAGTTTAATGCCTCATAATCGTAATTTCCATTTTCATCCCGCGGGCTGTCCACACGGTTGACAAAATAATTGTCCACCGCGATCGGATGCGGTTTCATTCCCAGCGCGCCGAGCTGAATCGACAGACGGTGCGAAAAAGTTGTTTTTCCCGAAGAGGACGGTCCCGCAATCATAACCAGCTTGCGTCCGCTCTCATGAATCTGCTCCGCGATATCTCCGATCTTCTTTTCCTGCAGCGCCTCCTGCATCAGGATCAGGTCGTTCATGCGCCCCTGGGCGATCGTATCGTTGAGTGTTCCCACGTCAAACACACCGAGCTTGTGACCGAGCTTTTCCGCCTCCTGCTGGACATCAAACAGTTTTTTCTGCGGATGGAACGGCTGAATCGCCTTCGGCTGCTTCTTGTTCGGCAGACGCAGGATAAATCCTTCCTCGTACATCTGTAAATCAAAATATTTGAGATACCGGGTGCTCATGACCATATATCCGTAGAAATAGTCGTCATAATCGCCGAGCCGGTAAACATTGACCCGCGACGCCCGCCGGTAATTGAACAAACGCGCCTTGTCATACATGCCCTGCTCCTGGAAATGATCCATCGCCTCATCCGTATTTTCACTCCGTTTCTGCAGCGGCAGATCCTGCTCAGACAGGCGCTTCATCTCCGCTTTCACACGGTCTAAGAGCTCCTGGCTGAGTGTTACCCTGCCTTCCACCTCCACATACAGGCCATTTTCAACAGAAAAGCAGACCGTGATATTTTTCACATTTTCCCTGCCTGCCACATTCTGAAAGGCTTTCATCATCAGAAAGACGGCACTTCTCTGATATGCCAGATAGCCAGCCGTATCTGCCGCTGTGATAAATTCCATCTGGCAGTCCTTCTGCAGTGTTTTATGCAGCTCCCGCAGCCGTCCATTTACCGAGACCAGAAGAATATCATTCTCGTAATTCTTCTGATATTCCTCCGCAATCTCCGCATAGGCGGTTCCCTGCGGATATGTTTTTATCTCACTCCCAATCCGTACTTCCGGCATGTAATCCCCTCCCTAAACAATCTGGATTGGAAACGCCGGTTTCTCCCGCACAACCTTCACGGCGTCTCCCAGCTTCCCCATCAGATATTTCTCCATAAATTCAGTAAAAATGTGTTCAATTCCATAATGTCCAGCGTCGATGACCGCCATGCCCTGTGCAACCGCGTCGATTCCTTCATGGTGGCTGATATCTCCTGTGATATAAACCTGCGCCCCGGCTGCCAGTGCCTCTCCCATCGTGCTTCCTCCTGCGCCCGGGCAGACCGCCGCTTTCTGAATCACTGCCTCACCGTCCAGCTCACCGAAGACCGCCACATACGGCAGGCCAAATGCCTCCTTGACCTGCTCGGCAGCTGCCCGCAGCGTCATCGGCTGTTCGAAGCGTCCAGTGCATCCGATTCCGTAGGAAGTACCGTCTCCGGTCTCTCCCATTTTCTCTAAAACTTCACAATCCGTCAATCCCAGCTTCTTTGCCGCCAGATCTGCCATGCAGCCCGGCGCTGCGTCGAAATTCGTGTGCATCGCATAGTAGGAAATATCATCCTGAATCATCCGCAGGCTCTTCTGCCGATGAAATTCTGATCGGACACCTGCTTGATTCCTTTGAAAATAAGCGGATGGTGCGTCAAAATCATATCCGCCCCCGCCTGCTCTGCCTGCTCAATCACAGAATCGGTGGCGTCCACCGCCAGAAAGATCGTCTTCACTTCCTTCCCGCTGCGCCCCGCTAAAAGCCCCGGATTGTCCCAGTCACATGCCATGCTGCGCGGCGAAAGTGTTTCCAGGATCTTGATAATCTCACTGCATTTCATGTCTCGTCTCCTCTATCAGCGCCAGATAGGCGGTCAGTTCGTTGATGCGCGCTGCTCGGCGGCTGATCGCCGTCTCTCCCGCTTCACTGGCTTCTAAAGTTCCCTTCTTGTTCTGGGCATCATTTTCTGTCAGCCCTGCCAGCACCTGCCGCGTCATCTTCTCTTCTTTCTCCAGATACGCAAGCAGCACCGGATCTTTCTTCCGGATCAAATCGGCTCCAAAACGGTAATCCTGCTCTCTCCCTGGCCGCATCGTGCCTCGCGCCGCTTCTATCACTATGTAATATTTTCCCTCGTCCGTCAGCATCGCTTCCCGGAGAATTAAAAATCCTTGTTCCTCCAGAAAATGACGCACTTCGTCCTGCTCCGACTGCGGCGACAGAATCAGGCGTTCTTTTCCCTCGCTCCAATTCTCCCACACATGGCGTCCCTGTTCCAGAATCCGGCAGGTCAGTTTTCCGCCCATTCCGGCGATCACAACTGTGTCTGCCTCGCCTGCCTTCAATTTTGCCAGTCCGTCTGACAGGCGCAGTTCAATTTTCCCGGAAAGCCCCACCTCTTCCACGTGTTCTTCCGCCCGCTCCAGTGGGCCTTTCCGCACATCCATCGCCAATGCCGACGGGCACACGCCCTTCTGCACCAGCCAGATCGGCACATAACCGTGATCGGTGCCGATATCTGCCACCCGGCTGCCCGGCTGTACAAAAGAAGCGATCCGTTCCAGACGCTTCGAGAGTTTTACTTCTGTCCGCATGATTTATTCTCCTGTGTTCTACTTTTTATTTCTTCTTTCCAGATCATTCATCCAGATAATCCTTCAATTTTTTGCTCCGGCTCGGATGGCGCAGCTTCCGCAGCGCTTTCGCCTCGATCTGGCGGATCCGCTCGCGGGTGACATTGAACTGCCGTCCTACCTCTTCGAGCGTGCGCGGTCTGCCGTCGTCCAGGCCAAAGCGCAGACGCAGCACCTTCTGCTCCCGCTCGGTCAGCGTATCGAGCACTTCCATGAGCTGTTCATGCAGCAATGTATAGGTTGCCGCATCGACCGGAACCTGCACATGATCGTCCTGAATGAAATCGCCCAGATGACTGTCTTCCTCCTCGCCGATCGGTGTCTCCAAGGAAACCGGATCCTGTGAAATCTTCATGATCTCCCGCACACGATCGACCGGCATCTCCATCTTTTCCGCGATCTCCTCCGGGGTAGGTTCCCGTCCAAGTTCCTGTAAAAGCTGTCTGGAAGTCCGGATCAGACGATTGATCGTCTCCACCATGTGAACCGGAATCCGGATCGTCCGCGCCTGATCCGCGATCGCGCGCGTGATCGCCTGACGGATCCACCAGGTTGCATAGGTGCTGAACTTAAATCCTTTTGAATAATCATATTTTTCAACCGCCTTGATAAGACCCAGATTTCCTTCCTGAATCAGGTCAAGGAACTGCATACCTCTGCCGACATAGCGCTTCGCAATGCTGACAACCAGGCGCAGATTCGCCTCCGCCAGACGTTTTCTGGCATTTTCATCTCCCAGCTCCATCCGCTTCGCCAGTTCAATTTCCTCTTCCGGGGAAAGCAGCGGCACTTTTCCGATCTCTTTCAGATACATCCGGACTGGATCATCGACTGACGCCATCCGGGATGCTGAGATCCAGGTTGTCCACGTCGATCGGCTCCTCCTCCTCGCCGTCTTCAAAAAGTTCTGGCTCCATGTCCTCATCGTCATCCATCCGGAGAACGTCTACATGATGATTTTCCAGAAAATCATAGATCTGATCGAGCTGTTCCGGGCTCAGTATCTCACCATGGAAATAATTCAATATTTCTTTATTGTCCAGTACATTTTTCTTTGTTTTTGCCAATTCCAGAAGCTGTGTGAGTTTTTCTTCAAATGTAACTTTTTTCTCTTCCATAGTTCGTCCTTCCTTCCATCCTCAGAACCTGCCCGACCATTTCCAATTTTGTTACTGAACACGCATACGTGTCCAGTAACGGAATTTGCCGTGGCTTCGCATTTCAATACGGCAAATTCCTGCTGCCACCACGTTTTCTTACGGCACTTTCGGTTCCAAAAGTGCCTACCCGTGTACAGTAACCCAATTTTTCCCAATCCGCAATCACTCCAACGTAATTACGAGCGAAGGCAATCCCGCCTGTTCCCGTATGAGCCGCTGCAGCTCATTCAAATCCGACGCCCGCCGGATCTGATCGTCGAGGCTGTTCTTCTTGATCCGGCGCACCGTCTCCGCAAATGCCTTTTTCTGCTCCTCATTGTTTAAGGATTCTTCCAGACTTGCATTGAAAAGCGCCGCGACTTCTTTGTAATTGCCCTCGTCGTCGATAAAGCGGTTCAAAATCGCCGCCGGATTGACATTTCCAGCTTCCAGACCCTCAAATACAGCTTTTGCCGCTTCTTTATAAAGTGGTTTTACAAAATCCTCCGGTCCGATGATGTCCTTGATCCGGGCATATAACGATGGTTCTTCAATCAGCCATGTAAGAAGCAGGCGTTCTGAACGGCGGATGCCCTCGTCCTTCTCCTTCTTCCTGCCCACCGGTCTCACCGCCGGTCCCGCATTTCCCGGAAGCTCTGCATTTCCAGCACCGTGGTTTTCCGACACTGCCCCGGCACTGCCGACGCTTCCGCCTACCTCCCTGTTTTGTACAGCACCAGTCGTATTTCCGGTTCTATATGAATCACCATAGCGACCTGCATATCCGCCTGCTGCCGTCTCCCCGACGCCATACCGGCTTCCGAGCTGGTTGACCAGCCGCCGCAGATCTTCATAATTGATAAAGTATTCCCGCGAAACCGCCTGTATATAATTATCCCGCTCCAGCGCCTCGCCAAATTCAAGCAGCTTGCGCGCCGTCTGATTGTAAAATGCCGTCTTCTGCTCCGGATCTTCCATATCAAAGCCGGCTTTCAGCACATCGATCTCATAGAGAAAGCTGTTTCTCGCCGTCTCGATCCGCTTTTCAAACTCCTCTGCTCCCAGGTTTTTCATAAATTCATCTGGATCCTTATACGGACGCATATTCAATACCTTGGTTGAAATTTCTGCCCGCTTGAGGATCGGAATCGCCCGCAGCGCCGCTTTGACGCCCGCGCCATCGCTGTCGTAGGTCAGAATGACCTGATCCGTATACCGCTTCAGAAGCGCCGCATGCTGCTCGGTCAGCGCCGTTCCCAGCGATGCGACCGCGTTCGTATAACCCGCCTGGTGCATGGAAATCACATCCATGTAGCCCTCGCAGAGCATCATATATTTCTTTCTCGAAGTACGCGCGTAATTAAGTCCGTATAGATTCCGGCTTTTGTCAAACAGCATCGTCTCCGGTGAATTTAAGTATTTCGGTTCTCCATCCCCGAGGACACGACCGCCAAACCCGATCACCCGGCTGTTGACATCCATGATCGGAAACATGACACGGTTCCAGAACTTGTCCCTGGCACCGCGCTCCTCAATCGTTACCAGCCCCGTATCCTTTAAAAGCTCGTCCTCATAGCCCTTGCTTTTCAGATACCGATACAGATCGTCGCTGATTTTATTGGAAAATCCCAGTCCGAACCGCCGGATCGTCTCATCCGTCAGCTTCCGCTTTACCAGATAATCATATCCTATCTTTCCCTGCGGCTGCTTGAGCTGGTAATAAAAATAATTGGCTGCCAGCTTATTGATCTCCAGAAGCGCCGCCTTGCGGTCCGCCTTCGCCTTTGCCTCTTTAGAATATTCCATCTTCGGCAGTTTCACGCCCGAACGGTCCGCCAGCATCTCAACCGCCTCGCGGAATGAATAATTTTCATATTCCATCACAAACGTAATCACATTGCCGCTGACACCGCAGCCAAAGCAGTGGTACATCTGCTTGGACGGCGACACCGAAAAGGATGGCGATTTCTCATGATGAAACGGGCAGAGTCCAAACAGGTTGCTTCCCTTCTTCTGCAGCTTCACGTATCCGGAAATCACATCCACAATGTCGCTACGCATTCTGACTTCCTCGATTACCTCTTCCGGATAATACATTTCTTCCTCCTTATACGCTCCAGGCTTTCGGAATAAACAATTCCTTAAACCGGTCAATCGCGTAAATATCTGTCATACCCGCGATATAATCGCATACCGCGCGCTCTTTCGTCTCATTTCTTATCTCCATAATCCGGTGGGATTCTTCCGGAAGTTCCTCCGGATGCGCCATATAATATCCATACAGCATCTCGATCATCTGCTGTGCGCGCCCTTCCTCCGCTTTCGCAATCCCGTCATGGTAGACATGGTCAAACATCCAGCGGCGCAGCCCGTGCATCGCCTCCTCGCGTTCCGGTGACATCGCCACCTCCGGCTTGTCCTGGCTGTGCTCGATGATGTCGTGGATCATGATATTCAGCCGCTCATGCACACTGTTTCCCAGAATGTCCGTGTACTCCCGCGGCAAATCCTCTTCCTTCATGATCTTTCCCCGGATCGCATCATCTATATCATGGTTTATGTAGGCAATTTTATCTGAAAGCCGCACAACATTCCCTTCCAGCGTCGCCGGATGACCGCTCGTCCGGTGGTTCAGGATCCCGTTGCGAACCTCCCAGGTCAGGTTCAGCCCCTGCCCCTTCTGCTCCAGCACCTCCACAATGCGGACACTCTGCTGATAATGCGCGAACCCCTCGCTGCAGAGCCGGTTGAGCACCGCCTCCCCCGAATGACCAAACGGCGTATGTCCCAGATCGTGCCCCAGCGCGATCGCCTCCGCCAGAGACTCATTCAGCCGCAGCGCTTTCGCGATCGTGCGCGCTATCTGCGATACTTCCAGCGTGTGCGTCAGGCGCGTCCGGTAATGGTCGCCCTCCGGCGCCAGAAAAACCTGCGTTTTCTGTTTCAGACGCCGGAACGATTTGCTGTGCAGAATACGGTCGCGATCGCGCTGATACTCTGGCCGGATGTCGCAGAGCGGTTCTTTCCGCTCCCGTCCCCGTGTATTCGCACTCAGCGACGCATACAGACTCAGGGTTTCCTGTTCCCATTTTTCGATCGTTTCTCTGATATTCATCCAGATCCCACCTTTATTCAGAATAATTTACGGAATAAATTCGAAAGTTCGCCCATTATCTTATAATAATATCATATTTTTGTAATTTGGGACAGAGGTTTTCCATGGATTTTTGATCTTTTTCTATTTTCTTTTTTTATTTTATGTGGAAAGAAGGGGAATTATGACTACTTATTTCCATCTATTGAACAAAGGGGCTTAGAATGAAAAAGAGAAGACATCTGTTCTTTTGAATACAGACATCCTCTCTTTACTATCATACATACAAAACGTAACGGCTGTCCCTGATGGACCTCATCTACATTTTATTTTCACTTATTATTTTTACTTATCCGCTTTTTCAAGCAGTTTCTTGATACCCTGAATTGCTACTAATACACCCAGGATTAACAGCAGCACTGCAAATACAAGCTGCAGTGTATTTCCCAGATCCAGACCGGTCGTCATAAATGCGTTTGTGAGCTTTATGATGGTCATGCTCAGTGCAGTAAAGGTAACTGCCATCATGAACAGCATCGGCACCCAGAGCATCCAGCCCTGACGCTTGGTTTTCTTTAAGAATACTGCACAAGCTACAAGAGCAAGTACCGATAACAGCTGGTTTGCAGAACCGAATAACGGCCAGATCTCTGCATAGCCAACCTTGGTAAGCAGGTACGCGAGTACCAGTGTGATGATGGTTGCAAAATATTTATTGGTTACTACTTTTACAAACGGGCTCATATTTTCCTCGTCTGTATCCGAATCCATGAAAAATTCCTGGAACGACAGACGTCCTACCCGGGCAACCGAATCCAGGGAAGTCAGTGCAAATGCAGATACCGCCAGGTTGATTAATGTAAATACAAGCGAATGCGGCAGACCAACTACGGAAAGAAAGTTTGCGATCGCGCCTGCAAAAATCTGCGGCTGGGTGGTAAGTCCCTGTGCTGCTGCCTCGCCATCTGCAAAGGAAGCAACTGCAATCAGTGCGATGATAGCAAGCATACTCTCCATCAGCATTGCGCCAAACGAAACCGGAAGCATGTTCTTTTCATTTTTGATCTGTTTAGATGCAGTACCGGAAGATACCAGAGAATGGAAACCGGAAACTGCGCCACAGGCAATCGTTACAAATAAAATCGGGAACATATACTGTCCATTTACATTAAAGCTTGTAAACGGTTTCAAATTACATGCCGGATTGGCCACAAATACACCGATAACTGCACCGACGATCATAAAGATCAGCAGATAGCTGTTCAGATAATCACGCGGCTGAAGCAGCGCCCATACCGGAGCGACACTGGCAATCAGAATGTACACAAAGATAATAATATGCCAGGTTCCAAGATCGACATAGACCGGGAAATTCAGTCCCAGTGCGATCGCTGCCACCAGTAATAAAATAGCGACGGCTGTGTTGATCCATTTGTTGAATTTGGTATATTTGAGGAAATATCCAAGTGCAACTGCCTCGATGATAAATAACATAGAAGTAGTTGCAACGGCTCCATTTGCCGCTATCTTTGTGACAACACCTGCCTCATCGACCGTAAATCCCTTAAATGTTCCCGCTACAACGTCTGCAAACGCTGCAACAACCAGAATACAGAACAGCCAGCAGAATAAAAGGAATAATTTCTTTCCTAATTTTCCAATGTACTCTTCGATGATGTATCCGATTGTTCGTCCCTTATTTTTGACAGACGCATACATGGATGCAAAATCCTGAACGGCGCCGAAAAATACGCCGCCGATTAAAATCCAAAGCAGGACCGGAAGCCAGCCAAAAATTGCCGCCTGGATCGGACCATTGATCGGACCCGCACCGGCGATCGACGCGAACTGATGACCAAACACAACGTTTGTATCAGCCGGTACATAATCAACACCGTCCTCCATCTCATATGCCGGAGTTTTGGCATTCGGATCGATGCCCCACTTATTCTGGAGATAACGCCCGTACAGGAGGTATGCTCCTCCCAGAACAACGATGGCGATTATCATCATCATTACTCCACTCATAGTTAAACCTCTTTCCTTTGTTTATTTATAAAAAAACGCCTCTGCTATCCAGTCGGATAACAAAGGCGAATTTTCTATCCCAACAGCTTTCCCGATCCATCCAGTGACTCTCTGTATTTCCGTTCTTTTATGTCTTTCCATGCTCATTGCATTTTATATCATGTAAATTATACTCTTTTGAGCGGAAAATTCAATTAACACTTTAAATATAATTTACAATTTCATTTATTGTTTTTTGTGCACCTTGCACTTCCTATTGTTTTTACAACGGGAAACTTCGCTCCAGACACAATGCCCCATACCCTACCCGCTCATTCGGATATACCGTCTCCCCCGGCAGACTCCGCGCCCCGCGGATGAGATATGCTTTCAGCTTCTCCCCATACAGGTAGGGATCGTTCCCATTTACAATCCCCCATTGCATCATCAGCGCCGCCGATCCGGTCACAAATGGAGCGGCAAAGGAAGTTCCTGTCACCGCCTCATATCCGCCGCCTGCGCGGGCGGTGATGATATTTACACCAGGTGCCACCAGCTCTGGTTTGATCGGATGCCCCAATCTTGCAAATCCACGACCGGAAAAATCTGCATACGCCTGCGTGGCGTCATCGTACGCCCCCACCGAGATCGCCCGGCTGGCGGTCGATGGGATTGTCAGCGTCGTGTCCGGCGATGCCGTCAAAAAACGTGTTTCCCTGTTCAGTGCCATGCCCGCTGGCAGCCACAGATCATACTGACCATCCCGTATTTCTTCTGGAATCAGACGGATTTTCCAGAGCCCGTCCTGAATGTAGCTTCCTTTTGGAATCAAATCCAGATAAATCTCCTGCGCCTGACTGTATGGACTCGGCATCCCATAATATAGAAGAATCTCTTCCGTCTCATAGGAAAGCCGCTGTGCTCCCAACGATTCCCGGATCAGCCCGGTGCTGCTGCCGCCCGGGCTGAAAATTTCTACTGAAAACCGGTCCTGATACAATTTCCATAGCTGCACACCGAAGCCCGTCTGATATTCCCCCACTGCAAGCTCTATCTCCACCGGACGTCCCATCTGCAGAAATCCCGCCCGGTGTCCCATGCTGTATCCTTCATTTCCGGTTCCCACGATGATGGAAGTCCGCCCCCGCTCTGCCATCGAATTTAGATACGTCTCCAGCAGGCTGGTTCCGTCATGAGAACCGTAGGTATTTCCAAAGCTCAGATTCACCGCCACCGGCATCCGCCATTCCTGTGCGATTCCCACCACATAGTCCAACGCCCGCATCAGCTCTGTTGTCCTGGGAAATGAATCCGCAAGCGGCGTTCCAAGCTTCACGACCAGAAGTTCACTCTCCCAGGCTACTCCCCGGTAGTGTCCGCCGCCCTCCCAGCCATTTCCGGCTGCAATCGCCGCAACTGCCGTCCCGTGCCCACTCACATCCCGCGACTGGACGATCTCGTAAGCGCGTTCCCGGCTGCCCGCCTCCAATGCCCGGTTGAGCTCCTCCCGCGTATAAATCCGGTTCTGCTCCTGATCCCAAAGTGCGGCGATGCGCGTCGTTCCATCTGCGTTTCGAAAGTCCGGATGGAAATAATCGATTCCGGAGTCGATGATGGCAGTCAATGTGCCTCGACCACTTAAATCAGCATCTCTGCCATACACGTTTTGAGAGACTTGATTTCCGCTCTGCACCGGCGCAATACAGGTATCCCGAATCGCCCGGTTCACCTCAAAATAAAGACGCTTCGGCTTTTCTATATACTCAACCTGTGATAATCCTGCCAGATCATCCACCTGCGATTCAGGGAGCCGCACAATCGCGTAGCCGCCGGAAAGTGGATAAATTTCCGCCTGCGGCAGCTGTTCCTGCAACTTTTCCACAGTTCCATTATATTGAATGATTAATTCCCAGCGTTTCGTATTCTGGTCGTATCCCATCTGAAGTGCCGGGGACTTTTCCCGTTCCGCTTCTGTCGCATCCAAAGATAAGTTTAAAAGGTTTTCTTTTTTCTGGCTCTTGCCATTCACTAATTCACTCATTTTACAGTTTATGCTTATATGGCAAATCCCAGCATCATATTCTATCTATTTTTTTAACAAAACAAAACCCGGTACATCTCTGTACCGGGCTATCGATCATGCAGAAGAAGGGACTTGAACCCTCATGATGTTGCCATCACACGGACCTGAACCGTGCGCGTCTGCCAATTCCGCCACTTCTGCTTACTGCGGGAGATGGGACTTGAACCCACACGAGCATACACCCACAAGATCCTTAGTCTTGCCTGTCTGCCAATTCCAGCACTCCCGCTTACTGTTTTTCAATTTTCTCTGTCCGATGATTTTCTCACCGACAAAGAGTAGTATAGCACAATTTCATTTGAATTGCAAGCCTGTTTTCCGCAAATTTATATCTGAATTTATTGAATCAGAGTATAGCAAAAACCCGGCACATCTCTGTACCGGGCTATCAGTCATGCAGAAGAAGGGACTTGAACCCTCATGATGTTGCCATCACACGGACCTGAACCGTGCGCGTCTGCCAATTCCGCCACTTCTGCTCACTGCGGGAGATGGGACTTGAACCCACACGAGCATACACCCACAAGATCCTTAGTCTTGCCTGTCTGCCAATTCCAGCACTCCCGCTTACTGCTTTTTATTTTTGCCTGTCGAGTGAGTCACTCACTGACGAAGCTTAGTATAGCACAGGCGCTCCGCGAATGCAAGCATTTTTTTGTTTTTTTTATTTTTTTTTATTTGTTCTAATTATTCCTATATTTTTATAGTTTCTTTCTACTGCAAAATCATGTATTTCAGCTCTATCCTACCACTCCGCAGCTCCCTTAAAAAATCCTTTCTTACTTCTTAAACAGGAAAATAGACAACCATTACACATTTCTGGTTACTGTTCACGCATGCGTGCCCAGTAACCATTTCTGCATTCCTATAGCCACAAAATGTCTCCTTTGAGATTGAAAAAGCGCTGTCTTTCTGCTATAATACATAGTTGCATTGATTTCTTTCATTAAAATTAAGAAACATTACAAAAAGGGCGTAAAAAGGCGCAATAAGAAACCGAAAGAAAGGCGGAAATCCTGATAAGCAAAGGATTTTCGGATAGGTAAATCATAAAATGAAATTAGGTATCGTAGGTCTGCCAAACGTAGGCAAAAGTACACTGTTTAATTCTCTGACCAAGGCTGGCGCTGAGTCTGCCAATTACCCGTTCTGTACCATCGATCCGAACGTCGGTGTCGTACCGGTTCCAGATCCGCGTCTGGGTCAGTTAGCAGCTCTTTATAATTCTGCCAAAATCACTCCGGCTGTAATCGAGTTCGTTGATATCGCTGGTCTGGTAAAGGGCGCTTCCAAGGGCGAAGGTCTTGGTAACCAGTTCCTTGCCAATATCCGTGAGGTAGACGCGATCGTACACGTTGTCCGTTGCTTTGAGGATCCAAATGTTATCCATGTAGACGGCAGCGTCAATCCGCTCCGCGATATCGAAACCATCAACCTGGAGCTTATCTTCTCCGATATGGAGGTTCTGGAACGCCGTATCGCCAAGACGACCAAGAGTGCCATGGGAAATAAGGCTCTGGCCAAAGAACTGGAAACTTTAAAGAAACTGTATGCTCACCTGGAAGATGGCAAACTGGCAAAAAGCTTTGAGCCGGAGGACGAGGATGAACTCACGTTCATCAATACGCTGGATCTCTTAACCTGGAAACCGGTTATCTTCGCTGCCAACGTATCCGAGGATGATCTGGCAGATGACGGTGCTTCCAATGAATATGTAAAACAGGTTCGCGAATTTGCAGCTGAGAACGACAGCGAGGTATTTGTTATCTGTGCACAGATTGAACAGGAAATCGCAGAACTGGACGAGGACGAGAAAAAGATGTTCCTCGAAGATCTCGGTCTGACCGAATCCGGTCTTGAAAAACTGATCGCAGCCAGCTACCGTCTGCTTGGTCTCATCAGTTATCTGACTGCCGGAGAAACCGAGACACGCGCATGGACCATCAAGGTCGGCACCAAAGCTCCGCAGGCAGCTGGAAAGATCCACTCTGATTTTGAGCGCGGTTTCATCAAAGCCGAGGTAGTCAACTATCAGGATCTTTTAGACTGCGGTTCCTACAATGCAGCCAGAGAAAAAGGGCTGGTACGCATGGAGGGCAAGGACTACGTGGTGAAGGACGGCGATGTCGTACTCTTCCGCTTCAATGTTTAATATCGTGTCATAAAATCTCAGAAGCTGCCATCCGCTGATCAGATTCCCTTTTCGTAGATTTGGGGTAACTGTTTGGGTTTGCGCATTTACTGCGCTGACCGTACGAAAACATGGGGGATCCTATCAAAGCATATCAACGGATGGCAGCTCTTTTTATTTCTCCCTTTTTACAAAAGTGTGTCTGATGCATACTAACTCATAATTATACGAAACACCACTCTTTTATTCATTTTCTATTCATTTCTGGCTAATGGGTATTCATTTTTACTCTAAGTTGTCGTGCAATTTATTAGATTTGAATTTTTGAAAGAGCCAGCACCTTGAATGGGCTGACTCTTTCAATGTCACCTGTAATTGACAAACTGGAATTTGGCTATTTCGTTGCAACAATACTTATCCAATGATTTTTTGCATTTGAATACGTTTTGATCTCTGTAAAACCCGCTTCTTTCAAAGCGGCAACAAGTTGTTTAGATGTGTAAATCTTCATACCATTGATCATCTTTGTCCATTTTTCATCTGCGGCATTCGTTCCGTCACTCTCGTTACAAATCAGGAATATGCCTTCGCTTTTTAGCACACGGTTGATCTCGGAAAAGCATTTTACTAATCCTGGCCAAAAGTAAACTGTTTCGAAGGCAGAAACATAATCAAAAGTCGCGTCAGAAAAGGGTATAGCAGATACATCTCCTTGAACTACATTACATTTCCCTTGTTTAATGGCGAGGGCGTTCAATTTTTGAGATTCTGCCACACTAACCTCAGAATAATCCATTCCTGTCACGTGGCCATTTCCACATCTATCAAGCCAGACCGCAATATTTGCTCCGCCGCCACAGCCGACGTCCAGAACTTCAGCATCAGACTTCGCGGAGATATTTGAGAATCCCCATTGCGATAATTTGGCGTGACCGCTGTTCATCATCTTCGTCATCAATTTTCCGCCGAAGCCTTGTGGCTTACGGGTATTTTCAAAAAATTTCATTACAGAATTCCTCCTCCACAAATACCGGTTTTCTTAATTCGACAAACCGGTATTGCTCAATCGTTTTTCTCCGTTAGGAGAATATACAATCCATAAATAAAAAGAACAAGGAATAAAACCGTAGGAATCAATAATCCATTTTCTAAAATACTTACAATCATTCTTCCAGGTGGCGTTACCCATTCAGTTGCTGGATTTTGCATTGCCACTATTATCATTCCCACAATACCAACAACACCACTTAATGTTAAAAAACCACCTTTTATATTTCTACTCATAATCATTACCTCCTCGTTAAATACCGATTAGTATAACAGTAGTCTAACACATGTTGTTTAAAAATACTACAGCCAAGCTAATGTCTGTAATTTGCCCTAAAATTTCATTTTATGGAATTTGGACTACTTGATTTTCTAATCGCATACGCAATTTGTGAAATGTATCATTATACTGTTGATACATCAGACACACAAATGTAAATAGGGACTTTTATTTTTATAACAAATCATATTCTTTCATTTTCCCTCAAACCGTCTCATACACTGTACTAAACGAATTCCGGAGCTTTCTTATGAGTTCAAAAACAAAAATTGTCGTACTCCGCATGAAAGAGATTATTTATACTGCTATCTTTATCGGGCTGGGGCTTCTTCTCATCGCGCTTCTCCTCATCATGTTCCGTCCTGGAAGGAAGACACAGAGTGCTTCTGCCCCTGCTGCGGCTGGTATCCACTATCTGCCAGGCATGTACAGTTCTACCCTGACACTCGGCAGCCAGGCAGTCAATGTCGAAGTCACGGTTGATTCCACCCAAATCACCTCTGTTACCTGCCGTCCTTTAAGTGATTCCATCGAAACTATGTACCCGCTGCTCTCCCCTTCCGCTTCGCATCTCTCGGAGCAGATCGTGAGCACGCAGTCGCTTGAAAATCTCTCCTTTGAAAGCGGCAGCCAGTATACCTCACAGGCACTCTTAAATGTGATACATACCGCACTGGCGAAAGCGATCCTTTAAGTTTCATATCACTCCATATAGCTTCTTCTAATCAAAACGTCCGGTTGAACCGTCTTTCCAAACGGTTCAACCGGACGTTTTACTTCCGTATTCGTGACTGTTCAGTACCTTCACAGTCACGCGTATTCATTTACGTTATTTACTGAATAACCTTAACCGGGCACTTCGCTGCACAAGCTCCGCAGTTTACGCACTTCTCATAATCGATAACAGCTACGTTGTTATCCATATGGATTGCGTCAAACTTACACTGCTTGGTACACAGCGTACAGCCGATACAGCCAACCTGGCAGGCTGCCTTGACAGCCGGTCCACGATCGTGGGAGCTGCACTGTACCAGATGTTTTGCCTTGTACGGTACCAGGTCGATCAGGTGTTTCGGGCAGGCTGCCACGCAGGCACCACACGCTACACACTTCTCTTTGTCTACAACCGCTACGCCGTCTACCACGTGGATTGCATCGAATTTACATGCCTTCACACAGGTACCGAAACCGGTACAGCCGTAAGAACATGCCTTCGCACCGCCACCCGGTACAACGGATGCCTTCGCACAGTCCTCGATACCATGGTACTCGTACTGTACTTTTGTCTTGTCGCAGGTACCTTTACATTTAACGAAAGCTACCTTCTTCTCAGAGGAACCAGCCTCTACACCCATGATAGCAGCGATCTTCTCGCCAACCGGAGCACCGCCGACCGGGCAGGCATTGACCGGAGCTTTCCCTTCTGCGATAGCCTTAGCAAGACCATCACAACCCGGATAACCACAACCACCACAGTTGTTGCCCGGAAGCTCTTCACGGACAGCTGCCTCTTTTTCATCCACTTCTACTTTAAACTTTGCGCCGAACAGACCAAGGCCTACACCGACGATAATGCCGACTGCCGCGATTACGACAGCTGCAATAATGATTGAATTCATATCCATCTTCGTCTCCTCCTTCTACAGTAATCCGGAAAATCCGAGAAATGCAATTGCCATCAGGCCTGCTGTTACCAGTACGATAGGAGATCCCTGGAAGTTATACGGGATATCATTTCCTTCAATGTGCTCACGAATACCTGCTAAAAGAATGATGGAGATCGTATAACCAACGGCTGTACCAACACCATTTACCACGCTCTGTGCAAATCCGTAACCATTCTGAACGTTTGTAATAGCAACACCAAGAACGGCACAGTTTGTTGTGATCAGCGGAAGGAACACGCCCAGCGCATTATACAGGGAAACCATGCACTTCTTTAAGAACATCTCTACAATCTGAACCAGCGCTGCGATAACGAGAATGAAAACGATGGTTTTCAGGTAATCGATACCAAGGGGCTGAAGAACAAACTGGTAAATCAAGCTTGCAACGATGGAAGCGATGGTGATAACGAAGATAACCGCACCGCCCATACCTGCTGCTGTTTCAACTTTTTTAGATACACCGACGAAGGAGCAGATACCGAGGAACTGGCTCAGTACGACGTTGCTGACCAGCGCCGAGCTTATGGCAATAATAAGTAATTCTTTCATCACTTCTCCTCCTGTTCCTTATCACATTCTGCAGTATGTCCGGCACAGCTTAAGCAATCACCGTTACATCCGCCTTTCTTCTTCTGTTTAACAGAACCGTTGGTTGCACACGGCATCTTCAGACGGTTCTGAAGAGCAGTCAGGGCAGCCAGAACAAAGAATGCACCCGGTGCAAGGATGAAGATAGAAATTGGCTGGAAAGCTGCCGGCATAATCTGTTTACCAAAAATGGTGCCTGCACCCAGAAGCTCACGGAAGGAACCGATGAGTGCCAGAGCAACTGTAAATCCAAGTCCCATACCGATACCATCAAATGCAGAAAGAACCGGACCGTTCTTCATAGCATATGCCTCGGCACGGCCAAGGATGATACAGTTAACTACGATCAGCGGAATGTAAAGTCCCAGGGAAGCATATAAGCCCGGAACAAAACCTTCCATCAGCATATCGATGATAGTTACGAAGGATGCTACTACTACGATCTCTGCCGGAAGACGTACACCATCCGGAATAATCTTACGAAGCATCGCAATCAGGATATTGGCCGCAACTAATACGGCGGTTGTTGAAAGACCCATGCCGACACCGTTGATAGCGGAAGTAGTTACCGCCAGAGTCGGACACAGACCCAGCATCTGAACGAAAATCGGGTTTTCTTTCCAGATACCATTATATAAGCGCTCTACATATTTATTCATAATCGTTCCACCTCCTACTGTGCCAGGCAGTTAGCCACGAAATAGATAGCTGCATCTGTTGCGTTGGTAACTGCTTTGGAAGTGATAGTCGCACCACTGATGGCCTGGATCTGATTGTCTGCAGACGCGCCTGTCTTAGTAACTTCCAGGTTCTCAGCTTTCTTGCCGATAAACTGATCCTTGAAATCCGGTTCTTTGGCTCTCATACCAAGACCTGGCGTATCGCTGATGCTTAAGAAACCGATACCGGTCAGCTCGCCCTCGTTGCTGATACCAACTGCGATCTGCACGTTGCCGCCGTAGCTCTCTGCGGAGGTAGAGGTAATCAGGTAACCGATCTGGTTGCCGCTTGCATCCAGCGCTTCTTTTGCATCATTGATGGTAACTTTTCCAAATCCCCACTCAGAGATGCTGTCCGCTGCAGCAGTTACTGCGTCAGCCAGCTCCTGCGGTTCATCAAAGCTTGCCGCATCCGGGTAAACTTCCTGATAAGTTTTAGTAGCTGCTGCCTCCTGTGCCTGTGCAATCGGATCCAGCGTAATATCATGTACTGTTCCCAGACAGATACCAGCTACCAGAGTAATAACGAAAAGGATGATTGTATTTTTGATAATCTGGTTCATTATTTCTTCTGACCTCCTTTTCCAAATGCTGTCGGAAGCGTATAGCGCTCAATCAGCGGTACCAGCAGGTTGCTGAAGATGATCGCATAGGAAACGCCCTCCGGAGAAGCACCCCAGAGACGGAAGATTCCGGTTACGATTCCGAGGATCAGTCCGTATACGATCTGTCCCTTCGGAGTCAGAGGACTCGTTACATAATCGGTTGCCATAAAGAATGCACCGAAGATAAGACCACCTGCACAGATCTCACTGAGAGAATAGGTCAGGTTGAATCCACCAAACAGGAATGTAAATACAAATACGGTTCCAATGTAAATCAGCGGGATAACCGGGCTGATAACTTTGCGGACTACCATGTAAATCGCACCAATCAGCAGGGCAATTACAGATACCTCACCGATAGTTCCCGGGATACGTCCGATTACCAGGGATGCCAGATCCACTGTCTCACCGGCTCTTAACTGTGCCAGCGGAGTTGCACCTGTCAGACTGTCAAATCCAAGCTTTGCGGATGAGAAGTTATTCATAAACAGAGCGAAGGAAGTCAGAAGGAAACATCTGGCTGCCAGTGCCGGGTTCATGAAGTTCTGTCCCAGACCACCGTAAAGCTGTTTTACAACGATGATTGCAAAGAATGCACCAAGAACCGGGATCCAAACCGGGATTTCCGGCGGCATATTCAGTGCAAGAATCATGCCGGTAACAACTGCACTGCCGTCCGAAATCGTAATCGGCTTGTGCATTAATTTCTCATAAAGATACTCGGCTGCCACACTGGCGATCACGGTAGCGATCAGAACCAGAAGTGCATTCATGCCGAACTGCCATACACCATAAACACTGGCAGGAATCATGGCGATCACAACGTCAAACATCAGGCGCTGTGTCGTAACTCCGTCACGAACGTGAGGTGATGACGATACTTTTAATAATTTTTCCATTTCTTCCCACCTCCTACTTTCTGCGGCTGGCTGCTACTGCCTTACGCATCTCTTTGAATGCCTGGGTCAGCGGCCGTCTTGCCGGACAAGCATATGCACAGCATCCGCACTCAACGCATTCCATGCCGTTTAAGCTCTGGAATTTCTCAAGATCGTGAGCCGTAGATGCTTTCATCATCAGCGGAGGTACAAGGTGCTCCGGACAAACGCCTACACAGCGTCCGCAGCGGATACATGCTGACGGCTCCATCGCTGCTACCTGGTCCTTGGTAAAGGTGGTCAGAGCAGATGAAGTCTTCGCTACCGGGAAGTCAAGGCTGAAAAGAGCCTGTCCCATCATAGGACCACCAGAAATCATCTTCTCCGGTTCCTGTTTAAAGCCGCCTGCTGCCTCTACCAGTCTCTGATAGTTGGTACCAAGACGTACCTCAAAGTTCTGCGGCTCTGCAATGGCATCACCGGTTACCGTAATGATCTTGCGGATCAGCGGAGTTGTCTTGCATACTGCATTATAAATAGAAGCAACGGTATCAATATTGTCTACGATACAGCCTGCATCTGCCGGCAGCATGGAAGAATTGATCTCACGTCCTGTCACTGCATAGATAAGTGTACGCTCACCACCCTGCGGGTACTTGGTAAGCAGCGGACATACTTCGATCCTCGGCTCGTCCTTTACCATCTCCGTCAGCTTCTTGATAGCCTCCGGCTTGTTGTTCTCGATACCGATAACACCCTTCGCATTGTCAAACAGCTGAAGCATAACCTTCAGGCCGCCGATAATCTGCTCCGGACGCTCCATCATGGTACGATAGTCACTGGTTAAGTACGGCTCGCACTCTGCACCGTTGACGATAACGTAATCAATTGCGTTCTCATCCTTCGGAGTAAGCTTTACATGTGTCGGGAAACCAGCGCCGCCCAGGCCGACGATACCAGCATCCTTAACGATCTTACGGATCTCTTCTTTCGACAGCTTTGTTGCATCTCTGTCTGTTCCGAAGCCCTCAATCGCCTCTTCTTCACCGTCATTCTCCACCAGGATTGACTGAACCATTGCACCATTAGCAACCAGCTTGGACTCGATTCCCTTTACCGTACCGGAAACAGAACTGAGTACGTTTGCGGAAATAAATCCGCCTGCCTCTGCAATGATCTGGCCTTTCAGCACGTGATCGCCCTTCGCTACCAGTGGTTTCGCAGGTGCGCCAATGTGCTGGGACAGCGGATAAACCATGATCTCGCCCTGTAACGGTTCGAGAACCTTGATCGGCTTATCCTCAGACAGTTCTTTACCCTCATATGGATGAATGCCGCCTATAAATGTAGCCAAACCCATCAATTAAACCCTCTTTCTCTTACTAAATTTTCCTTCATCCTCCACCCATTCACCTCCCGTCAGATGCCTTTTCTGCCGAAATTGTGAAAATATTATCGGGCGTAGGAGCTAGAATCTACCGCGTATAGTATAACACAGGTAAAAAAAATTCACAATTGAAAAATGAATCTTCTGCCCCCTTCACTCTGTATAAAAATTAATACAAATGGTTATAATATAGCTTTTGTTTATACAGAATCAACAAAACTGTGTAAAAATCCCGTAAAACTTTCCCTTAAATACTATGTCAATAGCCTTGGCGAAAAAAGGAAAGTCCGGCGGAGTTTGCCTCTGCCGGACTTTCCTTTTTTCTCGTTACCTAAAGAGCTGCACAGTCTACTGGAAAAACTTACTCCAGTACCCCTGCACAAAAATAAACAGCACAATCAGTGGAATGACATATGTCACATACGCTCGCACCTGGCGCGGGAACTTCACGCCTTTTCCCTCATTTGCCTCCTTGAGAAAATTCTCAAATCCCCATCCATACCGGCTGGTACAGAACATCAGGTAAACGAGACTTCCGAGTGGAAGCAGGTTGTTGCTGACGATGAAATCCTCGAGATCCAACACGTTGCTGCCCTCTCCGAACGGCATGAAACCACTCCAGAGATTGAAACCCAGCACGCACGGAAGCGACAGGACCGCAATCACCACCAGATTGACGCAGACTGCCTTTTTGATCGAACAGCCAGTCAGATCCGTTGCAAAGGATACGATATTCTGGAATACCGCTGTGACCGTTGATGCCGCCGCAAAGGTCATAAAGACAAAGAACAGCGTGCCCCAGAAACGTCCGCCTGCCATGTGGTTAAATACATTCGGCAGCGTGATGAAGATCAGGCTTGGTCCCTGTCCTGCCTCGATACCGTAAGCCGCACACGCCGGGAAAATGATAAGTCCCGCCATAAACGCTACCAGCGTGTCAAGGACCAGTACATTGATCGCCTCGCCGGTCAGGCTGCGCTCTTTATCGATATAACTTCCAAAAATCGCCATCGCACCGATACCGATACTCAACGTGAAGAACGACTGTCCCAGCGCCGCAAATACGACCTTGCCGACACCAACCTCCTGAATCTTGCCAAAATCCGGCTTTAAGTAAAATTCAAGTCCCGGACGTCCGCCTTCCATCCGCACCGAATTGATTGCCAGCACAACCATCAGGAATAACAGGCAGACCATCATCATCTTTGTGATCTTCTCAACGCCGTTCTGGAGTCCCATCGCACAGATGGAAAAACAGAATACGACACAGAGCAGCATAAATACCGTCATCAGACCCGGATTTGCCAGTACAGAGCCAAATTCCCCGGCTACACCGTCCGCATCCAGACCCACGAAATCGCCTTTCGCCATCTTGAACACATACAGCAGAAGCCATCCGGCTACCGTCGTATAAAACATCATCAGGACATAGTTGCCCGCCATCGCGAACCATTTTTCAAAATGCCACTTAGTACCCTTTGGCTCCAGCACATCAAATGAAAGCGCCGCACTCTTCTGGCTCGCTCTGCCGACCGAGTATTCCATAACGATGATCGGAAGACCTAAAAGCACCAGAAATGCCGCATAAATCAGTACAAACGCCGCGCCGCCATACTGACCGACGATGTACGGGAATCTCCACACATTTCCCAGACCGATCGCACAGCCCGCGGAAATCAGGATAAATCCCAGCCGAGAGGAAAAACGTTCTCTTCCCATTTCTACTTACCTTCTCCTTTTTTATTTCTACAGGCCCACACTGACAAGAGTCAGACGGGCACAAAAAGAGGCGCCTCCGCAAATCCCGGTACCAGCCCGAATTTCGGAAACGCCACCAAATGGTATTTTACTATATTCTGTTTTAAAAGACAAGTTTTCAGGTGCTTTTTATCCTTCAAACGTCTCGACTTCCTCCCGGTTCGGCACCGACGGAGCTGCTCCTGGGCGGGAAACGGCGATCGCTGCCGCTTTTGCCGCATGTTCCAGCGCCGTCTTCGGGTCTTCACCGAGCTGTAAGCCGCCGATAAAATAACCGGTAAATGTATCGCCTGCCGCCGTCGTGTCCACAACCGGCACTTTATAGATTCCCTGACGAAGGACTGTGTCGCCATCGCGGTACACGGAACCATCGCCGCCGAGTGTCAGGACAATCTTCGCCTCCGGGAACCGTTTTACCAGTCCGTTCATCAGCGCCTGCGGATCTTTGGTTGCCTCAATGCCGCAGATATCCGACGCCTCCACCTCATTTAATAAGAAGTAATCCACATATTCCAGCGGATAGGATAGGATCTTCGCATTCATCGGGGACGGATTCAGAACGATCTTCATGCCTTTTTCATGGGCTTTCTCCATGATATAGCCGATCTCGCTGATCTCATTCTGTAAAATCAGGAAATCGTCCGCCTCAAACTGTGTCAGGACGCGATCCACCATTTCCCTCGTGATCCGCTGGTTGGCACCGCCATACAGCAGAATGCAGTTCTGCCCTGCCGGATCTTTCTGGATGATCGCGTGTCCTGTCTGCCCGTCGAGATGCTCGATCAGCTCCGTGTGGACGCCCGCCTTCTTCATCTGCTCGATGAGAAAATCTCCATCCCCGGCTCCGACAGCTCCGGCGTGCCATACGTCTGCGCCCGCCTTGCTCAGCGCGATCGACTGATTCAGCCCTTTGCCGCCGCTGAATACCTGCAGCGACTCGGAGGACATCGTCTCTCCCGCTCTTACAAAATGATCCACCTGATACGTATAATCAATATTCAGCGAACCAAAATTCAATACCTTCACTCTGCTCCCCTCTCTCTCCGGTTACCGAGACGGCTGTATTCTCGCCGTGCTCTCCCGCACCACCAGTTCCGGCGCAAAGATTACCTTGCTCTCCGGTCTTTTATGTTCCCGTATCTGTTTCAGAAGCAGCCGCACCGCCTCTCTTCCCATCTCCCGTACCTGCTGGCGTATCGTTGTCAGCGGCACCTCCAGCATCCGGGCATAGAAAACGTCATCGTATCCGACAACCGAAACATCTTCCGGTACTTTCTTTCTGTATTCCTTGAGTTTTCTGCATACGCCATACGCCGAAGCGTCGTTGCAGGCGAAAATCGCCGTAAAATCCTGTGAAATAAGCTTTTCGACCGCCGCCGCGCCGCCCTCCTGCGTATACTCGCCGGCACAGACGAGACGTTCATCCACTGGAATTCCCGCCTCCTCCATCGCCCGGCAGTAGCCATGGTAACGGGCCTCCGAATCCATCTGGGTCGCATGCGGTCCCACAACGCAGGCAATCCGCCGGTGTCCAAGGCTTAACAGATGGCGCGCCGCCAGATAACCGCCGATCTCATGGTCGGTACCGACCGCCGGACAGTTCCGAAGCTCCGGGATCCGGTCAACTACCACATAGGGTATGTGGATCGATTCCAGATAATCGATCTCCTCCGCCGCCATCTCCCGCGTATTATCTTTAGCCATGATAAACACAATGCCGTCCGCGCCTTTATCCGCCAGAAGATCGATATACTCGCGATCCCGGTCATAATTATCATTCGTGTTGCAGAGAATCACACTCCAGCCATTTTCGCGGCACGCCTCATCGATCGCGCGCGCCATATTGGCAAAATATACATTGGAAATATCCGGGACGATAAATCCTATGGTCTTGCTCTGCCGCTTTACCAGGCTGACCGCGAGCTGGTTCGGACGATAATTCAGTTCCCGCGCCTTCGCTAGGATCTGATTCTTTGTCTCATCCGAGATCTTATATCCTTTTCCATTGAGAACCAGTGAGATTGTCGTCACGGAAAAACCAGTCGCAGCGGCAATATCCTTGATGGTTGCCCTCACTCATCCACCTCCGATGCGATCAGATCCATGAGAACCTGAATGGATTTCTGATATTTTTCTATCTCGACCCGCTCATTTGGCTTATGCGCCATACCTGCCTCGCCCGGACCAAATAAGAGAACGGCTGCATCCAGCTTGTGTTCCACCAGGATCGAAGCATCTGTAAAGAAATTAATCCCAGTCGTCTCCACCGGAAGCCCTTTTTTCTCCAGTCCCTTCGAGAGCTGTTTCACAAGCGGATGGGATTCTCCAATCTCGATCGCCCGCCGGTCATTGACAATCCGGCAGCTGACGCGGAATTTTTCTTCTGATGTAACGGAACGCGCCGCCGCGAACGCCTCCGCCTGACCGACTACCATCTGACTTGTCAGTCCCGGTGTCATACGGATATCCATGAGAATCCGGCAGGTGTCCGGCGTCATATTTGGCGCCACGCCGCCGGAAATCTGCGTTACCTGCGCGGTCGATGCGCCGAGAACCGGGTGTGTGAAGCTTTTCACATATGTTTCAATCTCACCTGTCAGCGCCATCGCCTGTTCCACGGCATTGCAGCCCTCCTGCGGGTATGCCCCGTGGCTCGTCTTTCCGTGTGCTTCTATCTCCAGCCACAGGCAGCCTTTCTGCGCCACGCCCAGCCTGCATCCCGTCGGTTCTCCTATCAGAAGCGTTCCAATCGACGTCTCCGGGACTTCCTTTAAGATCTCCCTGGCGCCGATGCCGCCCTTTTCCTCATCACAGGTTCCGAGGAAATGGATCGTACGCGGCACCGGACGACCGGATTTTTTATATTCACAGAGCGCGTACACCATCGCGGCAAGCCCACTCTTCATATCGCTGGCACCGCGGGCATAGAGAAAACCGTCCCGTTCCACCGGAACCGCCGGGTCAGTCTTCCATTCTCCGGTATCTCCGTAAGGAACCGTGTCCAGATGCCCGTTCCAGAAGATCGGAGCGCCATCCGACTCCCCCTCAAGCTCCGCCAGCACATTGGCGTGTGTCGCGTCAATCCGCTGTATATGTGCAGAAATTCCCGATTGTTCGAAATACTTGCACAAATATTCTGCCACTGCTCCCTCGTCATCCCGTCCATTGACACTCCGAATGGTCAGAAGCTCTTTTAAAAGTTTCACCGCTCCGTCCATACGCGCTCTCCTTTTTCCTGCTATCTTATTTCTGAATCAGCCAGTCTGCGATATTCTGCCACAATTTATTGTAGTATTCCCACTCACAGAATTCCGGCGGTGCCCAGTGCGGTGCACAGTCGGTTGTGACAACACCGCTGCGCCCTTTTCCATAAGAAGCAAACGCGATAAACGGATCGCCCTCTACAGTAACCGGAACCTCTGCCTCCGGTTTTGCGATTACCTTATTGTAACCGAGAACCTCCGGCCAGTCGGTCGGAATGCCCTTTAAAGCTTCATGCTCGCCCACGGTTACCGGTTTTACACCCTCGCAGTGTTCCATACGATCATCGACCGTCAGAACCTCAACTGGAAGAACCTCCTGTACGGCTGTGTCATGCCATTTGCCCTTTGCATCCACGCCGGAGAAGGTCAGATAGCCGCCGACCATCAGAAGAGCGCCGCCATCGTTGACATAGTCGCGGATCAGATTGCAGCGGTTCGGCATTTTCTCACTGCGGTTAAACGTAGCACCCGGCAGAAGCAGGGTGTTCGCTCCAATATCGGACAGAATTACCAGATCATACTGTTTCAGTTCTTCCATTGTAAATGGAAATTCTTCATTTGCCAGATGGTTTGGAAGGAAGGTTACTTCGTAGCCGCCTGCCTCCAATGCAGCTTTCAGCCATTTCTCTCCTGTCTCATAGGTAGAGGTATAAAACGCGTCAAAGCCCTTTACATGGGTGGTATAGCTCATCCAGGACTCGCCTGCCAGTAATACTTTCTTGCTCATGATCATATCTCCTTTTCTCATTTATTTTTTCCCCACGCCAAAATCAGTTTCGCATACACCAGAATCGCTTCCAGATAGGAATCGAGCTTCAGCCACTCATCCACGGTATGGCACTGTGCGCCCTCACCCGGTCCGTACTGGATCGTCGGGCATCCGGCAATGTTGCGCCACAGGCGGGAATCACAGCCAAAATGGGATCCTTCCACCTTCACGTTGCGCGAAAGTGCCTCACTGTACGCCTCCTTAAAGGTGTCTACCAGCGGATGATCCTCCTCCATCTCAAACCCGTGTCCGGTCTGGTAAATGGAAATCTTCGGCGGATGTGCCTCCATCCACGCGTCGGAACGGCTGATCCGCTCAACGACCTCTGTAAATTCCTTTACAACCATATCCTGATTCATCAGGGTAGGAACATAGTGGACGCAGGTAGAAAAACTGCACTCGCCCGGCACGGTAGAACCGGCGGTTCCACCCTCGATCACGCCGATATTTAAGCTCGGCGGCGGAAGCAGGCGGTGGCGGATCGTCAGAAGCCAGCGGTGCTCCATCTCATTTAACCCCTGAATTACTTTGATCGCCTTCTCGATCGCGCTGACGCCCTCGGCTTTTGCACCGGAATGGCACGCTTTTCCTTCAAAATCAACCTTAAAGAATACCCAGCCCATATGCGCCAGAATCAGGGTATCGTCGGTCGGCTCGCAGTTGACAACGCCGTCGGCTTTCAGACCGCGCATTACCGCCTGGATCGAGCCATTGCCTCCGCCTTCCTCGTCACACACGGAGGTAATTGTCACATCGCCCGGCAGCTCATACCCGGCATCCTGCAAAAGCTTTACCGCCATCACCGATGCCATCAGACCGCCCTTCATATCCGTGCAGCCGCGTCCGTACATCTTGCCATCCCGAATTACCGGCTCAAACGGCGGGTTCGTCCAGCCGTCTTCCATCTCCGCCGGCATAACGTCAATATGACCGTTAAATAACAGGCTTTTTCCGCCCTGTTTTCCTTTAAATGTCGCATAGACATTGGCACGGTCGGTCTGGTTGTGCCCCAGGTTTCCTTCCTGATGCTTTTTGTAGCTTTCCTGAATCACAGCCTCATCCATCGGATCCACCGTGATCTCGTCGGCTCCCATCGATTCAAACAGGTTTACCATATACTCCTGTCCCTGTTTCTCCAGACCACCGTCGATTCCGTGCCCTAAGTCATGAGTATCAATTCCCACCAGATTCTTGAGTTCTTCGATATATTTCTCTTTGTTCTGCTCTAAAACTTCTTTCAGGTCTCTCATCTATATCTGCCTCCGAACACAAGTATTATGAACTATGCCTCGCTGTATCTTCTCAGCCCTGCCTCAACGATATCCCAGAACTTCGCCGCATCGATATCGATCGCTACGTTTGCAGTCGGCTCCTGTCCGCCGTAACCGAAGAAATCGCAGTTAGTACGTCCGTAGGACTGGACGCTGCGGATGTCAATGTCCACATGCATCGGTTTCAGGGTCACAACGCTCGGATCAATCAGCCATGCGATCGTAACCGGATCGTGCAGAGGTCCGCCTTCCCAGCCAAATACCTCTTTCTGGGTCTTGCAGAAGAAGCGCATCAGATCCGCAAAGAGCTTGGATGCCTTATTGCCTATCTTCTCCATCCGGTCAACGATCTCCGGATAGCACAGTACCTTGCGGGTAACATCCAGACCCATCATCGTGATTGGGCGTCCGCTGGTAAAGCATACATATGCTGCATCCGCATCGGCGATGATATTGAACTCTGCTGCTGGAGTTACGTTACCATTGGTATACGCGCCTCCCATCAGGACGATCTGTTTGATCTTCGGAATAATCGCCGGTTCCATCCGCATCGCCATCGCCAGATTGGTCATCGGACCGGTTGTCACCATCGTGATATCGCCGTCGGACTCCATCAGGGTTTTGATGATGAAATTGACTGCATGCTCTTTCTCTAATTCTTTTGTCAGCGGCGGGAAAACCGGACCATCCAGCCCTGTTTCACCGTGGATATCGCCCGCTATCATTTTTTCACGCACCATCGGCTGTCCGCAGCCCGCATACACCGGCACATCCACACCGAGCCACTGGCACACATTTCTCGCATTAATCTGCGTTTTCTCCAGCGTCTGGTTGCCTGCTACGACTGTAATACCTAACAGATCGATCTTGTCACTGTTCGCCGCCAGCGTGATCGCGACCGCGTCATCATGTCCCGGATCGCAGTCAAGAATAATTTTTGTCTTTTCCATCTGATTATGTCCTCCTTATAGTGTTTTATCTTTCTTCATCATCAGCTTCCCACATGCAGGGAAGATTCTCTCTTCTTGTTGGTTGAAATCTTCGCAATCATGGAAATTGCCAGTACCGCAATGGTCACGATATACGGCATCATCAGAACGAACTGGGATGGAATGCCATATGCCTGGAGACGGGCACCGACGGAATCTGAAAATCCAAAGAGCAGACAGCCCAGTGTGGTCAGAACCGGGTTCGCGCCGCCGAAATACATGGCTGCAACGCCCATGAAACCACGGTTATTGGTCATGTTCTCGATAAACTGGGTACTGTATCCCAGGGAAAGATGTGCACCTGCCAGACCACCGATGAGACCAGAAAGCAGCATCGCCTGATATTTGATTGCATTTACCTTGATACCTGCCGTCTTGGCTGCTTCCGGAAACTGCCCCACCGCACGCAGACGCAGTCCCCATACAGTCTTATAAAAGAAGAACTGAAGCAGAATAATCAGAACGATGGCAAACCACTCGGTCACACACCAGTTGTTAAACAGGTCGCCAACCACCGGCAGATTGTCTAAAAATCCGAGCGACACACGCGGAATTGCTTTGATGTCCGGGCTGGAAAAACTGCCGGTGCTGTGGAAGATCGCATTTACCATGAATTTTGTGAGCGCCAGCGCCAGCAAGTTGATACCCATACCGATCGCACAGATCTCAGAGTTATAACGGATGTGACCGACCGCCATGATCATCGCAATCACAGCACCCGCGATCATCGCCGCGATGATACCTAACAGCCAGCTTCCGGTAAAGTAGCTGACCGCTACTGCTGTAAAAGCACCTACCAGCATGATACCCTCAGTACCGATATTTAAGATATTGGCCTGCTGGGTGATTGCCGCACAAAGAGCGGCAAAGATGATCGGAGTCGCTGAACGAAACGTTGCATAAATCAGCGACGCATTAAAGATTTTATCAAAATTCTGCATTATCGCATTCATGCCTTATCCTCCTTCTTCCCCTCCGTTTTCTTTTTACGTTTCTTTGTAAACTGGAATGCAGTCTCCATGGTCGCTATGATAATGAAAACTGCTGTAATGGTATCAACCAGCGATTTTGGTACACCGGTTGACTGCTGCATTCCCATAGCACCTGATTTTAAAACTGCCAGGAAAAATGCCATAAATGGAGTTGAAACCATGTTGTTCTTTACAATCAGAGCTGCCAGCATACCATTGCTTCCAAGTCCAGTTGCGAAGTTGTTCAGGAAATATCCGTGAACACCCAGAACCTCGATGCAGCCTGCCATGCCGCCTAACATACCGGAAAGCATCATAGCACCGACAAATACCTTTTTGGAATCAATTCCCACATAATCCGCATGGGTCGGATTCAGGCCGACGGTACGGATCTTGTAGCCCCAGCTGCTTTTCTGAAGCATAAAAATAATCACAATCACGGTGATGGCCGCGATGAAAATACCTACGTTAACACTGCTGGGTTTCATAAACTGATACAGCCTTACCGTAACCGGCAGGGACTGAGCGTTAGCAGTACCCGCACTCATAGGTCCGCTGACCAGATAGGATGTAATATAAAGTGCTACCGTGTTCATCAAAATCGTAGTACATACTTCATTTACATTATAATAGGCACGCAGAACCGCCGGAATAAAGGCCCAGGCAGCTGCTACCACCATAGCACCTACGAAACAGGCCACATACAGAGCTGGCTTCGGAAGGAAGGTCCAGTTAATGCCAATATAAGCAGCTGTGATACCGCCCAAGAAAACCTCGCCCTCAACACCTACGTTAAAAGCACCTGCTTTCGCTGCAACTGCAAAGGCAATGGATGTCAGCAGCAGCGGAGTAAATCCTGCCAAGGTTGTGCCTAGACGGAGCTTTCCGTCAAAAGCACCGCGGAACAGCGCCGCATATGCATCAATGGGATTTTCCCCGATGGCTATGATAAACAGCGCACCGACACCCATCGCAACGAGTATCGTAATAAGAATCCTTCGAATACCATTTAATGTCTGATTCATACTGCTGCTTCACCGTCCTTCCCTGTGTCTGTACCGCCCATCATAAGCAGACCCAGATTGTTCTCATTCGCCTCATCCGCACGCATCTCGCCGGTGATCTTGCCCTCATGGATAACAACGATACGATCCGAAAGGGAGATAATCTCCTCCAGCTCTGCCGATACCAGCAGGACACCGGCGCCTGCCTTTTTCGCCTTTTCCAGTGTATTACGAATCAGCTCGATGGCACCGATATCTACACCTCTGGTAGGCTGGGATGCTACCAGAAGCTTATTGCCAAGAGATACCTCCCGGGCTACTACGACCTTCTGTGCATTGCCGCCGGATAAGGAAGATGTAGGAAGATTATAATCCGCCGGGCGGATATCAAACTGTTCTACCATTTCTTTTGCATAGGTATCCTGTCCTGATTTATTCATCATGATGCCCCTGGTAAATGGAGGCTGATCCAGGCGGACTGCGATCAGATTTTCCTCGATGGTCATGGCACGGTTCAGACCTCTTGTATTTCGATCCTCCGGAATATGGGAAAGACCGCTCTCTCTCACTTTTCTCGGACTCTGATTCGTAATATCCTTGCCGCAAAGAAGGATCTTGCCCTTCTCTACCTTGCGGAGTCCGGTGATCGCCTCAACCAGCTCACTCTGTCCATTTCCATCGATACCTGCCACGCCGACAATCTCACCGGCCTTAACATGCAGGGACATGCCCCGGATCTTCGATGTCTCCTTCTGGCTGGGAATCCACACATCCTGAACCTCCAGAATCGTATCTCCCGCCTCAGAATAAGCCTTATCAATGTTTAAGAATACTTCACGTCCGATCATTCGTTTGGTCAGATCCAGCGGAGAAGTTTCCTCTTTATTAACAGTGCCCATATATTGTCCCTGACGCATCACAGAGATGCGGTCTGATATTGCCATAACTTCATTCAGCTTATGGGAAATAAAGACAAGGGATTTTCCATCCTGTTTCAGATTGTTCAGGATTTCAAACAGACGTTCCGCCTCCTGAGGGGTCAGAACCGCTGTAGGCTCATCCAGAATGATGATATCAGCACCTCGCATCAATGTCTTGATAATCTCCACACGCTGCGCCTCACCTACTGAAATCTGGCTTACCTTCTTATCCAGCTGCACGTCCATATGATACTGTTCAATATACTTTTTAACTTCTTTTCTTGCCTTGTCAAAGTCAATTGTCAATCCCTTTTTCGGTTCAAATCCCAGAATAATATTCTCCAGAACCGTCAGCTCATTCACCAGCATAAATTCCTGATGGACCATGCCGACACCGTGCTCAATTGCAAGCTTCGGTGTGATGGTTCCCATCGGTTCACCTTTGACGATAATCTCGCCCTCGTCAATGGGATACATGCCGTACAGAAGCTTCATCATGGTGGATTTACCAGCTCCATTTTCACCAATCAGAGAATGAATCTCGCCCTTTTTCAGAGTAAATTCACCATGCTTTACCGCCTGAACCTGCCCGAAATTTTTGACAATTCCTTTCATCTCCACTACGTATTCGTTCATTCGATCACCCTCTCGTCCGGAAATGCCTGACGACTCTTTCCAAGAAAAAACATTTTGTTGAAAATGAAGGGGAACCTGAAAGAATTCAGATCCCCCTTCGCCGCCAGGTTTCACTCGCTCCCGGCCTTGTCTTTATCAATTATGCCTGTGGGCCAAATCCTTCATAGTTTTCAACTACGATCTCGCCGGATTTGATCTTCTCGGCAAGCTCATCACACTTATCAACGATATCCTGCGGGAATTTGTCGCCCAGAGATTCTTTGATAACAGAGAAATCGGTCAGGCTGACACCGCCGTCCTTCAATGCCAGATATTTGGTTGTGCCGCCCTCAAAAGTTCCCTCTACTGCAGACTGGATAACCAGATAGCAGGCATTATCAACTCTCTTAACCATGGAAGTAAGAACATGTCCAGGCTGATCGGAATCCTGGTTTAAGTCAACGCCGATTGCGTATTTGTCAGCTTCTTTTGCACCTTCCAGAATACCAACACCGGTACCGGATGCTACGTTCATGACAATATCAGCACCCTGCTCATACTGTGCTAACGTCAGCTCTTTACCCTTTAACGGATCCGTCCAGCTTCCTGCAAAAGCCTGAAGAATCTTGATATCCGGATCGATATACTTCGCGCCCTGCTCATAACCTGTATAGAAGTCATGAAGTACCGGAATATCCATACCGCCTACCCAGCCGATGATATGATCTTCATTGACATTCGGGATATCGGTCTTGGTGGTGAACATAGCTGCTGCCGCACCTGCCAGGAAGGAGCCCTCATTCTGAGCAAAGCTGATGGACTCAACGTTCGGCAGATCAACGGTTGTATCGATAACTGCAAACTTGGTATCCGGATAACTGGATGCATTCTCAGTGATATAATCTGCGATGTTGGAAGAAGCACCGATGATTAAATCGTAGCCGTCATCACAAGCCTGAAGTAGGTTTGCTTTCCACTCTTCAGCAGTGGTACCCTCAAGGCTCTTAAGCTCGATGCCGAAATCCTCAACTGCTTTCTGTGCACCCATGTTGCAGGAGTCATTGTAGCTCTTATCACCTAAGTTGCCGGTGTAGACAACACACACACGAAGCGGTTTGTCAGATTTCTCTGAAGCGTCGGCTGCCTTTGTCTCGGTATTGCTGCTGTCAGCTGCCGTTGTCTCAGCAGTACTTCCGCCACCGCCGCAGGCTGTTAAGCTGGCACACATTGCTGCTGCAAGTACAATGCTTAATGTTCTCTTTCTCATTCTTTCATCCTCCTTTTTATGTGAAATACGTTATCCGCCGGACCATTCCTTTGGTAAAACGTTTTTCCATTCGTTCAAAAAAAATAAATCCCTTTTTCATATTTGCTTTACAGTTATTTTACAATCATTCCCACTGTTTTGTCAATAAATTTCGTATAAAAACGATTATTTTTTAAAATATTGTCAAACTTTTAGCAATATTCCTTTTTTCGGTCTTATGCAAAACAAAAAGGAATACGTTTCTCTCCGTCCTGGTTGTACGGTAAAACGCATTCCTTTTCAAAGTTGTATTCTATTTTCCTTTGTTTCGACGCCATCCGGCATTTCCCCAGATGATTTTTGTCTGTTTCTGAGGAAATGCATTCGTTTTCGGAACAATTCACACATTTCATGCAATGTAACAGATTGCTTGTCTGCACGATATCTCGCAAAAAAGACAACTTAATTTTTATTAAATGCCGCCTTCCCCGGATACTGTGCGCCGGTTCCCAGCTCTTCCTCAATCCGCAGAAGCTGGTTGTATTTTGCCACGCGCTCACTCCGGCTCGGTGCGCCCGTCTTGATCTGGCAGGTATTCAATGCAACCGCCAGATCTGCGATCGTCGTATCCTCGGTCTCGCCGGAACGGTGGGATACAATCGCCGTGTAACCTGCCTTATGTGCCATCTTGATTGCCTCCAGTGTCTCGGAGACGGATCCAATCTGGTTCAGCTTAATCAGGATCGAATTGCCGCAGCCGAGACGGATACCTTTTTCCAGGCGTTCGGTATTTGTTACAAACAGATCGTCGCCGACCAGCTGCACCTGTCCGCCGAGTTCTGCGGTCATCTTCTGCCAGCCTTCCCAATCCTCCTCGTCCAGACCATCCTCGATGGAGGCGATCGGGTATTTCCCGCAGAGCTGTTTCCAGTGTGCGATCAGCTCCTCGGAGGTGAAGTGTTTGCCATTCTTCGGAAGCAGATATTCGCCCTTCCTGCCGCTCTTCCACTCGCTGGATGCCGCATCCATCGCCAGGACAAAATCCTCGCCCGGCTTATATCCGGCTCTCTCCACTGCCTCTAAGATGCACTGGATTGCTTCTTCGTCACTTCCCAGATCCGGTGCAAAACCGCCCTCATCGCCGACGGAGGTTGCCAGTCCGCGCTCTTTAAGCAATGCTGCCAGCGCATGGAACACCTCGGTACACCAGCGGAGTCCCTCGCAAAAGCTCTCCGCGCCAACCGGCATAATCATAAATTCCTGTACATCGACAGTATTTGCCGCATGCGCGCCGCCGTTTAAAATGTTCATCATCGGGACCGGAAGACGGTTTCCAGATACGCCGCCGAGAAAACGGTACAGCGGAAGACCATACGCATTGGCTGCCGCCCGTGCGCTCGCGATCGAAGCCGCCAGGATCGCATTCGCGCCCAGCTTGGATTTATCCTTGGTTCCGTCCGCCTCGATCATCGCTTTATCAACCGCATAAATGTTCGCCGGATCCATGCCCTTTAATACTTCTGCAATCACGGTATTCACATTCTGGACTGCTTTTTGTACGCCCTTTCCGCCAAAACGCGACTTGTCGCCGTCGCGCAGCTCCAGAGCCTCAAATTCACCTGTCGATGCACCGCTCGGTGCCGCGCCGCGTCCTATGCTTCCGTCTGATAGATAAACTTCCGCCTCCACTGTTGGATTTCCTCTCGAATCAACAATCTCCCGTCCAATCACCTTTTCAATTTCCAGATGTTTCATAGCCTGTCCCTTTCCGCCGCGTGGGCTTATGTGATTTCTATTTTTGTCTAACCCGAAATCAGGAAACTTTCTGCTTTTTATTATCGGCGTTTTTCTGTTTTCTATTCATAGTCTCCACGGGGCTTCTCTGCCCCACGTCCGGCAGGGCAACCGTGTCCACGCTTCTTTCTTTCACATTCATAATCAGCATCTGCAGGCGGTTTTCCAGATTGGCAAAGCTCACATCCGGATCGTAGTCAAGCGGCAGGATCTGGGCGTCCGGGTACATTTCCCGCATTTTTTTTACGATGCCGCGTCCTACCACATGGTTTGGCAGACAGCCAAATGGCTGTAAAATCACAAATGCCCGGCAGCCATGCGCCGCATGGTGCAGGATCTCGCCCGGAATCAGCACGCCCTCGCCCGCATCAAAGGTGTGCGGGATGATCGGGTCACTTTCCTTTACCAGTTCCGGCAGGCGGCAGACAGGCGTATAGAGCGGATGCTGTTTCGCTATCCGATCCGCTGCCGCGTGCGCAGCGTCAAATACCCGGTTCGCCACATGATACCAGTTTTTCTTGACAAACGGCTTTTTCAGATGATACGTCCGAATCTGCTCATCCTGGCAGAAATACGTTTTCCGGATAACATCCGTCATCCGCGCCTCGATAATCTCAAATCCATTTTTCTCCAGGTAGCGCTCAATCTCATGATTCGCGCCCGGATGGAAATTGAGGAGATACTCGCCGATGATCAGGACGCGCGGGCGCGGCTGGCTCCGGTCATATTCGATCGCATTCATCCGCTGGATCGCCTTTTTAAAGCCTCGCAGAGCGCCTGAAAACCCATGCTGCTCCAGACCATCCACGACGAAATCCATCGCCTCGTCAAATGCCTGATCGCTGCTTCCGGAAACCTTCTCATACGGGCGGATCTTGCGAAGCAGCTCTTCCAGAATATCGATCATCGGAAGCGCTCCCGCCAGACGGATCGCCGACATAAGGTTCATCCGGAAGCCCGGATGCAGATCATGATAATCGACGTCATCGTTCGTCAGAATCGCCACCTCCGGGTAGCCGGCGTCGTTAAGCGCCTTGCGAAGCAGCGCACTGTAATGGGTCAGGCGGCAGTCACCGATGTATTTTCCCATACCGATCGCCGTCTCAGATGGCACATACTGACCACTCCGAAGTGCTGCCAGCGCCTCGCCGATGACAATCTGCGCCGGGAAACAGATATCGTTGTGGACATACTGCTTTCCGAGGCGGATCGCCTCTTCCCTGCCGACCGCCAGCGGAACTGCCCGGATTCCCTGTGTCTTCAACGCCGCCGACATAATCCGGCAGAACGCGTGGGAGGTGTTCGGGACCAGAACCGTGCGCTTCTTGCGGTCTTCCACCTCAAATTTAACCGAATATGGATCCGAAAGTTCGTGAACCTGCCAGGATTTTTGAATGTCTGGTCCCAGCGCAGCCGTCCCGCATTCATTTCCGCCGCCCGCATTCTCCTGTCGGCTTGTTCCAGGCTGGTTTTGCAGCCTCTCCGCCATCTCCCGCTTCTTCCGCCGCATGTTGATCGTCTCCAGGAAGGAACGCACCCGAATCCGCAGCGGTCCCTGTACCTCGCTCTCGTCAAGTTTCAGGATCAGCGGTGATTTTCCGGAGATTTCCCGCATCATACGCTGGATCTCATCCGACAAATATGCGTCATGCCCGCATCCAAAGCTTACAAACTGGACATATTCCAGATTCTGGCTCTGTGCCGCCAGAACCGCGGACGCCAGCATCCGCGCGTGGTAATTGTTTACGACATCCAGACGGCTGTGGCTTAAATCCACATTTTCAATGCCCGGAACAGAATCTGCCGTCAGAACCGGAACGCCGAACTCGGTCAAAAGCTCCGGCAGGCTGTGGTTGACAAGCGCATCATTCTGATACGGTCTTGACGCCAGCACCACCGCATAGCGCCCCTCTTTTTCCACCTCTTCCAGAACCTTCGCTCCCGCCTCTTTCAGGCGGCTCCCAAACTGCCGCATCGCATCATTTCCTGCAAGAACCGCCTTTTTCGTTTCCGACGGCTGGATGGAAAATGTCTGTTCCATATATGTAATAAGCTGACGTTCTTTATCTTCCTCCCTGTACCAGTAAAATAACGGTGCATCAAACGGAATGCCCCACTGTTTCTCCGGAGAATCCGAGTTGCGGATCACAAGCGGATATCCCTTCACGACTGCACACATGGACTCGCTCGTTGATTCCGTATTTTCCGATCCGATCGCCGCAATCGACGGCATAAAAATACGATCCACTTTCTTCTTTACCAGATCGCGGATATGCCCGTGCACCAGTTTTGCCGGAAAGCAGACGGTATCTGAAGTTACCGCGCTTAAGCCTTCCTCAAACATCTTGTGCGTGCTCGGGGATGAAATCTGAATCTCAAAGCCCAAAAAACGCCAGAACGTCGTCCAGAACGGCATCGTATCCCAGAAAGCAAGGACGCGCGGCAGACCGATGGTTATATTTCGCCGCACAGTATCAGACACAGCATTCGGCACAAGACCAGTCTTAGCGGCTGCCCGCTCTGAATGACTTTTTGCAGACGATGCATCCCCTTCTTCCGCTTGATCCAGATAATCTGCAAACAGGAGTTCTTCCCGCAATTTATAGAGATTTGGCACTTTATTCCGGGTTTCTGACGCTATTTTCAGTCGCTCGCGCACCTTCACATCCTTCGGATCGCCAAGAATCTCGCCCCGCTCACAACGGTTGTTCGTGATCCATGAGGTTCCATTCGAAAACCGCACCACCGCACGCTGACAATGGTTCATACAGAACGGACACGGCACATTCGCCTCCTGCTGCCAGGTCAGGGACTCCATTTGATCCAAACCAATAAAATGCGGCTGTTTCCGGCTCTGTGCTTCTTCCTTCGCTAAAAGCGCCGCACCGATCGCCCCCATAATGCCCGGATACGGCGCCCGGATCACCGGGCGGCCGACATACTGTTCCAGCGCACAGAGAACCGCATCATTTTCAAACGTTCCGCCCTGTACCACAATCCTCTTTCCCAGAGAATCCAGGTTCGACACACGGATAACCTTTGTAAATACATTTTCAATGATCGAACGGCACAGCCCCGCCATGATGTCCTCCGGCAGCTTTCCATTTCTCTGCTCCGTCACGATACTGCTCGTCATAAAGACGGTACAGCGGCTTCCGAGCGCAGCCGGATGCTGCGAAGAAAATGCCTTTTCAGCAATCTCCCGCGCCGGAATATGCAGGAGGATGCAAAATTTTCCAAAAACGACCCACAGCCGGATGAGCAGGCTTCATTCACGACAATATTTGTGATAACGCCATTGTCCAGCCAGATTGCCTTCATATCCTGACCGCCGATGTCCAGAAGAAACGTCGCATCCGGCGTGTATTTTGCCGCCGCACGCGCATGTGCCACCGTCTCAACCGCGTGTGTCTCGGCCGAAAATGCACGTGAAAACAGCATTTCTCCATAACCGGTCGTCCCGGCTGCCAAAATCTCCAGCCGCACGCCGTGGGACGCATACTTTTCCCGCATCGCAATCAATGCTTTCTTTGCCACCGTCAGCGGATCGCCTTGATTCGGCGCATAAAAGGAATCCAGAAGTTCCTCATTCTCATCTAACAGGACAAATTTTGTCGTCGTACTGCCCGAATCAATACCCAGATATGCCCGCAGCGTACTGCCTGACTGCGGATATACTGTTTTTCGTTCCGGACGTCTGTGTCTCTCCTGAAATTCCGTCTGCGCCGCCTGATCGGCAAAAAATGGACGGGAACGGAACGTGCCCTCCGCCATCTCATCGCCATTTCCGGCTTCACTTTGTTTCTTTGCTTCCTCGCGCGCCGCACGCACCTTCTCGATCCGATCTAACAGTCCGTCTGCCGTGGCGAGCGCCTCTTCCTTCGAAAAAAGCTTCACTGCCGCACGCGCCGCACCGCAGGCAATCAGAAGTTCCGGCCGGTCCGGACTTAAAATTTCCTCCGGCCGAAGGTCCAGACGTTCAGCAAACACGCGCACCAGCGTCCGGTTAAAGGTCAGCGGACCGCCCTCAAAGACGACTGGCTTCTCGATCGAAAGTCCCTGTGCCAGACCGCCGATCGTCTGTTTAGCAATCGCATGGAAGGAGGAAAGCGCCAAATCTGATTTTTTAACCCCCTGATTTAAAAGAGGCTGGATGTCGGTCTTGGCGTACACGCCGCACCGTCCGGATATATCATATACGGTGGTTCCCTGTGCCGCCAGCGCGTCAAATTCCTCAACCGGCGTCTTAAGAAGAGAAGCAATCTCATCCACAAACGCACCTGTACCGCCAGCACAGCTGCCGTTCATCCGCATATCTGCGACCTGCAGCTCGCCCGTCCGTTTATCCTCCTGGAAAAAGATAATCTTCGCATCCTGTCCACCCAGCTCGATCGCCGTTCCGATTTCCCCGTACATGGCTTTCAAGGCGATCGAGTTCGCCACTACCTCCTGTACATAAGGGATCTCCAGCTCTTCCGAGAGGTGCTTTGCGCCCGAACCGGTCATCGCCGTCAGAAATGACCGCCCCGCAAGCGTCTCTTTCACCAATTTTACAGCTCTCGACACACTCTGAAGCTGATCCGAGTGATGGCGTGTATAGTCCGAAAACAGGACTTTCCCCGTTGCCGCCTCCATCACTGCCACCTTCGTCGTCGTTGAGCCAACGTCAATTCCGACGAGAATCTGTTCCTGTCTGTTTTGTCCCTTCTGTTCCATTCTGTATCTTCTAACTCCTTTATCCCAGATGTCTGCAAACTTGTGCGGTCATTCTATCCGACACAAGCAGCCTGCGCCCTGTCATCTCTTTTCTCTTCATCTTAACAACTTCTTAGCGTCCGCCAAAACATGAAGAAGAGGCATACGGTTTTTCCCCGCACACCTCTTTACCGTATGGATCTGTACGCATCTGCCTTCCAGCATTCTGTACAGCCATAAATATGCTACATTCTAACAAATTTAAAATAAAAAGTCAATTCCCGGCAGTTTCAAAAGTGCCGTAAGAAAACGTGGTGGCAGCAGGAATTTGCCGTATTGAAATGCGGAGCCACGGCAAATTCCGTTACTGGGCACGTATGCGTGAACCGTAACACAGTAACCTATCATCTGCCTGTTAGCGCATCAGCCCTGCGTAGAGCTCCGTCGGCACATACGCCTCCACGTAAATGCCATCTTCCCGGTACTCTTCTTTTAAAAGCTGACCGTATTTGCGGATCGTCTGGATGCGTCCAGCCTCCTGGTAGGAAAATACCTTTTCCAGATAAATCTTTCGGTTTCGCAGAATCATTTCCAGAATATCCTTCAGCTCGTCCAGCCCCGCGCCCGTCTTCGCGGAAATCTGCACCTGATAATCAGAATGCAGATCTTTCAGCGTCTCCGGCTGTTCCACCTGATCCATCTTGTTAAAGACTGTTACCACCGTCTTATCGCCGATCTTCAGCTGACGCAATGTATCATATACGACATACATCTGCGTGTCCATCTGCGGATTCGACGCATCGACCACATGTAGGACAATATCGCTATAACGTGCCTCCTCCAGCGTACTCTTGAACGCCTCGATCAGATGGTGCGGCAGTTTGCGGATGAATCCGACCGTATCTGTCAGCAGGATCTCCTGTCCGCTCGCCAGCTTTAATCCACGCGTCGTCGGATCCAGCGTCGCAAACAGTTTATCCTGTGCCAGGATTCCTGCACCCGTCAGAGTGTTTAAAAGCGTTGACTTACCGGCATTCGTGTAGCCGACGATCGCCGCCGACAGCGTATATTTCCGGTCGCGCTGTTTTCTCGTCACCTCGCGGTGGCGTTTGACATCTTCCAGTTCCGACTTTAGCTGCCCGATCCGCTCATGAATCAGACGGCGGTCCATCTCCAGTTTCTTTTCACCCGGTCCTCTCGTACCGATACCGCCGCCCAGACGGGACAGGGAACTGCGCAGTCCGACCAGGCGCGCTGCGCGGTAACGCAGCTGTGCCAGCTCAACCTGGATTTTTCCCTCGCTCGTCGTCGCATGCGCCGCGAAAATATCGAGAATGACCATCGTCCGGTCCATTACCTTCGTATCCAGCGCCGATTCCAGATTGCGAAGCTGTGCCGGGGACAGTTCATCGTCGCAGATCACACCGGTTGCGCCCATTTCCCAGACCATCTCCCGCAGTTCCCCGATCTTTCCACTGCCCAGATAGGTGCCTGGATGAATCTTCTCCCGGTTCTGCACCAGACGTCCGATCGCCGTCGCCCCGGCGGTATCCGCCAATTCCTCCAGCTCATCCAAGGACGCCTCCGTATCATCTTCATCTGAAGTGCTGACCGCCACCAGAATGACGCGCTCCTCCAATTCTTTCATATCGAACAATTCTGCCATATTACCTCCAATATTTACCGGCTTTCCAGAAAACGGATTTCCTTCTGCACCTCCGGTGTGTCCACACCGGCTGCCTGGCACTCCTTAAACTGTTCCAGCGCCTTCGCAAAATCGCCCTCTTTCTCATAGAGAACCGCAATATTCTGCCGGATTACCAATGCCGTCTCACTGTCCGCCAGCGAAAGTGCCTCCTCATAATGGGACATCGCGCTCTCATAATCGCCAGCCTCCATTTCACTGATCGCAAGCTGATTATAAATCTCCGGTCCCGACACGCCGCGCTCGATCGCCTGATTGCAATACTGGGCTGCGAGTTCACTGTCCCCGGCATCCCGCGCCGCCGATGCAAGCGCCGTAAACGCCAGACTCACCCCCGGAGCCGCGGCGCTGCTTTTTTTGCTGTTCTTCGCCTTTTCCTCCGCTGCCGCAAAATCCTTTTCGGCGTCCTCCGCCTGTCCGTCTGCTGCCTCCGAAGCCGCTTTATAATAGAGGTATTCCGCTTTTCCTCCATCCACCTCCGCCAGAATTCCATAGGTCTGCGCTGCCGCCTTATAATCCGCCAGTTTGTATTCTGCCTCGCCGCGGTATTTTAAAACATCCAGCTCAAAAGAATTGACGATCCCATCGCTCTCATCCAGCGCTTTTCCAAACGAATCGATCGCATCCTGATAATTACCTGCATTTAACTGCTCGATTCCGGTCATACGCGCTTCTTTCGCTTCCTTCGATTCAGCGCCGCAGCCGGAAAGGATGCCCAGTGAAAGCACCGCTGCTGTCAGAAAAAGACTTACTTTTTCTCGTTTTAACCTCTTTATCTGCTTCATTTTTTACCAAACCTTTTTATTAATTCTTTCCCGTACTTCCGATCCCGCCGCGATCTTTATTGTCAAGCTTCTCCGTCTCCTCAAATATGATCTTCGGCTGATGCTCCATGATGCGGAACTGGCAGATGCGGTCATTGACATGGATCACTGTATCACGCAGCGCATATGCCGGAAAATGCCACTGATCATTGTCCCCGCAGTAGCTCTCATCGATCACACCCATATGATTGGTCTGGATGATGCCGAAATTTTTAAAGGTACTGCTGCGCGGAACTACATGCGCCTCATAGCCCTTCGGCAGCTCCATCGCCACGCCAAGCGGAATCAGGCAAAATCACCCTTTTTCAGCACCACCTCACGCGCCGCACGCAGGTCGATCCAGTCAGATTTGCCGTCAATGTAGGCGAGGCGGTCAATGGCGTCTGTGAAATATTTGATCTTTATGTTCATGCTGTTCATATCTGTATGAAATCCTTTCTTATGTCACATTTTATCTGGTAATGGCTGCCTTGCAAGTTTGTTTTTCACAAAGCACCTCCCCGAAAAATATTTTTCAACTTTCCAGTTTCTCTATAATACCACACGCGCGCGTTTTCCGAAAGTATTAATTCGTGCAGGCACGGACTTTCGCTCGTTGCACGCGAAAAATCCCGGCGGCCTGGAAATCCAGAACCGCCGGGAAGGAAATAGGTTGGAGCTACTTCAATATCGGGATATTTTAAATGGATACTTTGCTGAACCAGCCATCAAATTATAAGAGGTTCATGAAAGTAGTCAGTACCATGGAGTTAAAGAAGTCTACGAATAAGCTTCCTACTAACGGTACGATGAAGAATGCACGCGGAGCCGGACCATAGCGCTCTACCAGTGCTCTCATGTTTGCCATTGCGTTCGGGGTTGCGCCCATACCGAAACCACAGAATGCGGTGGTCATTGCAGCTGCCTCGTAATCACGGCCCATGATGTTGAATACAAGGAAGTTTGCATACAGGAACATAACAACCGTCTGAACTAACAGGATAACAATCATCGGAAGCGCCAGAGCTGCTAACTGCCACAGCTTCAGGCTCATCATTGCCATCGCTAAGAACAGGTTCAGGGACAGACCGCCCAGTGCGTCAACTTCTTCCATCGGAAGATCTTTGTGCTGTACATCCCAGATGTTACGGATAGCGGCTGCTGCCAGCATCGCACCGATGTAAGTCGGGAATGTAAGACCAATGCTCTTAAAGAACGCGAAAATGAAGGTACCAACACCGATTGCAACTGCAAGGAATACAGCCGCGGTGGTGAATTTCTGACCGTCGATCGGCGATGCTACTTCGTCAACTGCATTGCCTTCCTCGGCTGCGGTTGATTTCAGATGGTGTTTCTCAACACGGGCACGGGCGATAGGACCACCCATCATACTGCCGGATACCAGACCATATGTAGCGGATGCCAAGGCAACTGTAGTTGCGCCTACAACTGCGTATTCCTGCTCCAGAAGCGGTCCGAAGGAACCACTCGTTCCGTGACCTCCAACTAACGGCATAGAACCCATACATAAGCCGAGAAGCGGATTCAGACCAAACGCTGCTGCCAGACCGCTGCCGACTGCATCCTGCACGATACAGATACCAACTGCCAGCGCCAGGAACATAAATACCTGAACGCCGCCCTTCTTTAACAGACGGAAGCAGGCGGTAAAACCGACGCTGCAGAAGAAGATCGTCATAAATACGCTCTGTAAGGTTGTATCAAAGGAAAGCTCCAGAACTCCTGTTGCATACAACGCCAGATGAGCGAATGCAAATACGACACCGCCCGCAACCGGAGCCGGTATACAATACTTGCTCAGGAAGGGCAGCTTTTGTACAAGCAATCTTCCCAGACAGTAGACCAGTGCGCCAAGAGCACACGCCTGATACATATCAAGCTCAAGTGTCAACATAAACAATTCCCCCTTTTGTTTTGCTGGCTTCTTTCATTTATGTAGCGATTTGAAAGAGCTGCTTGTTTGTTTGTGTTGACCTCATTTTCCACGTTGGCTACAAAAAGTTACAAGAAAATACAGAAATATGATGTTAAGAATCTGTTAATGTCAGAATTGAATGAATATTGTTAAGAAAACGTTAATATTTCATTTCCTTCTCTGCCTCTTCCGGCAGTTTCCCCTCAAACTTCAGCTCTTCCTCCGCCTCCATGCGGAACTCGTCGATTCGTCCCGGTGCCGGTTCCGGCAGTTCTTTCGTCGATCCGACTCCAAACCGGCGCAAAAATTCCTCCGTCGTCGCAAACAATGCCGGACGTCCCGGCACATCCAAACGCCCTACCTCGTAAACGAGATTGTACTCAATCAGTTTATTGACCGCGTGATCCGATTTAACCCCGCGGATCTTTTCAATCTCAAGCTTCGTGATCGGCTGTTTATAAGCAATGATCGAGAGTGTCTCAAGCACAACATCCGTTAAAATCTGCTTCTTCGGCGTCGCTGCCACCCGGATCAGATTCTCATAATATTCCGCGCGGGTCGCCATCTGCCAACTGTCCTCCAGCTGCGTGATCTGCATGCCCCGCTTTTCTGCCTCATAACGGCTCTGTAATCGTCTGACCGCCGCTTCCGCGCGCTCTGTATCCGTCCCGAGCGCCGCCGCAAGCTGGCGCAGCTCAACCGATTTTCCCATTGTAAAGAGAACCGATTCCACGATGGCTTCCTCGCGTTTTTCATCTAATTCTGGCATACTCTTCTCCTTCCTCCGTCGAAAGTTCCAGCTCTGCCTCGTCTTCCGTTTCATCCACATCCACTGTATCGAGCTGCATCTCATCAAACAATTTTTCCTGCACCAGATGAATCCGTCCCATCTTCATCAGCTCCAGCACTGCCAGAAACGCCACGACTATCTCCAGGCGATCGGATTCCCTCTCCAGCACATCGCTGAATTTAAAATGACGGTGTTCCCGCGCATAAGAAAGCACCGACCTTACCTTCTGCTCCAGGCTGATCGCTTCCCTGCGGATCGTGCTGAACCGGCTTCGCACCGGGTCAAGCTTATTGGCATTCCGCTTCATGACCGCGTCAAACACTTTCTGCAGCTTTGCCAGCGTCAGACCATCCAGAAGCTTGTCCAGATCCAGCGGTTCTTCATATTTCGCCACCTCCCGGGGAATCGTCGGTTCCTTAAAAAAGAGAAGCTCTGCCTCCTGCTCCCGCTCTTCCAGCTCCTGCGCCATATATTTATACATCTTATATTCCAACAGCCGGCGCACCAGCTCGGCGCGCGGATCTTCCTCGTCTTCTTCCTCTTCTTTTTCCACCTTCGGAAGGAGCATCCGCGATTTGATGTCCAGAAGCGTCGCCGCCATCACCAGAAAATCGCTGACCACATCCAGATCCTCATGATCCATCTGATTAACATATTCCAGATACTGCTCCGTAATCAGGACGATCGGAATATCGTAGATACTTACTTTATTTTTTTCAATCAGATGAAGCAACAGGTCCAACGGTCCTTCAAAATTATCTAATTTATAGGAAATTTCCATTCTTTCCGAACTCCTTCTTTTAGCCAGCTTTTTCTACAATCATATACCAAATTCCGTATACATCCACCTGTGCCGAAGAGTTATTCCTGCTGCCACCACGTTTTCTTACGGCACTTTCGGTTCCAAAAGTGCCTACCCGTGTACAATAACCAGAATCTCTCTATTGTTTTCCCCGCAACGTCACACAAACCAGCTCTGGCCGGTCATTCAGCCTCACATTGATCGAATGCGTCCCAAGCCCCCGGCTGACGATCATCGTCTTTCCGTCCGCATCAAACCGTCCGACGCACCATGGCAGGAAAAACTGGTACTGCGGCGTCATCACGCCTCCCAGCCCCGGGATCCGGATGGTTCCGCCGTGGAAATGTCCGCAAAGCGTCAGATCCGCGCCCCATTTCCGACAGGTCTCAAAAAAGAGGGGAGAATGAAATAATAATATCTCATACATTTCATGTCCGGCTTCCCGCTCCTTTTCCGCCAAGTCAGGAAAAAACGATTCTTTCATCTGTTGAAAACACGTCTTCTCTGCCGCAGTTCCAACCCGCTCCGAAAGCTCTTCCATCGGCAGTTCCGGCACCGTGAAATGATGCTTATAATATATCTCCCGCAAATTGCACCCAGTCACCCGGATCCACGGATTGATCTCCTCGCTCCGATCCGACAAATAATGAACCCCCAGACGTTTTAATTCTATCTGGAACTGATCATACAAATCTCCATACACATCCCGCTCCCGGTTCATCCGCTCCTCATGATTTCCGTTCGCATAGTAAACCGGCACAAAGGAGGTCAATTTTTCCAGAAGCGATACCGTGACGGTTAAATCTCCTTTTCCTTTACAGACCATCATATCGCCGCCGATCAGCACCGCATCTGGCTTGAATGCGCGGATCGCTGCCACCAGCGGCTCATTGTCCGTTCCATACACATTATCATGCAGATCCGACAAAAATACGCAGCGGAACGCAGCGCCATCCGGCAGCTTCGGACTCTCTATCTCATACTGGTCGGTCACAAAATGTTTTTTTTCATATTCCGAGCGGAGCAAAAGCCCCACTGTCACGGCTGCCAGTGCCGCCGCGCATGCTGTGATTGCGATCATTTTGTTTCCTCCCATGTCCCATTTTCCAATTGGCTGCCGGCTGATTTTTGCTGCTGTCCGCATCACTGCCATCCTTATATCCTGCAGACCCGAATCATTTCTATCCTGTTATCATACGGGAAACCGGTGTTTTCGTCAAGACAGGCAAATCCGTTGCTATTTTTTCGACCTCATGATAATATACTTTTAACAACACTGAAATGGCATTCACCTATCGTCAGCCATTTTTCAAAGGGAAATGAGCCGGTTACGGATATTTTCTTAATAACATAAATCAAGCGAGGTTTTCCATGCTTTCTTTTCTCCTGAACTGTAAACGGATTTACAACGATTTCATCAAAGACGAAGTCACGGTGTACGCCGCCCAGGCTTCTTTTTTTATTGTTCTCTCCGCCGCACCTTTTATCATGATTCTGCTGACGCTGATCCAGCTCATCCCCGCCGTCAGCCCGGAGGATCTGATGCACGTGATGACACAGCTTCTTCCCTCCAGCATCCACCCGCTGATTGAATCGGTAATCCAGGATATCCAGACTGTATCCCCGGCCGCCCTGCTCTCGGTTACCACCGTGGCAACCATCTGGTCGGCTGCCCGCGGCATGCTTGGGATCGAGCGCGGCTTAAACCGGATCATCGGCTGCCGCAAGCGCAGAAATTATCTTTTAGGACGTATCATCAACTCTGGCTATACCATCGTTTTTCTCCTGATGTGCATTTTCTCCCTGGTTCTGATGGTGTTCGGTTCCTCCCTGCAGCGCCTGCTATTCCGTTACTTTCCGATGCTGGACAGATTCGTTTCCTGCCTGATTAGTCTCCGGACGTTTCTTGCGCTGGCGCTGCTGACGCTCTTTTTCATCGCGCTGTACACCTGGCTGCCCTATGAACGGCAGGATATCCGTCTCCAGCTTCCCGGTGCGCTGATTTCCACCGTCGGATGGATCGGATGTTCCTACGGATTTTCCATCTACTTCAACTATTTCGGTAATTATTCTTATATGTACGGCAGCTTGACCGCCGTCGTGATCCTGATGCTGTGGCTGTACGCCTGCATCTGCATCCTGTTTTTCGGGGCGGAAATCAACCAGCACTGGCGCAGATAATCCCCAGCCTCAGGAACACCGGATACAGATAGCTTGCCCCAAACACTCCCAGCTGCTTTGGTCCGGTCACGCAGCCAAGCTCCTGCGCTTTTTTATACGCCACCAGGATGCTTGCACGCGTGACCGACTTTTCTTTCCGGCTGACAAACATCTCGTTGCCCCGGATCGTGTACGAATATTCCAGCCCTTTCGCCGTGTAAAATATTGCCCCTTCAAATGCAAGAATCGCTTCCCACAGGGCATCCGGCGTCTGTTCGCGCAGTAAAGTCTCCCTCTTCCGGCGCTGCACAGCTGTCTCCTGTACCTGGCAATCTGCTGTATCTGGTTTTATTTCATTCTCTTTTGTTTCATCCATTTTTCCCACATCCATTTTGGGATCTTATTTCTTCCGCGTCAATGAAACCACCGTCTCACAATTGGCAGTATGCGGGAACATATCCACGCAGCACACCTTATCCACCTGATATCCTGCCGCCTGGATCGGTTCCAGATCCCTCGCAAGGCTGGTTGGTTTGCAGGACACATAAACCATGTGGCTGACGCCAAAATTCAAAATCTTTCCGATCGCCTTCGGATGGATTCCGTCGCGCGGCGGATCCAGAACGATCAGATCCGGCTTTTCTTCCAGCTCGTCCACCACCTTGAGGACATCCCCCGCCAGAAATTCGCAGTTGCCAAGTCCGTTGCGCGCCGCATTCTCACGGGCTGCCTCGACTGCTTCCCCGACAATCTCCACGCCGACTACTTTCTCCGCCACCGGTGCGAGGATCTGCGCGATCGTGCCGGTGCCGCTGTAAAGGTCAAATACGACTTTTCCCTTCGTCTCACCCACATACTCACGCGTTTTCTCGTACAGCACCTCCGCGCCCAATGAGTTCGTCTGGAAAAAAGAAAACGGCGAGATCTGGAACCGCAGCCCTAAAAGCTCTTCGTAAAAATGCTCGCGTCCGAACAGAATGTCCGTCCCCTCATCTTTTACGGCATCCGCCAATGTATCATTTTTGGTATGCAGAATGCCCGCAAAGCTTCCCTCCATAGGAAGTGCCTGAAGGCGCTCCGTCCATCCCCGTAAAAGTGCTTCCTCGGTTCCCTCAAAGGTATCCGTCTGTGTCGTCGTGATCAGATCGACCAGAATCTCCCCTGTCTTGATCGCACGGCGCACCAGAAGATGGCGCAAATAGCCAGTATGCTGCATTTTTTTATAAAATCCAACTTTCTTTTCCTCAAAATATTCTTTTGTACAGACAAGAATCTTGCAAAAATCCGGATGCACGATATGGCATTCGTCGGTTGTAACCACATCATAAAAACTGCCGCGCTTGTGCATTCCCAGCGACATAGGACCATCCTTGACCTCATCACCGAAGGAAAACTCCATCTTATTCCGGTAGCCCTGCACCAGCGGGCTGCCTAAGATGCCCTCAAACTCATATTCCGGACATACCGCATCCAGAAGGGAACGAACCTGTTTTTCCTTGATCGCAAGCTGTTTCTCATACGGAATCGGCTGATAAAGACATCCGCCGCAGATACCAAAATGCGGGCATATATCCTCTGCCGTCTCTAACTTTGAGTGCTCGACAACCTCCAAAAGCATACCCTCGCATCGGCCGCCGCGCTTTTTATTGATACGGAACCGGATCTTCTGTCCCGGAAGCGCATTTTTGACGATCGCTTTCTCTCCATCTATCACAACTACGCCCTTATTTGGAAACTCAATCCGTTCTACAGTTCCTTCGTAAATCTCACCTTTTTTCATTGATAACTATATAGCTCCTTCTCTCAGTGGCTTTTACCGCACTATAATCACCAACTGCAAATGATTTTTCAACTCACAGCTAATTTTCATCTGCGGTTCTAATTCATATCTTTATAGTATACAGGAATTTTTTTCTTTTTCCAAGATATAAAAAATACAAACTTATCTACAAACTTTCCTATGGCATAAAAAATACTGCGTGAAACCGATTTTCCGGTTCCGCGCAGTATTTTTTATGATTCATTGACTAAATTATCACAATCAGTCTTTCTTCTCTTTCTCGTCGCTCTCATCCTCGAAGAAATCGTCGTCGAAATCATCATCGAAGTCGTCCTCGAAATCTTCCAGATAATCTGGAGTAAAGAAACGATATACGCCGTATGCAATCGCTGCAACTGCTGCTACAATACCGATAATGGCTAAAATCCAGAGAATACAGTTTTTCTGTTTCTCCTCTTCTTCTTTTCTGTGAAGGAATTCATTCAGTTTGGTTGCATTCATGATCTCTTCTACTCTGGAGAGCGCATCTTTGCTCATCATATCAAATTTATTCATACACTCCACATCCTTTCCCGCGTTTTGATCCGCAATTCTTGATTTTATTATACCATCTCTCAGCCGATTTTACTATATTTTTTATTGGATCTGGCGAAAATGTTTTAATACGGCATTACTGTTTTCGCATACGTGTACCGTAACAATACGGCAAACACGGTCTAACATTTCACCAGTTTTGCAAATGAAGCGAACATTTTTTTCACGCCCACGCGGTCAAAATTAACCGTCACCTCAAAATCCTTGCCGCCGTCCGCGATCTTCTGCACCGTTCCCTCGCCAAATTTGAGGTGGCGGACTCGGTCGCCCTCGCCGTAGGAAAGATGGTCGGCCTTCTGGACCGTAAATGCCTTGCCAAATGACGGTGCCGGGCTGGCTGGACGGCTGCTGGAACTATAAGCGCTCTTATATGGATCCAGCGTGCGGCCAGAACCAGCACTTCCGGAACCATTCACACCGCCCCAGCCGCTCATCCGGGCTGCGCCGCGCTCCCAGGCGGCATCGTTCTCTGAAAGAGAGTGTTTTCCAGACATTCCGCCAATCCGCACCCGATCGCCGTCTCCCGCGCCAGATACACCAAAGCTGCCCGTTGTCCAGCCAGAAGTCCCCGAATCTTCAAATCCGCGTCTGCCCCGGCTCATACCAGCAGCCCGTTCAAAGACGATCGGCTGCTCTTCCTCGTCCAGAAGCTGCGGCGGAATCTCCTCGATGAAGCGGCTGACCTTCGCAAACCGCGTTTCTCCATTGACCATGCGCTGTCTCGCCGCCGTCAGCGTCAGTTCTTTCTCCGCACGAGTGATTCCGACATAGCAGAGACGCCGTTCTTCTTCGATGGCGTCCTTATCATCCGAAAAGATGGACATGCTGCTCGGAAACAGCCCGTCCTCCATGCCGCTTAAATAGACATACGGAAATTCCAGACCTTTTGCGCCGTGCAAAGTCATCAGGACAATCCTGTTTTCGGATTCGTCCAGACTATCTACATCCGCTACCAGCGCAACCTCCTCCAAAAATCCGTCCAGCGTCGGTTCCTCCGCCGTGCTCATATAGCCGGTCGCCTTATTAACCAGCTCTTCCACGTTCTGCAGACGTGTTTCTCCCTCGATCTCGCCTTCCGCCTCCAGATCCTTCTTATATCCCGTCTCTTCCAGAATTGCCTCGATAAGTTCCGGGATCGAAAGGGCCGAAAGCCGCGACCGGAAGTTTTCGATCTGCTCCGTAAACTTCTCGATCTTATCCGCCGCCTTGCCGATCGTCGGCACGCCGCGCACGCGCAGCAGCGCATCATAAAAGCTCATGCCATTGGCAGACGCATAGATCGTCACTTTTCCGATCGAGGTCGCACCGATGCCGCGCTTCGGCACATTGATGACACGCTGAACCGCCAGATCATCGCGCCCATTCGCAATCGTCTTTAAATAGCAGAGAATATCCTTGATTTCCTTGCGCTGATAGAAATTGACGCCACCGACCAGCCGGTACGGAATGCTGTAATAAATACATTTTTCCTCCAGAAGACGCGACTGTGCATTGGTACGGTACAGCACGGCAAAATCCGAATATTCCGCATTTTTCTCTTCTTTCTCACGCTCAATATCACGGATAATGGCGTCTGCCTCCTCGTATGCCGTGTCATACTGACGGAAGCGCACCTTCGGTCCCTCGTCATTCGCCGTCCACAGCGTCTTGTCCTTTCTGCCGCGGTTGTGGCGGATCACCTCATTTGCCGCGTTCAGGATGCTCTGGGTGGAACGGTAGTTCTGCTCCAGCTTGATAACGCGTGCGCCCGGAAATGCTTTCTCAAAACTTAAAATATTTTCGATATTTGCCCCGCGGAATTTGTAGATCGACTGGTCATCATCACCGACCACACAGATATTTCTGTACTTCTTTGCCAGCAGATCGACCAGCTTAAACTGTACAAGGTTCGTGTCCTGGTACTCGTCCACCATGATATACCGGAATTTGTCCTGATAATATTCCAGCACATCCGCGTTTGCCTCGAAAAGTTCTACCGTTTTCACCAGCAGATCGTCGAAATCCAGGGCATTATTCTTCTTGAGTTCTTTCTGATATTCCCGGTAAATCTGAGCAATCTTTTTCTCCCGGAAGTCCGCTCCCGCCTGCTGCTCAAACTCATCCGCCGTGATCCGGTCATTTTTCGCCGCAGAAATCCGTGACAGCACCGCCCGCTCCTTAAACTGCTTCGGATCCGCCTGCATTTTCTTGAGCACCTGCTTCATCAGCGTTTTCTGGTCGTCGCCGTCATAGATAGTAAAATTCGTGTCATATCCCAGACGGTCGATAAACCGGCGCAGAATCCGAACGCAGCTCGAATGGAACGTGCTGACCCAGATCGCCTCCGCGCCTTCCCCCACAATCTTATCCACACGCTCGCGCATCTCCGCCGCCGCTTTATTGGTAAATGTGATCGCCATGATATTCCACGGCGCCACCCGTTTTTCCTCGATTAAATACGCAATCCGGTGTGTCAGAACGCGCGTCTTTCCTGAACCGGCGCCTGCCAGAACCAGGAGTGGTCCCTCCGTGTGAAAAACCGCCTCCCGCTGCATCGGGTTAAGTGTGTCGTATTTGCTCATATATATTTCGTTCCCTTCTATACTCTTATATAATCTATTTTTAATGACAAAAAGTATGTTCGAATACGCTCTAGTATAATCTATTTTCTCTTGGATGTCACGGAATTTTCATTGATTTTAAATTTCTCCTTGCTATCTGGTTTTCAAAACTATATAATATCACATAGAGAGTTCATGACAGCGGAAGCGCTAAAATCGCCTCCCTGTTTCGCAGCTTTCGAATTTCAACGCAGCGAGGTACATACATGAAATCAAACGAAGAACGCCTGCAGGATCTGCTGGCTTATGTTGATAGTCTGACCCGGGTGCATCCGTCGGAGATTCCCGGTATTGATTTATATATGGATCAGGTCACGACCTTCATGGACAGCCACCTGAACACTTCCAAATGGCTGGGCGAAGATAAGATCCTGACCAAAACCATGATCAATAACTATGCCAAAAATAACCTGCTGCCGCCGCCCATCAAAAAGCGCTACTCCAAGAATCATCTGCTGATGCTGATTCTGATTTATTATTTTAAAAATGTGATATCCTTTCGGGATATTGAGCAGCTCTTCTCGCCCATCAGCGAACACCACTTTTCCCATGGTTCCAGCCCGGAATTAGAAGAGCTTTACAACGAAATCTTTTCGCTGGAAAAAGGGCAGCGCAAGCGCTTGCAGGAAGACGTCATGGCAAAATTTGACGCCGCCAGCCAGACATTCAAGGACTATGACTGTGAAGACCGCGAGTATTTACAGCTGTTCGCCTTTATCAGTGAGCTGGCGTTTGATGTCTATCTGAAAAAACAGATGATTGAAATCCTGGCGGAACAGCTCCGGCAGGAGACGCCGGTGAATCCGAAGAAGAAGAAATAGGCAGCATTTCCGCTGTACCGCCACACTCAAAAACAGGCTAAACAACAAAAATTTCACCCCATTGCATCATACACGATAAAAAAGACACTGGAATCACTTCCCCTTGTGGAAATTCTTTCAATGTCTTTTTTCTTTCATTTCTTTTTATCTTTCATTCAACCAGCTGCCAGCTTCTGGGACATTTCCACCCCAAGCCAAATTTGTCCATCTTTGGCAGGTTGGTTTGCCATACCTATGAAAGTACGCGCTTTATCTATCGTGCGTATATTCCTACTTCGCTTTACGCTTCCGTTTTCTCCGCCTCTTCCTGCTCTTTCACACGTGCAAATACCATATCATATCCGTCGCTTCCGTAATTTAAAGAACGGTTGACACGGCTGATCGTCGCTGTCGATGCGCCGGTCTTGTCCGCGATCTCCAGATATGTCTTCTTCTCGCGCAGCATCTTCGCTACTTCATATCTCTGGGAAAATGATAAAAGTTCATTAACTGTGCATACATCCTCGAAAAAGCTATAGCATTCGTCGGTATTTTTCAGTGTCAGAATCGCCTGGAACAGATGATCCACAGCTTCGGTTTTCAGTTTTTTATTCATAATGCAAAGCACCCCTTTTTAATATGTACTCCGAAAGTATATTCATTTTTCCGTTTTTCTTATATTAACATATTAAAGTTTTAAAGTCTAGTATCTTGCCTATTTTTATGAATATTTTATTTTTCATCTGTTCACGCAATATACATTTATGCGAATCTGCCAAATCTTCTACAGCATAAACTTCTCCACCACATGAGCCACACCGTCGTCGTTGTTGGAATAGGTAATAAAGTCTGCAGCTTTCCGCACCGGAAGCACCGCATTCTCCATCGCTACACCTAATCCGGCATACTGAATCATCGTGAGGTCGTTGTAGCCGTCCCCACAGGCAATCATCTGCTCACGCGAAAGCCCGATGTGAGAAAGAAGACGCTCTAACGACTGTGCTTTATCGATGCCCCTCGGAAGCACCTCCAGGAAAAACGGCTCCGAACGGTAAACGCTGAAATTCTTCCCCATCGCCGCCTTGACGCGCGGCTCGACCATCGCCAGGTAGTCTCCATCCTCCATCATCAGGTATTTCGGTACCGGATACGTGATCGCAGCTTCCATGTCATCCACCTGTACTAACTCCATGCCGTTGATCCGCGCTTCCAACTTTGCATAGGGACTGTCACTCTGGTTCGTCAGAAGCTTTGCCCCCGCCTCATCGTAACTCAAAAGCCCCACCTGTTCCTCCTCGGCCAGGCGTATAATCTTCTGATTCGCCTCCTGCGGCAGGGAACGGCTGAATATGATCTCGCCGGTTTTGCAGTTCGTGATCCTGCCTCCATTAAACGACAGAATATAACTGCCGTATTTTGCCAGCTCCAGCTCTCTCGCAAGCGGCAGCACTCCCGGCGTCGGACGCCCGGACGCCAGTACAATCTTCTTTCCGCGCTCCTGAAGCTCCATCAGACGCTGCTTCGTCTTTGGCGTAATCACCTTATCTCTGTTTGTTAAGGTTCCGTCCAGATCCAGGACGATAATCTCATAACTATGTTTTTCGGTCATATTTACTCCACATTCAAATCATACGTACTATTGTACACGTATATACGATACTTAGAAAAGATGAATTTGTCAATTAGCAACATGCCACATTACTTAATGCAATCCCTTCTTAACTTCTCAAATGGTTAACTCATATACTTCCGTTACTTTTGCCATTGCTTCCTGTATCCCCTCTATGAAAGATTTTTTTGCAATGCATCAATTAATTCCTCTACAACAATTGGCTTGGATAGAAATCCATTCATACCGTATTCCAGCGCTTCCTTCCTGTCTTCATCAAAAGCATTGGCAGTCATGGCAAGAATAGTGATTCCCGCCTGTGCCGGATCATCCAGGGCACGAATCCGCTTTGTGGCCTCATACCCGTTCATGACAGGCATCTGCACATCCATCAACACAAGATCATAACCGCCCGGTTTCGATTTTTCTACCTTCTCCACTGCCTCTGCTCCATTTTCGGCAGTGTCAACCAGAAAGCCATATTCATTCAGGATCTCCACCGCAATTTCACGGTTCAGTTCATTGTCTTCCACAAGCAATATACATCTGCCCTTGAAATCTGAACCTGCTGCCGGGAGAATATTATCCTCTTGCTCAGCCTGCCTCTGACCGATAGCTGTCATCAAGGTCTCTCTGATATCTGACATAAACATAGGTTTCGAACAGAATGCTGTAACCCCTGCCGCTCTGGCCTCCACTTCGATATCTGACCAGTCATAAGCCGTCAGGATAATGATTGGCGTATGGTCACCCAGACTGCGGATCTGACGGGTAACTTCAATGCCATTCATATCCGGCAGACACCAGTCAATGATATACGCATGGAATGCATCCCCCAGTTCCATAGACTGCCGCGCCCGGAGAACAGCCTCCTTACCGGAAAGAGTCCATTCTGAACGCATTCCAACCTTGACAAGCATCTTTGTCACACTGTCACAGGTATTAAAATCGTCATCTACAACCAGTGCCTTAAGACCTTCCAGCTCTGCGATCTTCTCTACATGGTGATGCTCAGGCTGAATCCGGAATGGCAGGCGGACAATAAATTCAGTTCCCTTGCCATATTCTGTCTGAACCTCGATAGTTCCGCCCATCATATTCACAATGTTCTTGGTAATAGCCATGCCAAGTCCGGTACCCTGAGTCCTGGTGACCGTGGAAGTCCGCTCCCTCTCAAAAGGAGAAAAGAGCTTCTGTACAAATTCCTGGCTCATACCGATTCCGTTATCCTTTACCCGGATCTCGTACAGCGCACTGCCGCTTTGCGCCCCCGGACACTGTTTGAGCCGGACTGAAACGGTTCCACCAGCAGGTGTAAACTTAACCGCATTGGACAAAAGATTCAACAGTACCTGGTTCAGACGCGTCTTATCACAATAGATATCCTCATTAGTCACATCCATTGCATCCATATAAAGCTCCAGCTGCTTCGCATGGATCTGCCCACCAATGATCGTCTTCAGGTCATGAAGCACATCCGACAGGCTGACCTCTGTTTCTTCCAGATGGATTTTTCCACTCTCAATCCGGCTCATATCCAGTATATCGTTGATCAGTGAGAGCAGGTGGTTGCTGGATGAAAGAATCTTACCCAGATAATCCCGGACTCTTTCCTTATCATCAATATTACTTACAGCCAGTGTGGTAAAACCGATGATCGCATTCATGGGTGTCCGGATATCGTGAGACATATTGGAAAGAAACGTACTCTTGGCCCGGTTTGCTGTCTCCGCAGCACGGACTGCCTCAGAAAGTGCCTGATTCATTTTCCTGTCAGAGGTACGATCCGACATAACCAAGATATATTTTCTTTTTCCGTTTACCTCGCTGCACATTGCAACATTATGAAACCAGCGCTGCTCTCCTGATTTATAATGAACGTATTCAAACTCCCATTCTTTCTGTTCATGAACCCGGATTCTCTCCAGATAATTTTTATCCGGTTCTTTCGGATTTTCGGAATGCAATTTTCCCAAAACATGAATATCCTTACGGATCTCTTCTACCGTAATCCCCAACAATTTTTCCGCATTCGGGCTGACGTAATCTGCCTGATATGTTCTAGCATCCAGCATCAGAAAAACATCATCTACATTCATTGACAGCTTCTGAAACAATTCGTCTCTATACAGGATCTCCGTATCCTTTTTCCTGAGGTTTGTTCTGCCTTTTTGAACAATAAAACTGATAAGTAAAGCGGCAATACAGAGCACGACTCCTCCCACGAGAAGCATTGTATTAAACTGCAGGCTATTCATACTGGCATTCACGATATCCGCCGGGACAAGTCCCAGAAACATCCAATCCTTGATATCTGATTTTTCATAGACCAGATAATAGCTCCTTCCATCAAGCTTTACCAGCTTCGCATCGGTACGTCCTTCTTTAAACTTCTCCGAAAGCTCATTGATCTCTCTTTCAGACATATCAGAATGCTCTCTCAGAACACCGAAGAAATTATACACTCTCCCCCATGACCCAGAAGAATGCTCCACCACAACACGACCATCCGGATGAATCACATAGTTCTGGGCATTTCCGTCGAAAGCAGAGATATCCAGTACATTTACGATATCAGAATTCTCATAGGCAATGGCAATCGCATCATATTCAAATCCCTGATAACTTCCATAGGCCTTGGGAGTTGCAAAAACAAGCAGCTGGGCTTTTCCAGGAACTGCTGCATTTGTTATCACATCACTTCCCTGTCGGAGCTCCTCTTCCATATTTCCCTGTAATCCAAGATACCCTGTTTCACCTGTTACCTTCTTATAGTTTCCGTCAGCTGACAGAAAAAAGAATTCTAAAAAGCCGGCATCTTCCTGTGCTTTCTCTATATAATCACGAATTTCGTCTTCATTGGAGGTGTTCTGCAGATTCTCTCCCCACATATGAAGATAGGTCAGATTCTTGTCTGTCAGTTCCCGCAGCATATTATCAGACTGATGAAAAATCTCTGTCAGATGAGACACACTTTCCTCATATACCGTTTTCGACACAAATTTAAAATATCGGGAAACCGTCAATACGATTCCAAGAAAAACAGCTATAACGACAGCTGCCTTGAATTGTTTTCTATTGACAAGTTTCTTTTTGTCTGTATTATGATTCTTAATATCCATTTTTCTCACCTCAGAGCCACATAGTCTTCAGGCTCTGCAAGAACGGCATCACCATCTGAAATATATCCTATCCAGGTATCCTTCACAGAAGTATCTCCCCTATCAAACACAATATTATCCTCTACCGGATAATTCTCCATGTGTTTAGGTATCGTCAGGCAGGTTACCGTGAACATATCATTGTCTTGAACTTTCTTTCCATCCTTCATAACTTTGCTCAATGTATAACCATCATCCGTTTCCCTGATCTCCACAGAAATACCGCTGACTACAGGTAGAGAACCGCGGTTAAAGGGAATAAAGCCTCCCTCATAGCCTTCCACAAAATTTCTGACAGTCTCTTTCAGCTCTGCCCCACTCATCTTACTGCTGTAAGCCAAAAGACCATTTGGCATGATCATGCTGCCCGCCATTTTTTTCGTATACCCGGCTTTCAGCACGTTTCCGGTAAAGCTGTTTCCGGTGGCGATCAGCACATCCGTCCCGTAGACACCGCGCAGAGTGTTTGCCATAACCGAATAGGCTGCATTACCTCCACTGGTATGGAAACGATTGGAATAGAATTTCTGTGAATCCAGCAGGATACCCTCGGAGATAGTCTGCTCATTCAGAAGCTGGGTGTTAAAGGACTGATAAGCCTGCCCTGCATCGTATTCTCCTGCGATCATCTTAGATACTACATCCTTGGAAATAGAGAAGAAGTCATTTGACGCAATACGGATATACATGTGATTTTCTTCGATCACAGGTTTCACATCTTTCAGATATTCTGTAAGATGGATATCCACATTCTGGCTGTAGCTTAAGAGATCCTGACCATCATAAAGGATCTGGTTCTGAGCATCCTCTGAAAGCATTGTATCCAATACCTTCATGGCTTTCTTCCGTCGTGTTTCATCCTGTGCCAGATCACGGTTTAAAGCCACTTGAAAATAGGGTGTCGTCATCAGCCATTTTTCTCCATTCTCTTGAAAGAATGGCAGAAATGTTGTGTGAATGCCCTGATCCTGAAACATTTTTACACCGGAAGAGCTTCCAAAGTACATGGCAAGCTTACCACTTTTGAACAACTCAACCACATTATCATAGTTCAAATCCAAATCATCCCGGTTCAATCCTGTATCCCGGATAAACCGCTCCATCCGTTCAAAAGCCGCCGGCCAGACGGTATTGTCCAGACCTTCTTTCACTGTATGATCCGGGTCACTGTAGGTGGTGCGCCATCTGCGTCCGTCGGCAGAAGAAAGTTCTGACGCCGACAGGCCCTGCAGTGTCTCCATACAGGTATAGTCATAATAATAGTCTGCGGTAAACCCTCGGATTCCCACCTTATCAAATGCCTCGCAGGCAGAGACAAAGCTTTCATAGTCTGTTGGCAACGGGATATCATATTTTTCAAAAAGATCTTTGTTCACTACAAAGCCATGGGCATCCGCACACACCGGAAGCCAGTTTATGCTGCCATCCTCGTTCCTAAAATTGTTTAGATATGTATCATAGACAGCACCTGCCGCATTGGTTGTGGAAAGATCCATCAGGCTGTCTTTCAGCGAACTTGCATCATGCAGTGAAAAACGACAACAGGTTATAATATCCGGCAATCCTCCATTTTCATCAAGAAACTTATAAAAATCCAGATCATTATTTCCTACTACAAATTCAATGTTAATATCCGGAAGCTGTTCCTGAATATAGGGTGCATATTTTTCATACAGGTTTGTGCTCCATAAATACACCGTGATGGTTTCTGCATCTTCTTTTTCCGCTCTTTTCCCGCCGCAGCCTGATAAAAGTAATATGGCCATTACCATCACCAGGAATACAGCAAGTAACTTATTTCTTTTTTCCTTTTTCATTACGAATCCCCCTAAAACTGTGTTCCGCTAGTTCATAAATTACCTTTACCAGTAATTTTGCATCAACAGGCTTAGAAATATGTTCATCCATTCCCGCTTCTTTTGCTCTTATTCTGTCCTCCGTGAACGCATTTGCTGTCATTGCAATGATCGGTATCGTCTTAGCATCCTCTCTCTCCAGAGACCGGATCATCTTCGTTGCTTCATAACCATTCGTGACCGGCATCATGATATCCATGAGGATCGCATCAAATTCACCTAACTCACTTTTTTTGAATTGATCCACAGCTTCCTGCCCATTCCATGCCTTGGTCACGACAGCACCTTCATTCTGAAGCATAAATTCAGCAATTTCCATGTTCAGCTCATTATCTTCTGTCAGAAGAATATGCAGTCCCTTTATAGATTTTCCATCTGATACATCTTTCTGTTCTTCCCATTTATCCGAATTCAGATCTATTTTAAATGGAACCTGGATCACAAAGGTAGTCCCTACACCATCTTCACTTTCAAAGGTAATGGTTCCACCCATTTTCTCAACCAGCTTCTTTGCAATCGACATTCCCAGACCAGTTCCCGCAAATTTTGTGCGGCTTCCTGCGTGTTCCTGTACAAACGGTTCAAAAATATGTTTCTGAAACTCTTCTGCCATTCCGATTCCGGTATCCCGGCAGACAAATTCTATCGTCGTCATCTCTGGCTGTTCGGATGGAATCTCCCGGCAGCTAATATAGATATATCCGTTTTTTCTGTTATATTTCACCGCATTCGACAGAATATTCATCATCACACGTTTCACATGTCCTGGACTTCCAATAAGCTTTCGATGTGTGATTTCTTTCTTCTCCCACACAATCCGGATATTCTGGTCTGCAGCCATCTGCTCGATCACAACAAGTACTTCCCGGGAAATACGGCTTAGATCAAATGGAATTTCTTCCAGAATCACTTCACCCGCCTCCAGCTTACTCATATCCAGGACATCGTTTACCAGCTCCAGCAACAGATTGGATGCCTCTTTCACCTTTGTTCTGTATTCTGTCTGTTTCTCCATATCATCTGCACAATGATCTGCCATATTGAGTAAACCGCAGATTCCATTAATCGGAGTCCGGATATCATGGCTCATCCTTTGGAGAAATTCCGTCTTCGCCCTATTGGCGGCTTCCGCCTTTTTGGCAGCTATCAGAAGTTCTGATTTATATTTTTCATCCTTTTCCCGCTCTTGTTTCTCATGTTCCAGATTGGTTCTGAAGATACAGGACCAAAATATACCAACTATCAAAGAATATAGAAAAATGACACCAGCCACACTTAATGGAAGGTTATGAAACACTTCCTCATCCAGAAGATATGCATAAATATAATAATCCCGCTGCTTCAGCATGATTCCGTAGCATCCGGTTCCTTCATTCTTCAAATGAAAAATATGCTGGCTGTCTGTGTGCTTTTTCATTGCCTGAATAACCTCATTGTCGGCCGTATTCTGCCCCAACAGGCTCTCATCGTTACTGGCAACAACGAGCCCATCGTCTGCAACAATAATTGTTCCATCTTTCTGGACACTATATCCATTTAAAAGCCCCTGTATCGTCAAAGTATAGTTTCTGGTAAATTCAGGAGATGTGTAATAGTAAATTGCCACAATACCCGGTGCGTCTTTTCTGGCGCAGGCTGCAATGTCGATCCGGGACCCGTCTTCCCTGGCAAGCCGTTCCGAATAGCTTCTTTCTTCATATCCTGTAAAATCCATGATAATTTCTTTTTGCAGATACTCCGTAATCTCATCCGTCAGAGACTCTTTTGTGCTATACTCACAGACCGTCTTTCCCTCTGCATCCAGTACAAGGATGCCATCCACCCAGAGAGTCTGCAGATTATCTTTTAGAAACTCCCGGCTTAACTGACCACCGTTTTCTGTTTCCATGTTAATATTGGTACTCATCTGTCTGGCACTTTCAATGGCACGGAGAAGGCTTTTGGATTCCGAAGATTCATTATAATGGGTGTAGGTGGAACACTGCACTTTCACATAGTTTACAATCTCTACCATTCTTTCTTCTGCTTCCGCTTTTTCCGCATGAAAGAAATAAGTCAGGGAAACTACCGCCACACAGATTCCAAGCAAAATACCAACTATTTCTATCTGCTTTTTCTTTGTCCTTCCCTTAATATCCAAGTTCATCCACCTCCAGATACCTTCCCGGATCATCCAGATATTTTTCAATGATTTTCAGGGATGTTCCATCCCGACGCATTTCCTCCAGGGTCTGATCCATCTGCTCACAGATTCCCCGGTCATCCTCTTTTGCAAAGGCAACCCCTATATCGGTAATCATCAGCGGTTCTTCCAGAATACGAAAGCTTGTGTCATAATCCTTCATATACTGGACAATCGATTCCTCATGTGCGGCAACTGCATCTACGTATCCTTTTCCCAGAAATGTATAGATCAGCTCCCTGTGTCCCAGACTGATCAGATTGCCCAGCTTTGGGATTCTCTCATCCGTCCGGTTCAGAAAAATACCTTCCGGTTTGGTTGTGGACTGAACAGCCAGATTCTTTCCCTCCAGGTCACTCAGTTTATAGATATCACTGCTCTCATTTACAGCAACCACCTGACGGCTTGCTATATACGGTCCGGCCCAGCGGTACTCGTCAAGGCGCCCTTCCATGGAAAAACAGCCCATGATGCAATCGATCTCCCCGCTCTCCAACAGTTCTTTTTTCTTCTCCCAGTTGATCTGGACAACGTCCACCTGATAGCCCATTCTTCTGAACGCTTCTGTAGCCAGTTCTACATCAATTCCTGTCGGCACACCATCCTCATTCAGATAAGTGTATGGTGGATAGCTGTCGCTTCCGAGGGTGATGACGGGTTTTTCCGTTTCTTTTTTATTCTCATCTGTGTTTTTGCACCCTGACAGGGTAACTGCTAAGATTCCAACAAGCAGCATACCTGCGATCACTCTTTTTCCTTTCATTTTCATTCCATCCCTGTTATTCTTTTCTATTTCTTCACATCTGATTTCCGGCCATTTATTACGATTCAGTGGTCCGCGCTTAGGTGCCCCCGCATATAAGACTTAATTTCCTATATGATCAAAAAAAGCTCCATGTAAAAAATTTACAGGAACTTTATCCATAATACCCACTTAACTCTTACCTTATATTCTTACACTTTTTATTATAGCATTCAAAATATACCATGTCCACAAAAAGTTTCCATCATCCATTTTGTTACTGTCCACACATGCGTGAACGGTAACTCCATTTTTTCATAAACAGCCGCAGGTTATTTATACAAAAGAACCCCCTTACTTTCGTAAGGGAGTCCTTATCTACTCATTTATTTTATTCAAGGTTTTCCTTAAATGATTATTTCTCAGCGATTGCAGCCTGAGCAGCAGCCAGACGAGCGATCGGCACACGGAACGGTGAGCAGGATACATAGTCCAGACCAATCTTATGGCAGAACTCTACGGAAGACGGATCGCCGCCGTGCTCACCGCAGATACCTACATGAAGAGTCGGGCGCTCTGCTTTACCTAACTTAATCGCCATCTCCATCAGCTTGCCTACGCCAGTCTGATCCAGTTTTGCAAATGGATCGCTCTCGAAGATCTTCTTATCATAGTAAGCATTCAGGAACTTGCCTGCATCATCACGGGAGAAGCCGTAGGTCATCTGAGTTAAGTCGTTTGTACCGAAGCAGAAGAATTCAGCCTCTTTTGCGATGTCGTCAGCGGTCAGAGCTGCACGCGGGATCTCGATCATGGTACCTACTTCGTACTTCAGATCAACGCCTGCTGCTGCGATCTCCTCGTCAGCGGTCTTCACAACGATATCTTTTACATATTTTAACTCTTTCGCATCGCAAGCGAGCGGAATCATAATCTCCGGTTTTACGGACCAGTCAGCGTGAGCTTTCTGTACGTTGATAGCTGCACGGATAACTGCCTTGGTCTGCATAACTGCGATCTCCGGATAGGTAACTGCCAGACGAAGTCCACGGTGACCCATCATCGGGTTGAACTCATGCAGGGAAGCGATGATGTTCTTGATAGTCTCAACCGGTTTGCCCTGAGCGTCAGCCAGTTTCTTGATGTCCTCTTCCTCAGTCGGAACGAACTCATGCAGCGGCGGATCCAGGAAACGGATCGTAACCGGGTTGCCCTCCAGAGCCTCGAACAGACCTTCGAAGTCGCCCTGCTGATACGGAAGGATCTTATCCAGAGCTGCTTCTCTCTCTTCTACAGTGTCAGCACAGATCATCTCACGGAAAGCAGCGATTCTGTCTTCCTCGAAGAACATATGCTCGGTACGGCAAAGACCGATACCTTCTGCGCCAAGCTCTCTAGCTTTCTTCGCATCTGCCGGTGTATCAGCGTTGGTACGAACTTTCAGTCTTCTGAACTTGTCAGCCCATGCCATAACGCGGCCGAATGTACCAGCGATGGTAGCGTCTACGGTCTTGATCTCGCCCTCGTAAATATTACCGGTTGTACCATCAATGGAGATGAAGTCTCCCTCATTGAACTCTTTACCAGCTAATGTGAATTTCTTATTTTCTTCATCCATAGCGATGTCGCCGCATCCGGATACACAGCAGGTACCCATACCACGGGCAACTACGGCTGCGTGAGAGGTCATACCACCACGAACGGTTAAGATACCCTGAGCAACCTTCATACCGGTAATGTCTTCCGGAGAGGTCTCAAGACGAACTAAGACAACCTTCTCGCCCTTTTCAGCCCATTTCTCAGCATCCTCTGCAGTGAATACAACTTTACCGCAAGCAGCACCCGGAGAAGCACCTAAGCCTTTTCCAAGCGGAGTAGCTGCCTTTAATGCAGCAGCGTCAAACTGCGGATGCAGCAGTGTATCGAGGTTACGCGGGTCGATCATAGCGACTGCTTCTTCCTCTGTCTTATGGCCTTCATCTACCAGGTCGCAAGCGATCTGCAGAGCTGCCTGAGCAGTTCTCTTACCGTTACGGCACTGTAACATATAAAGTTTACGGTTCTCTACAGTAAACTCCATATCCTGCATATCATGGTAGTGGTTCTCAAGCACATCGCAAACCTTGATGAAATCTGCATATGCTTCCGGGAACTCCTGCTCCATCTGAGCGATCGGCATCGGAGTACGAACACCAGCAACTACGTCCTCGCCCTGTGCGTTCTTTAAGAACTCGCCCATCAGCTTCTTCTCGCCGGTTGCCGGGTCACGGGTAAATGCAACACCTGTACCGGACTCATCGTTTAAGTTACCGAATACCATCGGCATTACGTTTACTGCAGTACCCCAGGAATACGGAATATCATTATCTCTTCTGTATACGTTCGCACGTGGGTTGTCCCAGGAACGGAATACAGCTTCGATTGCTAATTTTAACTGAACAACCGGGTCAGACGGGAAGTCCTCACCTAACTGTTTTTTGTACTCAGCCTTGAACTGCTCAGCCAGAGTCTTTAAGTCAGCAGCAGTCAGTTCGATATCGTACTGAACACCCTTTTCTTCTTTCATCTTGTCGATGAGCTGCTCGAAGTATTTCTTACCAACTTCCATAACGACATCCGAGAACATCTGGATGAAACGTCTGTAGGAGTCATATACAAATCGCTCAAATTTCGGGTCCGGGTTGCCTGCGATCATCGCTGCAACTACCTCGTCATTTAAACCAAGGTTTAAGATGGTATCCATCATACCTGGCATGGATGCTCTCGCACCGGAACGAACCGATACTAACAGTGGGTTCTTCAGATCGCCAAATTTCTTTCCATTGAGCTCTTCCATCTTCTTAACGCCTTCCATGGTCTGTGCCATGATCTCGTCGTTAATCTTGCGACCATCTTCGTAATACTGGGTACAAGCCTCAGTTGTGATTGTAAATCCCTGTGGAACCGGCAGACCGATGCTTGTCATCTCCGCCAGGTTCGCTCCCTTTCCTCCCAGCAGGTTACGCATGGTCATGTCGCCCTCGCTAAACATATAAACCCATTTTGCCATAAGTATTTTCCTCCTATACTCGTTTATGTTTTACATTCACATATTTGTATTTATGTGAAAGATAAAAGCCATCGTGAATATTATAACATAAACTGCGGTCTAGTAAAGAGTTTTTTTGAATTCTTTCCAACTTTTTTTCGATCAATATATATTTTTTTGTAATTTTCGCGAATATTAAATGAGATGACTATCCAGAACAGTGCCTAATCTGCCCCAAAATAAATTTCGTTCTTTGCAAAATGCCAAAAATGTCACAAGCCCTCTCTAACACAAAAAGCAGAAACCATCTCCTGTTTTCTGGAATATGGTTTCTGCTTTTTTGTTTATTTAAAGATTAGAAACGGAACTTATCCTCAAAGTAGTTCTTTAACTCGGCGATCGGCACACGTACCTGCTCCATGGTATCACGGTCACGGACGGTAACAGCCTGGTCGGTCTCCGACTCGAAGTCGTAAGTGATGCAGAACGGAGTACCGATCTCATCCTGACGGCGGTAACGCTTACCAATGTTTCCTCTGTCGTCGAACTCGCAGTTGTAGTACTTGGAAAGCTCTGCGTAGATCTTCTCTGCTCCCTCGTTAAGCTTCTTGGACAGCGGAAGCACACCGATCTTAACCGGTGCAATCGCCGGATGGAAGTGAAGAACGGTTCTCACATCGCCCTCTCCGATCTCTTCCTCATCGTATGCAGCACACAGGAATGCCAGGGTTACACGGTCAGCACCCAGTGACGGCTCAATCACATACGGGATGTATTTCTCCTTCTTCTCATCGTCAAAGTAGGTCATATCCTGACCGGAGGTGTTCTGATGCTGGGTCAGATCGTAATCGGTACGGTCTGCGATACCCCACAGCTCGCCCCATCCGAACGGGAACAGAAATTCCAGATCGGTCGTCGCCTTGCTGTAGAAGCACAGCTCTTCCGGAGAATGGTCGCGCGCGCGCATCTCATCCGGCTTGATGCCAAGTGTCTGCAGCCAGTCGATGCAGTGCTGTTTCCAGTATGCAAACCACTCAAGGTCGGTTCCCGGTTCACAGAAGAACTCCAGCTCCATCTGCTCGAACTCTCTGGTACGGAAAGTAAAGTTACCCGGTGTGATCTCGTTACGGAAAGATTTACCGATCTGACCGATACCAAACGGGATCTTCTTGCGGGAGGTTCTCTGTACGTTCTTGAAGTTTACAAAGATACCCTGTGCAGTCTCCGGACGCAGATATACGGTGTTTTTTGCATCCTCGGTAACTCCCTGGAAAGTCTTGAACATCAGGTTAAACTGACGAATGTCGGTGAAATCATGCTTGCCGCAGCTCGGACAGCAGATGTTATTGTCATCAATGTACTGTTTCATCTGCTCCTGGGACCAGCCGTCTACAGAACCCTCGATCTCGATGTTGTGCTCTGCCATATAGTCCTCGATGAGCTTATCTGCACGGAAACGCTCTTTACAGCTCTTGCAGTCCATCAGCGGGTCAGAGAAGCCGCCCAGATGTCCGGATGCCACCCATGTCTGGGAGTTCATGAGAATCGCACAGTCTACACCTACGTTGTACGGGCTTTCCTGAATAAACTTCTGCCACCATGCACGTTTTACATTGTTTTTCAGTTCTACGCCCAGATTGCCGTAGTCCCATGTATTGGCAAGGCCGCCGTAAATCTCAGAACCCGGATATACAAATCCTCTTGATTTTGCGAGCGCCACGATTTTGTCCATCGTCTTTTCCATTTGTCTTGTCCTCCTGATTCATTTATCATTGTACCCGTCCCCGCCTCTTCTTTCGATATCTGGCAGATGGACGAATTTAACAATCATTCTGTTTTTTATCTTTTAAAAATCACATAAGCCGTGCCTGTTTCCGGCAGACTGACGGTTGAATCGTCTTTTAACTCGGTATTCGAACTGCGGTAAAGCACTTTTCCGCCGACCATCAGCGTCGCACCGCCCTCGCTCCGGACTGCCATGCCGCTCTTTTCATTCTGAACCGTATCCGTTCCGGCTTCGCTTCCATCCGCTTTTACCAGCTCACCCTCGGAAAACCATCCATCGGCAATCGCCTCCGAAAGCGGCTTTGCCTCCAGCGCCGTCAGGGAGTTGCTGGTGTCCTCATTGTCATTCGTCTCTCCGAATGCTTTCAGATCTTCAAAGGAAGCATAATCAAAGATCGCAGTCACCGTGTCTTTTCCCGCCTTCACACTTTTCAATGCTGCCGGCAGTCTCTCGGCATTTTTCTGGTTCTGTGCCAGCGCCCCGGCGCCTTTTTCTTCATTAAAATGAATCACTGCCGTCTCTAAATACTGCTTTAATTCATTCTCATCGACCGAAATACCGCCGGTCTGCTCCACCAGAGCACTCGACAGCGCCCCGTCTTTTGCCACATATACGCAGCTCTCCGAAGGGGAAAAGGCGGTTTCCCGTGAGCCACAGCCGGACAGCATCACACCCACGGTACACGCTGCCAGAAGAAATCCTCTTTTTTTCATTGCTCTTCCTCCCAAGCGCAAAAATGCTCCTACAACCAAGTTTTTATAGTATACCTGCTTTTCTATGTATTTTCAAGACTTGGACCTGAAAAAACGCATACTCGCACTTCCGTTTCCAGAGATACCTGCCTTTCAACCGTAAATCCTGCTTTTTGTCAGCGTCCCCCATTCAGGGTCTTCCAGATATCCGGACGGTACCTCCGCAACACGCGCGCCGCCTGATAACAGAGTGTCACTGCAAGCAGCGGCATACACACATACATAAACATCGAAACCAGCTGGCTGCCCGGAAATAGCAGCGCCGCCGCCTTATTGAGGAAACGGACCACCACAAAGTGCGTCGCATAGATAAAAAAGGTGCAGGTCATAAACGGTCTGACTTCTCCCAGCCAGCGCTCGTTTACCATCATCCAGATACCGATGACTGCCAGAAGCTGGTAGAGAACGATTCCCGGCACAAAATAGTGGGTATAATAGCTCCTGCTGAGCACGATTCCCACTGCCAGCAGGCACACCCCCAGTGCCGCCCGCTTCCACGACCATACCGCCTCCGCCCATTTTCTCCCGTGCAGCGCCGCATAGGCGGCAAAGGAATAATAAATCAGGCGTCCAGATTCAGCTCCGGCAGCGCCACCCCCTTGAAAAGTGCCACAAGCAGCACCAGCAGAAATGCCGCGCCGGTCCAGATATTTTTCAGAAACAGATACAGCACCGGTGCCAGCAGCACCAGCAGAATGATCTGATACATGAACCAGAACACCGGATTGAAGGTATACTTGGTGATCGCCTGCCATGCCCCGGACGTCGTGATCACCAGATCCGTCCGGTTGGCGATCGTCTGCAGTCCCGGAATCCGGCTCGCCGCCACATACGCCACGTAGTAGATAGTATTCCAGAGCAGGTACGGAACCAGAAGCGAATGCAGACGTTTATTTAATTTTTCTCCCAGCCGCTTCATCGTGAAGTTCCGGTAGAACAGGTAGGCAGACAACATGATAAAGCATGGGATGTCCACCCGCAGAATTTCCTGCATGACCGGGTACTGGAAATGCCACCACGGTGCGTCCTGCCCCAGTTCCGGGAAAAACAGATCCGCGTTGCCAGAATGCGTCCAGATGACCATGAGGCAGCAGATGAAATTGAACCAGGCGATTTTCTGGTGGAATTTGGCTTCTGGCATATAAACAGCTCCTCCCTGGATAGTTGTATGTTATGTAATCGTCTGCAATATCTCCAATGAGTGAAAACTTTTATCTACATACGCCCTCTTATTCCGCTCCACATTCGCCGCAAATTGTGCAAATGCATCTTCTTTCAGAAGAAATGTATACAACTTCTCGATCGGCGCGTAGATGACGTACTGCCAGGCGTAGCGTGCGGAGTCTCCGGCGCGCAGGGGTGGATCTTCGGTATATTCGCCGTTGATGACCATAATTTTTAACTCGAAGATGCGCTGTACAAGTTTGTTGGGGAGTGCAGGTTTTAGGAGGGCGCGGAAGGACTGGTAGAGTAATCGCAACATTTCTCTTGCCTCCAGACCTTCTCTTCCGAAATATTCGGCGAATTCAGCAAAATAGGAGGCGTAGCAGGCGCACTCAACGTCCTGTTCAAGTCCTTCGAAATAGTTTTCGATCTCCGCGCCATAAAGATTGTAGGCATCCCGCGTCTCAGAAAGTGTGAAGGTTCCAAATGCGAAAGGCCGGCTTGCCGCACGCAGCAAACTTCCAGTGCGCTTCGCCCCGCGGGCAAATGCCGTGATTTTTCCGCGGTCTCCCGTCAGGAGAATCAGACGTTTATCAAATTCACCGACCGGGGCTGCATAAAGCACCATTCCGGTTGTCTGTATCAAATCTCGCATGCAGCCCTTCCTTCCCTCACTTAAATTTCTTTCGGGTTATATCCGTAATTCTTCATATACATATCGCTGTCTCTCCACTCCCGGCGCACTTTAACCCAGAGTTTCAGGTTGACCTTCGTGTCCATCAGATTTTCAATTTCCATCCGGGCAGCGGTTCCGATACGTTTTAACATCGATCCGCCTTTTCCGATGATGATGCCCTTGTGGGAATCGCGCTCGCACACGATCGTTGCATCCACGTCGATGATGCCGTTTGGACGCTCTTTCATCTGGTCGATGACAACTGCAATGCCGTGCGGGATCTCGTCGTCCAGCATCCGAAGCGCTTTCTCGCGGATCAGCTCCGCTGCGATCTGGCGCATCGGCTGGTCGGTGACGGTATCCTCATCGTAAAACTGCGGACCTGCCGGGAGGTATTTAAAAATACTGCTCTTGACATCTTCGATATTCATCTCTTTGAGAGCCGAAACCGGGATAATCTCCGCAAAATTCAAAATATCCTTATATGCCGCGATAAAGGTCAGAATCTCTTCCTTCGATTTGACCGTATCAATTTTATTGATAACCAGAATGACCGGCGTCTTGATCTTCGAAAGCTGCTCTGCAATGTGGCGCTCGCCTGCCCCGATGAAAGTGGTCGGCTCTACCAGCCAAAGAATCACGTCAACCTCTTTTAACGTATTCTCTGCGACATTGACCATGTACTCGCCCAGCTTGTTTTTCGCCTTGTGGATACCCGGTGTGTCCAGAAAAATGATCTGTCCGCGCTCGTCTGTGTAAACCGTCTGGATACGGTTCCGGGTCGTCTGCGGCTTCTCAGATGTGATCGCGATCTTCTGTCCGATCAGGTGGTTCATCAGCGTGGATTTGCCGACATTCGGACGCCCGATCAGGGTCACAAAACCAGATTTAAACTCTTTTGTATCTGTATTTGCCATCTTGTTTCCTTTCACTTACATTTTATTTAGTTAAACAGATTCTTCACCGTCTTAAACAGATCCTGATTTGCCTTGACTTTTTCTGCATTTCCAATCGCACAGATGCTCTGCTCACTGAGCACTGCCCTGATAATCGGCGCCAGCTCCCGGATATCCTCTGGGGTAACTGCCAGGATCTCGTCTCTCTCTTTCTGGATCATCGCATCCGTCACGCCGGTAAACCAGGCCGCGTCGGCGCGAATGCCTTTGTACGGCGGCAGAAGCGGCGCATCAAGGTCGCTGATGGTTCCAATCACGAATTTCGTCATATCACGCTCGTCTGCCTCAAACTGCTCCAGATACGGCACGATGCCCTCGTAAACCTCATTCGTCTCGCGCAGGTTCGGATCGCGGTAGGAAACGAAATAGCTGTCGCCAAACCGTCCGGCTCCATTCATGACGCCGTAAGCGCCGCCCTTGACACGGACATTGATCCACAGATAATCATATCCGAGAATGACTTTCAGCGTCCGCAGCGTGCCCTTGTATGCCAGCCCTTTCTCCACGAAATTGCCGCAGCGCGCCAGATAATTGACCTGGGAGGAGGTCATGAAGCCCTCGTTTAAATTCTCTTTTTTCCACTCAAACGGATAAACGGTTCCATCGCCCTGTGGAAGACGTTCTTTTAAGAGCGGAAGTGCTACTTCAAGCCCTGCCTGATCGTCGGCTGCTGACGTGTAGCTTATCAGCATATTTTCTTTCGTAAACAGGCGTGCCGCCGTCTCTTTTAATTTCGCGATCACCTCGCCCTTTTTCTCCTCAAAGTGCTTTGCCGTCTCTTCAAGGAACTGGTAGAAGCCGATTCCGCCCGTGCAGTCGTCAAATGCCGATCTGCCGAAAAATAGGAGCTGGCTCTCATCACTGCCGCTGAATGTGCCGCCTGATTTAAACGCATCTGGCTCTTCGATTTCGTCTCCGCCACAATCTCGCCGAGACGTTTCTCATCATCAAGGATTGAATCAAGCAGAATCTCCGCGATCGCTGAAAATCCGAAGTCCAGCTTCTCGCACAGCACCCGGGCACTCGCGGTAAAAATACCGGTAAACGCGCCCTGTTTCCGGCTGTCCGCATAGGAGCTGACGCTGAGCGTGATACCGCCGGTATTTAAGTTGATCTCATCCGACAAATCGCTGTATGTGTGTTTCGTCGTATCGACAAATCCAAGCACTGCTTTCAAAAGTCCCACATACGGCAGATCCCTGGACGGTACATGGTCGGTACAAAACATCACGCGCAGATAACCGATGCCTGAGGTAAAGAGCTCATGTGCCAGCACCTTGGTTCCGCCAATCTCGCGCTCGGTCAGGATAAATTTCTCCGCCTCTTTGCGGATATCTGAGCGTTTCAACAGCGGAATCTTCTCTAAATCTTCCTTCGGGGACGGGGTGTCCTGATACTCTTTCAGCTCTTTTGTGCCATCCACGATCGCCTGAATCTCCTCCGCGCCCAGGCTCTTCTTATATACTTCCAGCTTTTCACGCAGCTTCTCATCCTCGATCGCCGTCAGTCCCCGCTTCGGGCTGACCGTGATCACCGCCTCAAACGGGTTATCTAAGAGATATTTGCGGATCAGTTCTTCAAAATATCCTTCCTTTGCTGCTTTTTTGAGGAATGCAAATGTCTCCTCATATTCCAGGTGCATCAGCGGATCGCCGCCGTACAGCCAGCTATCTAAGCACTGCAAGCCGTACATCAATCCTTTCGGCGCGTTGCCGAAATCTGCCTCACGGCTGCGGAATTCATAGTAGTTGATGCCCGCCATCAGGCTCTTCTGGTTGATGCCATCATCTGCCAGCTTCTTAAGCGTTGCCTTGACAGTCTTTAAAAACGCCTCTTTCTGGCTGCCATCCGCATTTTTCGCAATGACAGAAAAATATGGCTGTAAAATACCATTTTCATAGCTTCCCAGGATATCCTGGCCAATCCCAGCGCTGATGAGTTCTTTCTTTAAAACGGCGCCCGGCGCATCCAAAAGCACATACTCCAGGATCTGAAATGCCATGTAGAGAATCGGGTCAAGATCGTCGCCCACCACCGTATTAACCGACAGATAGGTTGCGTGATCCTCCGGCTCATCCTCAGTGATCGGATAGAAGATCTCACGGTCCTTCGGAGCGTCAAACGGCTTCTGGTAGTGAATTTCAGAATCCACCGGCTGACGGTCATAGTGGCTTAAATACTCACGATCCAGCCAGTCCAGCTTCTCTGCCATATCCATATTTCCGTACAGATAGATAAAGCTGTTGGACGGATGGTAGAATTTGCGGTGGAAATTCAGGAAATCCTCATAGGTCAGCTCCGGGATAACCTCCGGGGCGCCGCCGGACTCATGCGTATAGCAGGTATCCGGGTAAAGCGTGTTCTGCGTGTAGCGGTCAAGCACGCCCTCCGGGGAGGAAAATGCACCCTTCATCTCATTGTAAACGACACCGTTTACCGTGATCGGGCTGTCCGCCGACTCCATCTCGTAATGCCAGCCCTCCTGGCGGAAAATCTTCTCTTCTTTATAGATATTCGGATGCAGAACCGCGTCCATATAGACGTCCATCAGGTTCTGGAAATCTTTGTCGTTGCAGCTTGCAACCGGGTATACCGTCTTATCCGGGTAGGTCATCGCGTTTAAGAAGGTATTTAAGGAGCCCTTCACCAGCTCTACAAACGGATCCTTGACTGGAAATTTCGCCGAACCGCACAGGACGCTGTGCTCCATGATATGCGGCACACCCGTGCTGTCAGATGGCGGGGTGCGGAATCCGATGCAGAACACCTTATTCTCATCGTCATTCGAGAGTAGGAACACTCTCGCTCCCGTCTTCTTATGTTCCAGAAGAATCCCCTCGGAATTCAGCTCTTTTACATGTTTTTCGTTCAGGATCTGATAACTCTTCAAATCTTTTACTGTCATGCTGTCTTTCCTTTCTCTGAAACGATTCCACAGCGCATACAGACATCTGTTGAATCGTTACTGTTCACGTATACGTGAACAGTAACGTTGAATCGCACCTTTTTTCTTCTTTTTTTACAGTCTTCCCATAAATTTGTCTTTTAGTACGGCAAATGCCTCCCGCAGCCACAGGTGCACCGCCAGCACCGGGTCGCACGCAGCTGCCACGCCGACCGGCTCGATCTCCTGTCTGCGCGCGATCGCCTCCGCCCGGAACACATGGTAATTGCTCGTCAGAATCCCGATCCGGATGGTATCGCCGTCCGGGCGCTCACGGTAAAACTCCATCAGGTGTGCCCGCGCCGCCTGCGCCTTGTTGTATTCCTGCCGGTCGATCACCGTCCGGCTGAACTCGATGTTCTGCACCGTGTCGGAGGACTGGTCTTCAATCAGCAGCTTATCCTCCGGAATCCCGTTGTACTGTAAATATTCGTACATCGCCCGCGCCTCGCTGATCTCCTCGCCCGGACCTTTTCCGCCGGAAAGCACCAGAACCGTGTTCGGATATTCCTCCGAATACTCGATCGCCCGATCCAGACGCTGCTTTAGGGAATTGCTGATCTTGGTGCCGCGCACACGTGCTCCCAGCACGATCACATAGTCCGCCGGCTGTCCCGTCGCCGTAATGGCGCTCCAGCCGATCAAAACCTCCGTGATCACCAGAATCAGAAATCCCGCCGCACATACTGTCCCGACGGAAACGCCGATCCACACGGGAATTCTGCCCTCATGCTGGCTGCCAAACCACCATCCAGCCGCCAGAAGTCCCAAAAAAATCGCCAAGCAGGGCCAGATCAAGGCAAACGAAGTCGAAACACCTGAATAAATAACAATTATGATATAATATAACAGGCACAGGACCGCCGTTCCTCCTAAAAACCAAACCATCTGTCATCCTCCTGATGTCCATCCAGCCGCACCTTTACAAATCCAGCGCTTCGTCCTCACGCCGCAGGATATCCTGCGGCTCCGCTATACCGCCTAAGTCTACCCAGAGCTGCTGCTTCGGGTGCGGTGCGCTCTCCTGCGCGGTTCCATCCTCAGTAAAGATGCCTTTCACTTCCACACGCAGGTTACGTCCGTCCGGCTTCATGATCTCGATCGTCTCTCCCACGCTGAATTTATTCTTCTGCTCCAGATGAACCAGGCCATCCCCGCGCACAGCGCCGACCGTTCCCAGATAGGTGTACGGTTTTACATAAGTATTGCTTCCGTATACCTGCGACTCGGTACCCGGTTTATGGAAATAAAATCCGGTGATGTATTCCCGGTGGGTACATTTGCGGATCTCACTCTTATACCACTCCATCTTGGACTGGTATTTTTCCGGGCTTTCCAGATAATCGTCGATTGCGATTCGGTAGGTTCTCGCCACGGTTGCCACATAGAGTGCTGTCTTCATGCGTCCCTCGATCTTGAAGCTGTCGATTCCTGCTTCGACCATCTCCGGAATGTGCTCAATCATGCACAGGTCGCGGGAGTTGAAAATATAGCTGCCGCGCTCATTTTCATAGACCGGCATCCACTCGCCCGGTCTTGTCTCCTCCGCCACCGCATATTTCCAGCGGCACGGATGAGTACAGGCGCCCTGGTTCGCGTCGCGCCCCGTCAGAAAATTGCTGAGAAGACATCGTCCTGAATAGGAAATGCACATCGCTCCGTGGATGAAGCTCTCGATCTCCATATCCTCCGGAATATGTTCGCGGATCTCGCGAATCTCCTTCAAGGACAGCTCCCGTGCCGTTACCACGCGCTTCGCGCCCTGTTTATACCAGAAAAGGAACGTCCCGTAGTTTGTATTATTTGCCTGTGTGCTGATATGGATCTCCATCTCCGGGAGAATGCGTCTGGCAATCTCAAAAACACCCGGATCGGAAATAATCAGCGCATCCGGCTTGATTTCTTTCAGTTCTGTGAAATATTCTTCCACACCGGCTAAATCATCATTATGTGCAAAAATATTTGCTGTAATATATACTTTGACGCCGCGCTCATGGGCGAACGCAATGCCCTCTTTGATCTCTTCGTTCGTAAAATTCTTCGCCTTTGCCCGCAGACCAAACGCCTCGCCGCCCAGATAGACCGCATCGGCTCCGTAAAGGACCGCCGTCTTGAGGACGTCCAGGCTGCCCGCCGGGATTAAAAGTTCCAGTTTTCTCATGTTTTTCCTTTCTTTTATCGCTTTACACTTAACGCCACGCCATCCCCGATCGGAATGACAGACGTCTCAAATTCTTTCATGTGTGTCAGTTCATATAAATAATCGCGCATCCGCGTGTGGATCGTCCGGTTGCGGCGCTCGACCGCATAGCGGGATTCCACGATATCGCCGTCCTGTAAGACATTGTCCGACAGAAGAACGCCGCCGGACGGCAGCAGACGCAAAATCTGAGGCAGCCAGTGCATATACTGCCCCTTAGCCGCATCCATAAATATAAAATCATAAGGCCGGAAAGCGTCCCCAGTATCTCTTCCGCATCGCCTTCCAGTAAAGTAATGCACGGCTCTTTTCCTGCCCTTTCAAAATTGCGCTTGGCAATCGGTATTCTTTTTTCGTACTTCTCAATCGTCGTGATCCGGCAGTTTTCCGGCATCACACGGCTCATCAGTAAAGCCGAATAGCCCACAGCCGTTCCTACCTCCAGAATCGACTGCGGGCGCTTGAGAGCAATCAGTGTTTTCAGAAATGCGGAGGTCTCCCTGCGGATGATCGGCACGCAGTCAGCCAGCGCTTCTTCCTCTATCGAGTCGAGCAGCGGTCCGTTGCCCGCGTCCAACGACTGGATATAGGCGGTAATTCTGTCATTTACTATCACTTTTATCCTCCTCCGGGCTGGCGGCAGAAGCTGCCGCCTCATCCATCTCCTTCAGCATCTCCAGAGAAGTCTGGGCGGTGCTGAACTGATAGGTTCCCGGATATATCTTGTATTCATAAATCTTTGCCTGCAGCACAAAGACCACGCGGCTTTGAATCAAACCGACGCGTTCCAGCGCTTCGCCTGCCTCGGAGGTGCTTTCGCTTTCCTCGATGGTAACCGTTCTCATTCTTCCCGGCTCTGCCTCAACTGCGGTCGGGTTAAATATCTCATGCCCCAGCCAGTAACCCTTCGTTGCGCCCTCATAGAGCAGAAACAGTGTCAGTACCAGAAAAACGATCCGGAACACACTGTCCAGAATTGATACTGCGATATGGGGTTCCCCAGATGTCCGGCTCATATGCCACCTCCGTGCTGCTTTTGCAGTCTTCTACACTTCCATGATGATCGGAAGAATCATCGGATTTCTCTTCATCTTCTTCCATAGGAAATCACTCAGGCTGTCGCGGATAATGTTCTTGATCTTGCCCCAGTCGCTCACGTGCTTCTCAAGACAGCCTTGTACGGCTTCATCCACGATTCTCTGTGCCTCTTCCATCAGATCCTCGGACTCACGCACATAGACGAAACCTCGGGACACGATATCCGGTCCCGCTAAGAGCTGGTTGCTGTATTTCTCCAACGTCAGTACCACAATAATGATACCATTCTGTGCCAGGTTCTGGCGGTCGCGCAGAACGATATTTCCGACATCACCGATGCCCAGACCATCGACCAGGATGCCGCCCGCCTGTACATGGTCGGCAACACGGTAGCCTTCGTCCCCGATCTCGATCACATCACCTGAGCGCATCAGGATGACATTTTCCTTCGGAATGCCCATTGAAATTGCCAGGTTGCGCTGCGCCATCAGGTGGCGGTATTCACCGTGTACCGGAATCGAGAATTTCGGACGAACTAAGGAGTACATCAGCTTGATCTCCTCCTGGCAGGCATGTCCGGATACGTGGGTATCCTGGTTGATAACCTCTGCGCCCTTCATCGACAGCTCGTTGATAACTCTTGCAACGGCTTTCTCATTGCCCGGAATCGGGGTGGAACTTAAAATAACCACGTCGCCCGGCATAATCGAAACCTTCTTGTGCAGGTCTGCCGCCATACGGGACAGTGCCGCCAGAGACTCGCCCTGGCTGCCGGTCGTGATAAGGACGGTATCCTCTTTCTTATAATTTTTCAGATGTTCAATGTCGATCAGTGTATTTTCCGGAATATTAATGTATCCAAGTTCGCTCGCCGTGCCGATGACATTGACCATGCTTCGGCCCTCGACCACTACCTTACGTCCATAGTGGTATGCCGTATTGATGATCTGCTGGACACGGTCTACGTTGGAAGCAAACGTCGCAACGATGATCCGGTTGTTCTTGTGCTCTGCAAAAATCGAATCAAAGGTCTTGCCGACGGTGCGCTCCGACATCGTAAATCCCGGACGGATCGCGTTGGTACTGTCGCACATCAGCGCCAGCACGCCTTTCTTTCCAAGCTCGGCAAAACGCTGCAGATCCGCCGGTTCGCCGAATACCGGTGTGTAATCGATCTTGAAGTCGCCGGTGTGGACGATAATGCCAGCCGGGGAGAAGATCGCAAGCGCCGATGCATCTGCGATACTGTGGTTCGTCTTGATGAACTCAATCCGAAAGCATCCGAGATTGATGGACTGTCCGTGCTTTACGACCTTGCGGCGGACGGTCTTCATCATATTATGCTCTTTTAATTTATTCTCAATCAGTCCGATCGTCAGTTTGGTGCCGTATACCGGTGCCGGAACATCGCGGAGTACATACGGCAGCGCGCCGATATGGTCCTCATGTCCGTGCGTGATCACAAAGCCCTTGACTTTGTCAATGTTGTTCTTTAAATAGGATACATCCGGGATAACCAGATCGATTCCCAGCATATCGTCGCTCGGAAATGCCATACCGCAGTCTACTACAATAATGCTGTCTTCATATTCGAAGGCAGTCATATTCATACCGATCTGTTCCAGACCACCGAGCGGTATGATCTTTACCTTATTATGATTTGTTTCCTTTTTCAATCAATGCACCTCCAAAAATTCGATTTTTAGATTTTTATTCGATATCAACGCCCAGATCGCTCATCAGCTCCGCAAACACCTTGGACATGTACTCCAGTTCTCCGTCATCGTCCACAAATTCGTAAGCTGCTTCTGCATCCTCCGGCTTTGATGTATCTCTCAACAGATAGCACTCTCCATCGCCGTCCTTCGTATCACTTGCCAGCAGATAGGACTCGCCATTTAACTTTGTCTCTTCCAGGACATACAGCTTCACTTCCTCGCCGTTCTCATCCCTCAGCGTGATGCTGTTTTCCATATTATTCAGTTCATCTAACATTGAATCCAGGTTTCCCATTCTATGATTCTCCTTCTATTCTTTATTTTCAATCATTGATTTTTATCACTGATAATTTATTCTTCCGCTTTTCCTTGTGCCTGTAAATCCAAATATCCCTGCAAAATCAATACTGCCGCAATCTTATCAATCACGCTCTTCCGGTTTTCCCGGCGCACTCCACTCTCGATCAGGATCTGCTCCGCCGCATTCGTCGTCAGACGCTCGTCCCACATAACGACCGGAAGATTCGTCCGCCGTTCCAGCATCTCTTTAAATGCCAGCGTCTTTTCAACGCGCTCTCCCAGCGTATTATTCATATTTTTAGGATACCCCAAAACAATCGTCCCAACCTCGTATTCCCGGATCAGCTCTTCAATCCGGGCGCAGGTCTGGCGAAGTTTGTTCTCATCCTTCCGTGTGATCGTCTCAATCCCCTGTGCTGTAATGCCTAACGGATCGCTGACTGCCACTCCCGTGGTCTTCGATCCAAAATCAAGCCCCATAATTCTCATATTCTATTTTCTCCATAACAAAACAAGCTGGCAGCCCGTCAGATATTGGACTGTTGTCGCCAGCTGTTTACTCTTCCGCTTTTTAATTGCCGTGCTGCATCCACTCTTTACTGAAGCTTCGTCTCAATATATACCTTCACAAGCTCTTCCAGAATTTCGTCACGCTCTACCTTCATAATCAGGCTTCTGGCACTCTTGTGGCTGGTAATATAGGTCGGATCTCCAGACATAATATATCCTACAATCTGATTGATCGGGTTGTAACCCTTCTCCGTCAGCGCTGTATATACCTGTTCCAGAACCTGGCTTGCCTCCAGCTTCTTCTCTTCCTGTACTGCTCTAAAAAACTGTGTATTGCTGATATCACCCATTTTGTCTTCACGTCCTTTTAAATACCCGCCGCGCTCTGTCACTCTGCGGATCCATGCGTGCAGGTAAACTACTCTTTTTTATTTTACTCTACTTTACCCCATTCGGCAAGTTATTTTTTATCATTATAATCATCCAGGAAATTGTACGTCCAATCGTCCTTGTGGTAACCGATCACAGTCTTTAAGTTGATATTGTGGACACTCTTAAAGATATTTTTCTCGATCACGTCGCTCTCCTTGCGGAAATGGGCAATCAATTCCTTCATCTCATCGCGCTTGGAACCACGTCCGCCTCCGCAGCTCACGCAATTTTCAGTAAAACGGCACGCGCACTGTATAAACTGCAGTCCGTTGTAATCACGCCACGCCTTGACCGCATCTTCCTTGATAAGGTACATCGGGCGGATCAGCTCCATGCCCTCGAAATTCTGGCTGTGCAGCTTCGGCATCATCGTCTCAATCTTGCCGCTGTACAGCATTCCCATGAGGATCGTCTCGATCACATCATCAAAATGATGCCCAAGCGCAATTTTATTGCAGCCCAGCGCTTTCGCCTGTGCATAGAGGTGACCGCGTCGCATTCTGGCACAAAGGTAGCACGGATTCTGTTCGATCGTCGCCACCGTGTCGAAAATATCGCTCTCAAATACCGTCAGCGGAATGCCGAGAAGTTTCGCATTGTCCTGGATGATCTTCCAGTTATCCGCATTGTAGCCCGGATTCATCACTAGAAAAACGGTTTCAAACTGGAATTTTCCATGTTTTTTCAATTCCTGGAAAAGTTTCGCCATCAGCATGGAATCCTTGCCGCCTGAGATACAGACTGCGATCTTGTCGCCCTCCTGAATCAGGTCGTAAGTGTTGAGCGCCCGCGTAAACGCCCGCCAGATCGGCTTGCGGAATTTTTTTATAATACTCTGCTCAATTCTCGCCCGTTTTTCCTCTCGATCCGCCTCGGATTCTCCGCCTACGAAGCGTGAGAGGGAGAGGCGCAGCCACGCACGGTAACCACCCTCCACATTGACCGCGTCAAATCCGTCTCCGGTCAGACGACGCACCCACTCCTGGCTCTTCTCACCGGTATGGCACATCACGTACACTGGATGCATTTTGTCTAACCTGGCTGTTTCTTCCTCATATTGCTCTTCCAGCTGGGACGCCGGGAGCTTACCGCCCCCGGAAAAGTTCCGCGCATATACTGGTCCTGCGGGCGGATATCCACGATCGTCTTCTCCGCATCCTTTAACGCTTCCAGCTCCTCAATCGTAATCGTTTTCATTGTATATTCTCCTGTATCCGTTATCTGCAAAATCCTCTTTAAGAAAAAAATGTAAAAATGTGCCTACCCGTGTACAGTAACCACAATTCTCATGAAATGAAACAAAAGCACAGGATCCGCGCTGACAGTGCTCTGCCAAACAAACGGGTCCTGTGTTTTTCTGCTGTTTTGTTACCGTTCACGCGCACGTAACCAGTCACTCATTTTCTGTTAATTATAACACTCTCCCTGCATTCTGGGAAGTCCTATTTCTATAATTAGTCTCTTAGTCCTCTGTAAAGAGTGGTGTGGAATAATAGCGGTCACCGCTATCCGGAAGAATCGCTACGATGGTTTTCCCCTTATTTTCCGGGCGTTTTGCCAGCTCAATCGCACCATGCAGGGCTGCGCCGGAGGAAATACCGACTAAGATGCCCTCTTTGTGTGCCAGCAGTTTTGCTGCCGCAAATGCATCCTCATTCTCCGCCTCGAAAATCTCATCATAAATCTTAGTGTTCAGTACATCCGGCACAAATCCGGCGCCGATACCCTGAATCTTGTGTGCGCCGCCCTTGCCTGTCTTTAATACCGGGGATGAAGCTGGCTCCAGCGCTACGACTTTCACATTCGGGTTCTGGGATTTTAAGTATTCGCCGGTACCTGTCAGAGTTCCGCCGGTACCAACACCTGCGATCAGGATATCAACCTTTCCGTCGGTATCATTCCAGATCTCCGGACCAGTGGTTGCTCTGTGAACCGCCGGATTGACCGGATTGACAAACTGACCGGCTAAGAAGCTGCCCGGTGTCTCTTTTGCCAGCTCTTCTGCCTTCTCGATCGCGCCCTTCATGCCCTTTGCGCCCTCAGTCAGGACAATCTCTGCACCGTACGCTTTCAGAATGTTGCGGCGCTCCACGCTCATCGTCTCCGGCATCGTCAGGATGATGCGATATCCCTTCGCTGCTGCGATAGACGCCAGACCGATACCGGTATTGCCGGAAGTCGGCTCGATGATGACAGAACCCTCTTTCAGGACACCTCTCTTCTCTGCATCCTCAATCATGCCTTTTGCAATACGATCCTTCACGCTTCCAGCCGGGTTTAAATACTCCAATTTTACCAGAACCGTTGCTTCCAGTCCCAGCGCTTTCTCAACATTCACAACCTCAACTAACGGTGTGTTTCCTACCAGCCCCAGTGTTCCCTTATAAATGTTTGCCATGATGATTTCCTCCTAATATCTGTGATGATTTTTATATTTTTTAATTTTTATAGATTTCTATAGATTCTTCTTTTTTCCAGAACTCATTTCCAATTTGAAAAACTCGCTCCAAAAGAAGTTTAAAATGCGAAAAGAGCCCATCCTCTATACACATTTCCCGCCCGTCCAATCCAGCTTTTCTGCCGCCTGTCCTGCTTGTTTTTCTGTGTACGCGGATGCGCTCTTTCTATATCCTTAACCCTTATGAATAAAAAGATTCACGAAACCCGTTTTCCCCGGAAACCCCGCTTACCGAAGTCCAGCTTTCTGGTTTTCGCGTACACAAATGCGACAACAACATCGATCCATACAGGTACAAACATTGCTGCAACACATCGTATTCATCCAAAAACCATTGACTGCTTTCATGATCTTCACTCCTTTTCTTTTTCCTATCAGCTTAGTAGGCATATTATCACTTTATGCAATATCTGTCAACCTTTTTTTGCCCGTTGTTACTGTTCACGCACGCGTGCCCAGTAACGGAATTTGCCGTGGCTTCGCATTTAAATACGGCAAATTCCTGCTGCCACCACGTTTTCTTACGGCACTTTCGGTTCCAAAAGTGCCCACCCGTGAACAGTAACGATTATTTGCACACTTTGTTACGTTTCTTCATGTCTTTCTTGACAAACGCAGACCGCACCTTTACAATAAAATACCGAACTGATGGGTAAAAAACGTTCAGAAACAGAGCCTGCTATTATTTAGTATAGCACAGTTGTGACTGTGAAGCTACTGACAGAATATATTACAAGGGAGTATCATATGTTAAATTCATTTTCACGAACGGAACTTCTCCTCGGCAGGGATGCCATGGAGCGTTTATCAAAAGCACGCGTTGCCATCTTCGGCATCGGCGGAGTCGGCGGCTATGCGGTGGAGGCCCTCGCGCGCAGCGGCGTCGGCACGCTTGATCTCATCGACGATGACAAGGTCTGCTTAACCAACATCAACCGTCAGATCATCGCAACCACCTCCACCATCGGAAAGTACAAGGTCGATGTCGCTGAGGAACGCATCAAATCCATCAACCCGCATGCGGTTGTCCACACCTACAAGACATTCTACATGCCGGATACCGCGAAGGAATTTGATTTTTCCCAGTATGACTACGTGATCGACGCAATCGACACCGTAACGGGAAAACTGATGCTGGTAGAACAGGCAGAGGCAAGCCACACGCCGATCATCAGCTCGATGGGTGCCGGAAACAAGCTGGATCCGGCTGCCTTTGAGGTAACTGACATTTATAAGACTTCCGTCTGCCCGCTCGCGAAGGTCATGCGGCGGGAGCTGAAAAAACGCGGAATCAAGAAACTGAAAGTGGTTTATTCGAAAGAGAAACCGTTGACTCCGGGCGATGATATGGCAATCTCCTGCCGTTCCCACTGTGTCTGCCCGCCGGGAACCGCCCGTAAATGTACCGACAGACGGCAGATTCCGGGTAGTATCTCGTTTGTACCATCAGTAGTGGGACTGATTATTGCCGGGGAGGTTATTAAGGATCTCGTCGGGGTTCATTGATTGCTTACTGGTTAATTTATTAAGTCGATATATTCTATTTATGTCATTTTTTGAAATTTTATATGTATGTAAAAAACCAATGAATCCCATCTTGGGGGGATCATTGGTTTTTTCGTTTACGGTCTTCTATTCACTTTCCAGTAAAAGCACCTCTTCATTCAGTGCCTTCGTGAAGATTCCCTTCACCGTCTTATTTTTTAATCCTTCTTCGTATGGAACGGCACCTTTGACGTACTGGCGGGTGTGTCCCATCATGTATTTGGTTCCGTCGATCTCGATCGGTTCTTCGAGAAGGATCTCTTCTTCAGTTCCAAGAAAGCGCCCGCGGTATTCTAAGGACTGCTGTTTTTCCAGTGCCAGCAGGATATCGCTGCGGACGGATTTGGTTCCTTCTGGTACCTGATCCGGCATATCGGCGGCGCGGGTGCCTGCGCGGCGGGAGTATTTGAATATATGCATTTCATAGAAATGGATCGCTTTTAAGAAGCGTTCTGTTTCGGCAAATTCTTCTTCGGTCTCGCCCGGGAATCCTACGATGACATCGGTCGTGATCGCCGGATTGTCAAATTCTTCCCGCAGAATTTCACAGCACGCCTGATATTCAGCAGCGTTGTAGCGGCGGTTCATGCGCTTTAAAGTCGCGTCACAGCCACTCTGGAGTGACAGATGGAAGTGCGGGCAGATGGTCCGCAGCCTCGCCAGCTCTTTGGCAAATTCGCGGGTTACGATACGTGGTTCAAGAGAACCAAGGCGCAGGCGCTCAATGCCCGGAATCTGGTCGAGACGTTTGATTAAAGTCAGCAGATTTTCTTGCTGCTCATCCTTGAAATCGACACCATAGGAGCTTAAATGGATACCTGTCAAGACAATTTCCTTGTATCCGGCTTCCGCAATCCCGCGCACCTCGTGCTCGATGTCCTCCGGGCGGCGGCTGCGGACGCGTCCTCTCGTATATGGTATAATACAATAGCTGCAAAACTGGTTGCAGCCGTCCTGTACCTTGATAAAGGCACGCGTATGGTCAGCAATCCGGCGGATATGGAGTTCTTCGTATTCCTGTGAATGTCCGATATCCAGAATCTCACCGCTGTTTTCGTGATCTGCAAAATAATCATCCAGGATCTGTACCAGATCTTTTTTCTGGTTATTGCCGACGATCAGATCGACCGCCTCATCTTTTTTCAGCTCCGCGCCTGCTGCCTGCACATAACAGCCGACCGCCACAACAGCCGCCGACGGGTTCATTTTCTTTGCCCGGTGCAGCATCTGGCGCGATTTCCGGTCGGCAACATTCGTCACGGAACACGTGTTGATAATATAAACATCCGCTCCTTCCCGGAACGGCACAATCTCATATCCTGCATCCTCTAAGAGCTGCTGCATGGCTTCCGTCTCATATGAGTTCACCTTGCAGCCCAGATTGTGGAATGCCGCTTTTCTCATTTTTATCTCCTTTAAATTGAATCCTCTCTTGACTTTTGTCAGATTACTTTGTAGTATAAAAGTATTATTGTAGATAGAGGAGGTTTTTTTCATGAAAACAGTTCGTATTTCTTTAAACTCGATCGATAAAGTTAAATCCTTCGTCAACGACTTAGCGAAGTTCGACGTAGATTTTGACCTTGTTTCCGGACGTTATGTGATTGACGCTAAATCCATCATGGGTATCTTCAGTCTGGATCTGTCTAAACCGATCGATTTAAACATCCATTCTGAGAACCAGATCGATGAGATCTTAACGACACTGGCTCCGTACATTGTATAGCAACCATTAGAACGATCGAGATGGTTCTGTTTGAAACGAAAAAAACCGCTGTTAAGCAACTCGCTTTGCAGCGGTTCTTTTTTTTCATAGAGAACTGCGTCCTATGGAAAAAACACTCCGCGAGGATGCGCACTCGCGCGAAGCAAAAAACTGTCGCAAGCGACCGCGCGAGACGCCCGAATGTGCCAAGGCACATTCTTTTTTATATATGACTAGCACCGGATAACCTCAACCGTATCGATCGCCTCTTTTACCAGCGCATCTATCTTCTCTTCCAGATTGCGCTCGGATTTTTCAATCAGGTGCAGGACCGGCTTGGTAACCGGGTGTTTAGCTACGAAGATGGTGCAGCAATCTTCATACGGCTCGATCGATGTCTCGTAGGTACCAATTTTCAGAGAAATATCGACGATATCCTGTTTGTCGAAACCGATCAGCGGGCGGAAGACCGGAAGTGTGCAGACTGCATTGGTAACCGCCAGGGAATGAACCGTCTGGGATGCTACCTGACCAATGCTCTCGCCGGTGATGAGTCCGAGACAGTCGTCTTTCTTCGCCAGCTCTTCCGCGATCTTCATCATGTAGCGGCGCATGATAATCGTCAGCTCCTCATGCGGGCACTGCTCGTAGATGTAGAGCTGGATATCTGTGAAATTGACTACGTTTAATTTGATCGGACCTGCGTATTTTGCTACCTGCTTTGCCAGATCGACTACTTTCTGTTTTGCACGGTCGCTGGTGTATGGCGGCGCATGGAAATAGGTTGCCTCGATGGTAACACCGCGTTTTGCGATCATGTATCCTGCCACCGGGCTGTCGATACCGCCGGATAAAAGCAGCATCGCGCGTCCATTGGTTCCGACCGGCATACCGCCCGGTCCCGGAATCACCAGAGAGTATACGTTGATACGTTTTGCACGCAGTTCCACATTTAAAAGAACATCCGGATTGTGTACGTCTACCTTCGTCTCCGGGAATGCGTCCAGGATGACCTCACCGAGATCGCGGTTGACTTCCTCGGAGGTATGCGGATACTGTTTGTTGGCACGGCGGGTGTTTACCTTGAACGTAAAGTGTTTATCTGGGTATGCTTTGTCCACATACTCAACAATCTTCGCTTTCAGGTCGTCGTAGCCGTTGTCCTCTAACTGGACCATCGGACAGATCGCCGCAATACCGAATACCTTTTTCAGTGCGTCGATGACCTCATCGTAATCAAATTCTTCCGCTGCGGTCGCATAGATACGCCCTGCCTCCTTGGTTACAGTAAATTTTCCATCAAGACGTTTTAACGAGTGATGGATGTGGGACACCAGCGCGTCCTCGAATACATAGCGGTTTTTACCTTTCAGGCCAATCTCCGCATATTTAATCAAAAATGTATGAAACATGGAATTCCCTTTCTACAACAGGCTGTCATTCTTCTGCTTTCCCGCAAAAAAACTGAACAGCCATTCTTTAAACAGCCATTTTATTTCATCTGGTAACGGCGCAGTACCGGAAGCAGTTCTCCCAGAACGCCGATCGCATAGTCTACTTCTTCCTCGGTATTCAGATCACCCAGACTGAACCGGATCGTCGAATCGAGAAGTTCTTTTTTCACGCCGATTCCCTTTAAAGTACCGCTGATGCCCGGATGATTGGACGAGCAGGCGGAACCGGACGATACATAAACCCCTTTGTCCTCCAGCGCATGGAGAAGTACCTCGCTGCGGACGCCCTCAAAGCTGGCGCTGACGATCTGCGGCGCGTTGGTGCGGTCCTCACTGCCGTTGATGGTGACGCCGCCGAGCGGTTTCAATCCCGCAATCAGGTGCTCCCGGAGTGTATACAGCTTTTCGATGCGTGCATCAAAATCTTTGTACGCCTCGCGTGCTGCCACGCCGAGTCCGACACACCCCGGCACATTTTCCGTACCGGAACGCATGCCCTTCTGCTGGCCGCCGCCAAACAGAATCGGGCGAATCTTGACACCGTCGCGGATATAGAGGAATCCGACGCCCTTCGGCGCATGGATCTTGTGTCCGCTGACGGAAAGCAGGTCAATTCCCTGTTTTTTCGGACGGATTTTATATTTTCCATATGCCTGGATCGCATCGACATGGAACAATGTCTTCGGATTTTTCTTCTTGATGCACTGGCTGATCGCCTCGATCGGCTCTACTGCTCCGACCTCGTTATTGACGTACATCACAGACACCAGGATCGTGTCCTCGCGGATAGCTTTTTCCAGATCCTCCAGAGAAATATGCCCCAGATGATCGACCGGAAGATAGGTCACCTCAAAGCCCATCTCCTCCAGAAATGACATCGTATTGTAGATCGACGGATGTTCCACACCGGTCGTGATAAGGTGTTTTCCGGCTCTGCGGTTTGCCAGCGCCGTGCCGATCAGCGCCGTATTGTTCGACTCTGTTCCGCCGGAAGTAAAGAGAATCTCCTTCTCCTGCACTTTCAGTGTATCCGCGATCGCCTTCTTTGCCTCGCGAATCAAATTTTCTGCTTCCACACCTTTTCTGTGCTTCGCCGCCGCGTTTCCGTAGTTGACGCACATTGCATCAACGACCGCATCCTTTACGCAGTCCAGCACCTTGGTGGTCGCTGAATTATCAAAATAGGCTTCCATTTTTATCTCTATCTCCTTTGTAATTTTCCAATTACACTTCCAACTGCAGCATCAGTGCCGACAGCATACACAAGCCTGCCGTCTCCGTCCGCAAAATTCTCTTTCCAAGCGTTACAATCTCCGCCCCGTTTTCCCTGGCCAGCTCGACTTCTTCGTCCTCAAAACCGCCCTCCGGACCGATGAAAACGGCGATATCCGTACCCGGCTTGACCGACGCCAGCAGTTCCCTCGTTTTCCGGATGCCGTCCGCCGACTCATATGGCAGAAGAACCATATCGTACCCGGCTGCATCTTTGACCGCCTCTTTGTAGGTCATAAGCGGCGCCACCTCCGGAATAAGGCTGCGCTTGGACTGCTTCGCGGCGCTCTCAGAAACCGCATTCCAGCGTTTTCTCTTCGCGTCCGCTTTTTTCGCATCCAGCTTGACAACCGAGCGCTTCATGCTGACCGGAACCACCCGGTATGCCCCCAGCTCCACCGCCTTCTGGATGATCAGTTCCATCTTATCGCCCTTCGGAAGCCCCTGGAACAGGTGAATCCGCGCCGGAAGCTCTTTGTTTTCCCATTCTTCCAGAATCTTTGCCGAAACATACTCTGGTTCCAGTTCTTCCACGCGGCAGAAATAGTCGCCGCCCTCACGGCTGCTGATCAGGATCTCCTCGCCCGGCTTCATCCGCAGAACATTGCGGATATGGTTGACATCCGCGCCCTCAATCCGGATTTCTTCCGCCCCGATCTGGTGCGGTTCCACAAAAAAATGGTACATGATTATTTCTTCCTCGCTGTGACAGAAACCCACTCGCCCTGATGGGTAATCTCTACAATCTCAAAGGCATCGTTCGCCTCAAATGCCGCCTTGACTGCCTCTTCCTTCATATCAATGATACCCGATGTGATGAAGATACCATTTTTCTTAATATGAACCGGGATCTCTTTCTGCAGCATGATGATAACGTCTGCCAGGATGTTGGCAACCGCAATGTCGTAATACTCGTATTTTACCTCGTCCTGCACTGCTTTATCGTCGATGATGTTGCCCTGTACGACCTTGAACTGCTCCGGTGCGATTCCGTTTGCTTCCAGATTCTCGCCAACGGCTGTGATCGCATTTTCATCCAGATCCGTTCCAAATACGTGTTTTGCGCCCAGTTTTAACGCCGTGATGCCTAAGATACCGCTTCCGGTTCCGACATCAAGCACCTCTGAATCCGGTGTCACGTATTTCTCGAGCTGGCGGATGCAAAGCTGCGTTGTCTCATGCATGCCCGTACCAAACGCCGTACCCGGATCGATCTGAATCAGCAGCTTATCCTTGTGCTCCTCCGGTACTGTCTCCCAGGTCGGCTTGATGAGGATGTGATCGACCGTAAACGGTTTGAAATACTGTTTCCAGTTGTTGATCCAGTCCTTATCCTCCGTCTCGGATTCTGCAAACGTGCAGGCGCCCAGATCGGTAAACGGCTTCAATTCTTCCAGCGCCTCTTTGACTTTCGCCATCATCGCCGGGATATCATCATCCTCATCGAGATAAAAACTTACCTTCGCCACGCCCTCATCCGGCGGAAGCTCCGGCAGAATGTCGATGAACATTCCCTTCGTCTCTTTCTCGGTCAGCGGGATATTGTCCTCAATCTCAATGCCCTCGATGCCGAGTTCATCCAATGTGTAGCTGATGAGATCCACCGCCTCTGTGGTGGTCGTCAGCGTAAATTTCTTCCATTTCATGTTCGTTACCTCTCTTTATTGAAACGACTTATCAGCCAAATATTCACGTTTCATCACGCAGCTATTTTTGCATCATTTTCACTGTAAATGTGTCAAACGTTACTGTTCACAGGTAGGCACTTTTGGAACCGAAAGTGCCGTAAGAAAACGTGGTGGCAGCAGGAATTTGCCGTATTTAAATGCGAAGCCACGGCAAATTCCGTTACTGGGCACGTATGCGTGAACAGTAACTGTCAAACGAATGAATCCGCCTAATCGTTCTAATTTTCTTTTCTAATTTCCCAATAAAATCTTCACAAACAGGATCGCCAGCACTACCAGAATCAGCGGGCGCACGATCTTCTGTCCATTTCCCATTACCAGACCGGAACCGATATAATTTCCTAAAATACTGCAGATCGCCGCAGCCAGTCCCAGCGTGTAAATGATCTTGCCGTGAATCACAAATGTGACAAACGCCGCCACATTGGACGAAAGATTGATCGCCTTTGTCGTACCCGCCGCCTCTTTCATCGTATAGCGCGCCGCTCCCGTGAGCACCAGCAGCAGGAAAGTTCCGGTTCCCGGTCCGTAAAAACCATCATAAATACCGATGATCAGCGCGGATGCCAGCGCAATCAGGAATGATTTTCGCTCCGGCAGGGTGCCCGCCAGCGAATCATCGCCCATTTTCTTATTCCGCATAACATAAAATGCAACAATCGGAAGAATCACGATCATCATATACTGTAAAATCTTATCGCTGACTAACAAAGTCAGGTTCGAACCGATCGAAGAACCGATCAGCGCCGCCACGATAAACCAGACCACCTTCTTAAACTGTATGTAACCGTTTTTGGCAAACCGCCCGGTCGCGATTGCCGTTCCCATCATGGAACTCATTTTGTTGGTTCCGAGCGCCATATGGGTCGGAACCCCGGCGATCAGGTACGCCGGAAGTGAAATCAATCCGCCTCCCCCTGCGATCGCATCCACAAAGCCTGCCAGAAATACCATCGGGCAGACGATTATAAACTGCAGTATCGTGCAATCCATGCTACATCCTCCAAAATTTTCATGCACGCCCAAATTCCTCCTGCCGTCGCAAAACAGAAATCAAAAAGCACTCCGGGCATACATTTCTATTCTTATTGCAAAAACTCCGCCAGTGCATAGGTACTGACATCCAAGCCATATTCAGTCAGGCGGATATGGCTATCTGTCTGGACCGATGCTTCCAACAATCCTTCTTTCAAAAGCCGCTCGATCACCTCGCCGTACACCGCTTCCATCGCCACGCCAAACCGGCGTTCAAACTCTGCTGTCCGGACGCCGCCGGTCAGCCGCAGCCCCAGAAACATAAATTCTTCCATCCGCTCCTGACGGCTCAGTTCGTGTATTTCCTCATACTGCGCGCCCGCTGCCAGCTCTTCTTTCGTAAACACCAGATAACGGTTCAAATCCGCCGTCACCTGAAAGCGTTTCCCGCCCACCAGCGAAGATGCCCCCAGACCAAGCCCCAGATACTCCACACCGGTCCAGTAACCGATGTTGTGACGGCAGGCATAGCCCGGTCTGGCATAATTGGAAATCTCATACCGCTCATAGCCCAGCTTCGCCAGCGTTGTTTTCGTGTGGTGGTACATATTCCGGTCTGTCTCCTCATCCGGCAGACATTTGCAGCCTTCATACTTCGTCTGTAAACGCTTTGGCATAGAGGCGTAATCGCCGTATTTCTCCAGATCCGCGCACATCTCCCCGTACTCTTCATATAACGGCGTGCCTTCTTCCACAATCAGGCTGTATGCGGAAATATGTTCCGGTTCAAGGTCGCAGACGAACCGCAGAGTCTCCTGCCAGCTCTCCTCCGACTGTCCCGGAAGCGCCGACATCAGATCGACATTGATATTGTCAAATCCAGCGTCCCGCGCAACACGAAAACTCTGTAAAAACTGCTCCCGCGTATGAATCCGCCCTAAAAGCCGCAATTCCTCCTCCGAAGCCGACTGCAGCCCCAGACTCAAGCGGCTGACCCCTGCATTCCGGTAACCGGCTGCCGAATCCGGTGTCAATGTCCCCGGATTCGCCTCCATCGTGATCTCCGCATCCGGCTCTACCCGAAAGACCTGCCGGACGGCTGCCAGAATTCGCTCAACCGCCGATGGCGGAAGCAGAGACGGCGTTCCGCCGCCGATAAAGATCGTCTCCACCGTCCGCCCTGCCAGGTTTAGCCGCGGCGCCGCATTTTCAGGACACTGCCCCGCATCCCCTTCCGGAATGCTTTCAATCTCCCGGATCAGCTGATCCACATATTTCTCCCGCACGCACGCATCGGACGCAAACGAAAGAAAATCACAGTAACGGCATTTGCGGACGCAGAACGGGATGTGTATATATAATTCCATTATTCCTCGTCCAGCTTCAGGACGCTCATAAATGCCTTCTGCGGAATCTCTACGTTTCCGATCTGACGCATACGTTTCTTTCCTTCCTTCTGCTTCTCCAGAAGCTTTCTCTTTCGGGAAATATCGCCGCCGTAGCATTTTGCCAGAACGTCCTTCCGCATCGCCTTGACCGTCTCGCGGGCAATGATCTTGCCGCCGACCGCCGCCTGGATTGGAATCTCAAATAAATGACGCGGAATCTCATCCTTGAGCTTCTCGCACATTTTTCTGCCGCGCTCATATGCCGAACCTTCGAATACGATGAAAGAGAGCGCATCCACTTCCTCGCGGTTGACGAGAATATCCAGTTTTACCAGCTTGGATTCCTCATAGCCCTTTAACTCATAATCAAACGACGCGTAACCGCGGGAGCGCGATTTCAATGCATCGAAGAAATCATAAATAATCTCATTTAACGGAAGTTCATATTTCAGCAGCGCACGGCTCGCCTCAATATACTCCATTCCCAGGTAAACGCCGCGGCGCTCCTGGCACAGCGTCATGATCGCACCGACAAACTCGGTCGTAACCATGATCTCCGCCGACACGATCGGCTCTTCCATATAGGCAATCTCGGACGGATCCGGCAGGTTTGACGGGTTCGTCAACTCAATCATATCGCCGTTCGTCTTGTGCACCCGGTATACAACGCCCGGCGCCGTTGTCACAAGATCCAGATTGTACTCGCGTTCCAGGCGTTCCTGGATAATATCCAGATGGAGAAGCCCCAGGAAACCACACCGGAAACCAAAGCCCAGCGCTACCGATGTCTCTGGCTCAAAATAGAGCGCTGCATCGTTGAGCTGCAATTTTTCCAGCGCGTCCCGCAGATCCGGATATTTCGCACCATCCGCCGGATAAAGACCGCAGTATACCATCGGCGTTACCTTCTTGTATCCCGGAAGCGGCTCTGCACATGGGTTGTCCAGATCGGTAATCGTATCGCCCACGCGGGTATCCTGCACATTTTTAATACTGGCAGTCACATAGCCAACCATACCGGCTGAAAGCTCTTCGCACGGAATAAACTGACCTGCGCCAAAATATCCAACCTCCACAACCTCGGCAGCCGCTCCGGTCGCCATCATTTTCATGCGTGTGCCTTTTTTGATCGTACCGTTCTTCACACGGCAGAATACGATAACGCCCTTGTAAGAATCATACAGAGAGTCGAAAATAAGCGCCTGCAGCGATGCCTCCGGATCGCCCGCCGGTGCCGGGATCTTCTGCACGATCTCCTCCAGAACTGCCTCGACATTTAAGCCGGTCTTCGCAGAAATGCGCGGTGCATCTGACGCCTCCAGACCGATCACATCCTCGATCTCCGCTGCCACGCGCTCCGGATCCGCACTCGGCAGATCGATCTTATTTAACACCGGAATGACCTCCAGATCATGATCCAGCGCCAGATATACATTCGCCAGCGTCTGCGCCTCGATTCCCTGTGCCGCATCCACAACCAGAATCGCGCCGTCGCACGCCGCCAAGCTTCGGGAAACCTCGTAGTTAAAGTCCACATGTCCAGGCGTGTCGATTAAGTTAAAAATGTACTCCTGACCGTCTTTCGCCTTATATACCGTGCGGACTGCCTGCGACTTGATGGTAATACCTCTCTCCCGCTCCAGATCCATGTTATCAAGCACCTGCGCCTGCATCTCACGGCTCGTTAAAAGTCCCGTCATCTCAATAATACGATCTGCCAACGTTGATTTGCCGTGATCGATATGTGCAATGATGCAGAAATTTCTGATTTTGCTCTGATCTATAATTGCCATCCGTTCATTCCTCTCTCTGTATCACTTTGTTTGGCAGCAACATGTTTGCTGCGATATCTTATTTTTTATTTAAAATCATCTTTTATAATAAATAACACCTGATCTAAATGAATATACCATTTTTTCAGGTACGCCGCAAGTCCTGAAATAGAAAAAGCCTTGACTAAAAGCCTTGCCATTAGCCTGTCAGCACCTGATCCAGAAGCTGCGCCAGCGGATCCATCGCATTGACCGCCTCTTCATATGTATTCGTCTGTGCTCCGACTTCGATCAACGCCGAGCGCGGGCGTAGATGCAGATTGTAACGAAGCCCCTTTAAATAAATCGTCCGCGTAAACCCAGGATATATCTGATCGGCATTCCACTTCATCTGAAAACTGAACGCCAGATTTTCCTTCCGGCAGGGATTTGCCAGATACTCGATCGGTCCGTCCGGCGTTTCGCTGGTACCGTTGAAAAACATGATCTGTGCCGTTGGTTTCCCTTCTATCTGCGTGACTAGATGCGTCTGCTCGCTGACACCGTCCCGGTGCACATCTAAAATCACCTGAATCGACGGGTATTTCTGCAAAAGGTTCGTGACACCCTCGCAGGCATATGTATAGGCACGGCTCCGGTCTAGATGCCCCGACTTCATATCATAGGCAGTTGTATCGTGCCAGACCTGATATCCTTTCGCCCGCAGCCGTTTTGCCAGCTCTTCCCCCAGAGACACCACCGCTCCCTTTCCGTCGCTTCCCGCATAATCTCTATAATTTTCCTGCGAATGGGTATGATAAATCAAGATCTGTGGTCCGTCCGCCTCGTCCTTCCTGATTGTCAGATCCATCGATAAAAATGTCTCTGCGTTCATCAGGCTCCGGTCAATCGATGCCGTCGGGTGGATTGTAAAAAAATGCTGGATCAGATAATCATAATCTTCCAGCTTTTTCCGCAGACGCGGGCTGTCCACCAGTGCGGCAGGATTTGCCCTCTCTGTCTTTTCTCCATTCTTTCCAGCACTATACAGCCTCTCTTCGTCTGTCTCTCCGCCGCCCTGTCTCCCACTTCCATGAACAAGCCCGTTCCATTTTCCAAGTAAAGTTCCATCCACCAGCCTACTCCCGGAAAACTGTGCCAGGAAATCCATATACTCCTGCCGGACTTCCTGTTCTTCCAGATATTTATAATAGGACGGATCGGCTTCTCCCTGCGTCTGTTTCTTCCACCCGGCAAGTCTATGCCTTTTCCCCTCCTCCGAATCTGGTATATCCCGCAAATTAGTCCCCCAGACCGGATACCAGGACCTTACCACCGCATTCTGCACAGCTGTCCAGATGAATGCACGCATCTTCCAGCCGACTGTCAGCAAAAACAGAACCATCAGGAGCCCGGCTGCCCTCTGCCACCACCGCACCGCATTCATCTCCCTTCTTTCCTGTTCTATCCTATGCGATTAGCAAAGTGTAGTTTCCTGTTTGGTTCTGTTTTTCAATCTGGCATTTTTTTCAGTGTTATCTTTCTTCCTCCAGCCGTTCCACTGCCCGCCGGATCCCCTCGGCGATTGCTGCGCTCAGCTTGCAGATACGCTCGTCCATGTCCTGCGGGGTCACAAACATCGCTCCAAATTCAGGTTCCAGAAGTTCCCGGATCAGCTCATACTGGCTGTCCGAATCCAGTTCCCGGATGTATTCACCGTACCGGCTGCCCTCTTTTGAGGCGGTTAGTGTCCGCACTAACGCATTGACCGTCCCGTGAACGATCGCCGCCGCGCCCACAACCGTCGGAACGCCGATCGCGATTACCGGCACGCCGAGATTTTCCCGCGTCATTCCCCGGCGGTGGTTGCCGACGCCGGAACCCGGATGAATTCCTGTATCCGTCAGCTGAATGGTGCTTGCCAGACGGTGGACGTTTCGCGCCGCCAGCGCGTCGACCGCGATCACCAGATCCGGGCGGCTCTCCCGCACGACGCCGCGGACAATTTCTGCCGTCTCCATCCCTGTCTGTGCCATCACCCCTGGATGGATACCGCTGAGAACCGGATGCACCGTCCGCCCCGCTTTCTCAGCCGTATAGAGGTATGTGCCATTTCTTCTGCTTGGCTCCGTCCGCAGATGGCGGTTCATCGAAAGCCCATCCACCACGCGCGGTCCCAGCGAATCCGGCGTCACCTGCCGGTTTCCCAGTCCCGCTACCAGAATCGAAAGTCCGGCCATGGTTGAAGCACAGTTTTTCCGGATCAGGGACGCCAGCTGCCGTCCTAACTCCCCGGCAGCCGCCTCACAGTATACATCCTCTGTCTCCGACAGACCCGGATCTTCCATCGTCAGGTAGGTTCCCATCGGCTTTCCCATTGATTCCGCACCTTTTTCGTTCAAAATCGAGACTTCCGTCATCCGGATCGAACTGCCATGACAGCGCCATTCCCGCAGCGCCACACCGCCGATTTCGCCCCCATCCCCCTCAAAACTTTCTCTCTCCTCCAACGCCAGATCCGTCCGATTTTCAAACATGGCTGCTCCCTTCTATCTCACAACTCAATCACAACCCGCACCACCATAAGGCTTAAATTCCATCCTATCACTTTTTACTTCAAGATAGCCTTATTATTTTTCTCAATTCGTAACTGTTCAGTACCTTCACAGTCACGCGCAAAAATCCATTAAAACGCAGTAAATGCGCAGACCTACTGAACAGTTACCTCAATTTTTATATTTTCCAGAAATATATATTTTATTCTCTCAAAAAAACCTAACGCTTTTTTGTTTCATAGGACGCAATTTCCTGTGAAACAAAAAACTGCGCCACCCAGCCCAGATATTTGACATCGCCCGCAAGGATAGGCGCCGCCTGATATCCGGTCAGATACCGCAGTTTATATGTTTATTTTTCGATTTTTTCTAAAACTCTATTCTATTTCTCGCCGTCCGCACTCTCCACCGGCGTTACTGTTCACACATGTGTGCTCAGCAACGGGATTTTGCCGATGCTACGCATTCCAAATCGGCAAAATCTGCTGCCGGAACTGTATCGTACGGAATTTTCAGTTCAGAAAATTCCTACCTGTGAACAATTACCCACCGGCATCTATTCCCCCGGATGTTCCACCTTCCAGATCTCCGTCTCCAGATAGTTCCAGATCTCTTCTCTGCCCTGTTTTGTCTCGGCGGAGAACGGAATCATCATCACTTCGGTGCCGACTCCCAGACCTGTTCTGAGAATCTTTAACTGTTTCTGGAGCTGGCTGCGCTTGATCTTGTCAGCCTTGGTCGCAATCAGGATCGGCTGGAAGCCTGGGAAACGATCCAGTCGTACATGAGTTTGTCGTTTGAAGACGGCTCATGACGGATATCAATCAGTAGGAAGACGCAGCGAAGCATCTGCGATTTGTGCAGATAATTCTCAATCATCTTGCCCCACTTTGCCTTGACCTCGACGCTCGCGCGCGCGTAGCCGTACCCCGGCAGATCGACGTAGTAAAACGCGTCGTTGATATGGTAAAAATTGATCGTCTGGGTCTTGCCCGGCTGCGAGGATGTTCTCGCATAGGATCGGCGGTTCATCAGCGCATTGATCAGGGACGATTTGCCGACGTTTGATTTGCCTGCAAATGCGAATTCCGGCTGTGTATTTGCCGGCAGCTTACTGGTGATACCGCAGACGGTTTCCAGATTTACATCTTTTATAATCATATTTTTTCTCCTACTAAACCGCTATTTCTCCGGTACAAATGCCTCTCGGATGACTTCGTTCATCTCCTTGATGTATACGATCTCCATTCCTTTCGTGATTTCCTTCGAAAGTTCCTCGACATCCGGCTGATTTTTCGCCGGTACCAGTACCTTTTCCACCTGCGCCATGCGGGCTGCGAGCAGTTTTTCTTTCAGACCGCCGATCATCAGCACATGACCGCGCAGCGTTACCTCGCCGGTCATCGCCACACGCGGCAGTACCTTCCGTCCTGTCACCGCCGACAGCATCGCCGTTGCCATCGTGATTCCGGCCGATGGACCATCCTTCGGCACCGCGCCCTCCGGGATATGCAGGTGAATATCGTGTTTCTCGAAATAGTTCTCCTTCACGCCGTAATCAGATGCAACCGAACGCACATAGGTCAGTGCAATCTGCGCCGACTCCTTCATGACATCGCCCATCTGACCCGTCATCTGCAGCACGCCTTTGCCCGGCATGACATTGACCTCGATCTGCAGTGTATCGCCGCCGACGCTCGTCCACGCCAGACCGCGCACGATACCGACCTGTGCCTCATTTCCGGCTGCATCGAAGAAGACTTTCTCGCGTCCCAGATAATGATCCAGATTCCGCTCTGTCACGCGGATCGACGGTTTCTTCTTCTCCAGTACCTCTCTGGCTGCCTTGCGGCAGATATCGCCAACCCGGCGCTCCAGATTCCTGACTCCTGCTTCCCTGGTGTAGCTGTGAATCATTTTCTCCAGCGCCGGACCCGTGATATTTAACTGTTCCTTCGAAAGACCATTCTTCTCCAGCTGTTTCGGAACCAGATAGTCTTTTGCAATGTGATATTTTTCATTTTCCGTGTAACTATTGACTTCAATCAGCTCCATACGGTCCAGCAGCGGTCCAGGGATCGTCTGCGTTGTATTCGCCGTCGCGATAAATAATACCTCCGACAGGTCAATCGGGATCTCCACATAATGGTCGCGGAATTTCACATTCTGCTCGCTGTCCAGCACCTCTAAGAGCGCCGAGGATGTATCTCCCTTATAATCGCTGCTGACTTTGTCGATCTCATCCAGCAGCATCAGCGGATTGGCAACCCCTGCCTGCTTGAGCCCTTCCACGATGCGTCCCGGCATCGCGCCGACGTAGGTCTTTCTGTGACCGCGGATCTCCGCCTCGTCGCGCACGCCGCCTAGGCTGATGCGGACATATTTGCGTCCCATCGCCTTCGCAATCGAGCGGGCGATCGAAGTTTTACCGGTTCCAGGCGGTCCCACCAGGCAAAGGATCGGGCTGGTGCCCTTCTTCGTCAGGATGCGGACTGCCAGGTATTCCAGCACGCGCTCTTTGACCTTTTCCAGACCATAATGGTCGGCTTCCAGAATCTCTTCCGCATGCTTCAGGCTCGCGTTATCCTTCGTCATTTTGTTCCACGGCAGTTCCAGCACCGTTTCCAGATATGTCCGGATCACATTCGCATCCTGGCTGCCAGCCGGCATATTCTGGAAACGGTTGATCTCCTTGCGGATCCGCTCCTTTACTTCCACGCTGGCTTTGATCTTCTTCAACTGTTCCTTCATCTCATCCGCATCAGAAACCGGATTTTCCTCTCCCAGCTCCTCCCGGATCACACGCAGCTGCTCCCGCAGAATATAATCACGCTGATTTTTATCCAGCGCCGCCTTTACCTTCGTCTGAAACTCGCGTTTCACGCGGTAAACCTCTAATTCCGTCAGCAGAAGCTGCAGCTCTGTCTCATACATCTCCGTCAGCGTCCGGCATTCCAGCACCGACTGGCGCGCTTCATAGTTCCACGGGAACTGGGCTGATATCTGATTCATTAATTCGGTCAGATCTGGCTGTGCGATCAACGGACTTAATACTTCACGTCCCGCTGCCACATTTAATTTTCCGTATTCTTCCAGCTTTTCTTTCAGAATCCGGAGCATCGCCTCTTTCTGAATCGTGTCCAGATCGTCCTCGACCGGATCCAGAATCTCCACGATCGCAGTGCAGCATGCCTCGCCCTTCTCCATCTCCAGAAGCTCGGCTCTCTCCTGCCCTTCCACCGTGACGCGCACCATGCCGCCCGGCATCTTGACAAGCTGTTTCACGTAGCCAATCGTTCCTACCTGAAAAATCCCGTCAATATCCGGGATCACCTCATCCGGCTGCTTCTGCGTCGCCAGAAATACTCGCTGATCGCCCACCATCGCCTGCTCCACCGCCGCGATGGATTTATCCCGGATGATATCGAAATTTACCGTCATCTGCGGCAGCACGGTCAGTCCGCGCAGCGCGATCATCGGCATTGTCAGTTTCTTATCTTCCATAACACCTTTATCTTTCTTAATCAAATGTATCGTTATTTCCTGTGAAAAGAAAAACAGGGGTCTGCCTATGGCAGTTCGCCATCTCACAGACCCCATTAACAGCCGCCATTCTCAAGCTGCTGCATTTATTTTCCTTTACATTTACGCAATCTCGCCGGTTCTGTCTTTCTTAGAACGTCCTGTAAAAGACTTGCGGGGCACCGTATTGTCGCGATATACCAGCTCCGGCGCACTCTTTCCCTCGACTACGTCTTTGGTAATCGTGCAGATGCCGATCGTGGAATCGGACGGAATCTCATACATGGTATCCATCATCAGGGACTCCATGATAGAACGAAGTCCTCTGGCTCCCGTCTTTCTCTCGACTGCCATGTGGGCGATCGCCATCAGCGCATCATCCGTGAACTCCAGCTTCACGCCGTCCAGATCGAGAAGCGCCTGATACTGCTTGATCAGTGCATTCTTCGGCTCTCTTAAAATGCGGACCAGCGCCTCCTCATTGAGCGTCTGGAGCGATACCGTGATTGGCACACGACCGATAAACTCCGGAATCAGACCAAACTTCGTCAGATCCTGCGGCATTACCTGTTTCAGAAGCTCATCGATATCCTGATGCTTGCGATCCACAATATCGGAGTTAAATCCGATGGAACCGGCACCTAAACGGCTGTCGATGATCTTCTCCAGACCGTCAAATGCACCGCCGCAGATGAACAGGATGTTGGTCGTATCGATCTGAATCAGTTCCTGCTGCGGATGCTTTCTGCCGCCCTGCGGCGGAACACTGGCAATGGTTCCTTCCAGAATCTTTAAAAGCGCCTGCTGTACACCCTCGCCCGATACATCGCGGGTGATAGATACATTTTCAGACTTCTTCGTAATTTTATCAATCTCATCAATATAAATGATGCCGTACTCTGCCTTGCTGACGTCGTAATCAGCCGCCTGGATGATCTTCAAGAGAATGTTCTCTACATCCTCGCCGACATATCCAGCCTCGGTCAGAGTGGTCGCATCCGCGATGGCAAACGGTACATTTAAGATCTTCGCCAGCGTCTGCGCCAGGTATGTCTTACCGGAACCGGTCGGTCCGAGCATCAGGATGTTGCTCTTCTGAAGCTCTACATCCTGCGTGGACTTGGACATAACTCTCTTGTAATGGTTATAAACCGCTACGGAGAGCACCTTCTTGGCGTCGTCCTGTCCGATGACATACTCATCGAGAAATTCTTTGATTTCCTTCGGCTTCAGCAGGTTGATTCCGCTGAAATCCGGTCCTTTTTCCTGATCGGCAAATTCCTCTTCCAGAATCTCCGAGCAGAGTTCGATACAGTCATCGCAGATATATACATTATCTGTGCCAGCGATCAGTTTTCTAACCTGATCCTGTGTCTTGCCGCAAAATGAGCAGCGTATTTTGTCGTCTGTTCTGCCTGGCATACTTCCACCTTGTTCCTTTCTATTATTCCATCCAGAAATCTAATTAGTGGTTGGTAATGACACAATCAATCAGACCATACTCTTTCGCCTGCTCTGCTGTCATGTAATTATCACGCTCTGTATCACGCACGATCACGTCATACGGCTGGCCTGTATTGGCTGCCAGAATCTCATTTAATTTCTTCTTGGTACGAAGAATATTCTCCGCTACGATCTGGATCTCGGTTGCCTGTCCTCTCGCGCCGCCGGATGGCTGGTGAATCATCACTTCTGCGTTCGGAAGTGCATATCTCTTTCCTTTGGTACCGCCGGAAAGCAGGAATGCGCCCATGCTGGCTGCCATACCCAGACAGATGGTAGATACATCACATTTGATATAATTCATCGTGTCATAGATCGCCATACCTGCGGTAACAGAACCGCCCGGGCTGTTGATATATAAGCTGATATCCTTATTCGGATCCTCTGCCTCCAGGAACAGAAGCTGTGCTACAACCAGGCTGGCTGTCACATCATTTACTTCCTCTCCCAGGAAAATGATACGATCTTTAAGCAAACGGGAGTAAATGTCATACGTCCGCTCGCCGCGGCTGGTGGATTCAAGGACATAAGGTACTAAACTCATGATTCTTCCTCCTATAATTGAGAATGAATGTTTATGGCAAAAATTGTTACAGTTCACACGCGTGCAAACTGTAACAGGATTTTGCTGATGCTTCGCATTACAAATCAGCAAAATCTGCTGCCACTATGTTATCGCACGGCACTTTCGGTTCCAAAAGTGCCTGCCTGTGAACAGTAATACAAAATTCTATGATGCCTTAGGACACCATAGAATTCTGCCTTATTTCAGTATTCGCTTTTATCGGTTTGATTAAGCAAGCTTTGCCTGCTCTACCAGTAAATCGATCGCTGCCTGAACTTTCAGGTCCTCACGGATCTGCTCTTTCTCGCGCTCACCCATCATTTCTTTCAGCTTAGCGCCTTCCAGTTTGTAGGATGCTGCGATCTCGTTGATCTGCTCGTCAAGCTTCTCATCGGAAACTTCTACGTTCTCAACTTCAACTACTTTCTCAAGAACCAGTCTGGTCTTGATTCTCTTCTCTGCTTCCGGACGCATCTGCTCCATCAGCTTCTCCGGTGTCATGCCGGTATATTTCATGTAATCGTTGATGTTTAAGCCCTGGCTCTGCAGACGGCGAGCGTAGTTCTCTACCATCTCTCTTGCCTGAGTGTCAACCATCGGCTGCGGCAGTTCCATCTGAGCGTTCTCAACTACTTTTTCGATTACGTTGTTCTCGTTCTCTACTTTAGCATCCTGCTCTTTCTTCTCCTGCAGTTTCTTGCGGATGTCTGCTTTGTACTCATCCAGAGTATCGAAATCAGATACTTCGCTTGCGAACTCATCGTTCAGCTCCGGAAGCTCGTTTCTCTTAACTTCTTTGATGGTTACAACGAACTTAGCCGGTTTGCCAGCCAGCTCATCTGCATGGTACTCAGCCGGGAAAGTAACGTTTACGTCACAGGTCTCGCCTTTTTTCTTGCCGATTAACTGATCCTCAAAGCCCTCGATGAAGGAATGGGAACCGATTACCAGCGGATAATCTGTACCAGCGCCGCCGTCAAATGTCTTGTCATCAATGTAGCCAGTGAAGTCGATGATCGTGTTGTCGCCGTCCTCGATTGCGCCGTCTTCTACGTCGATCAGTCTGCCGTTTTTCTTACGTGCTGCAGTCAGCTCGTTCTCTACATCCTCGTCTGTCACAACAGCTTCTGCCTTCTTAACTTCTACGCCTTTGTACTCGCCCAGAGTTACTTCCGGTTTCAGAGCTACGGTTGCCTCGTAGATGAATGCCTTACCTTTTTCGATCTGAGTTACTTTGATCTCCGGAGTGGAAACGATCTCTTCCTTGCTCTCCTCTGCTGCCTTCGGATAAGATGCGTCGATCACTTCGTTTGCTGCATCCTCATAGAAAATGCCAGCGCCATACATCTTCTCCAGCATAGCTAACGGTGCTTTACCTTTACGGAATCCCGGGATGCTGAATTTGTTTTTGTTCTTGTTGTACGCATTTTTGATTGCTGCATCAAACTCTTCAGCCGGAACTTCGATGGTCAGCTTTGCCATGTTCTTCTCTAATTTTTCTACCTGTAAACTCATTTTAAGGGGTCCTCCTTGCTTCTATATGTGAACCGCCATTCTACCGGGCGTTACACTTCAAGATAGCATTATAGCATATCTGCGTGCTAAATACTAGCGGAAAATATAATTTTGCGTTCACTTTTTGCGGGTTTATGAGTGGTTTTATGTGGGTTTTATGCCATTTTTGATGTATTTTCTGTGTGTTTTTTAGTTGAAACTACACCTGGTCATACTGAATTGAATCTTTGACCTGTAATGCTACCGGGCGATCGACTAAGAGCGATGCCAGCTCAATTCCCAGATCCAGCGCATATCCAAGTCCACGCGCCGTTGTGATATTGCCGTCCGTCACAACGCCCGCACCCGTCAGCTTCGCACCGGTCAGGGCATCCTCAAAGCCCGGATAGCAGGTTGCCTTCTTGTCCTTCAAAAGCCCCAGCTGCCCCAGAATGCTCGGAGCCGCACAGATCGCTGCCAGGCGTTTTCCAGCAGCATCTGCCTGCACCAGTGCATCGCAGAGCGGTTTGCACGCCATCAGATTTTTCGTTCCCGGCATACCGCCCGGAAGGAACAGAAGATCCGCTTTCATCGGATCAATCTCATGCAGCAGGGTGTCTGCATGAATGCCAAATCCATGTGCGCCCTTCACCTCTTTTTTACCCGTAATCGAAACCAGTTTTACCTTCACACCCGCGCGGATCAGCACGTCCGCCGTCGCCAGACATTCCACTTCTTCCAGTCCATCTGCTAAAAATGCGTATACTACAGCCATGATTATTTCCTCCTTTTCTTTGTTTTTATAACACTTTTTATATTAAATTATTTATTTGTTCTCCACAAAGCAATCATTTTTCCTTTTGAAAATGCCTTTACTAGTACCCACACATTCACCGCCTCGTCAAGAATCAGGCTCAAAATCCAGCCACAGAGCACATCGACCAGCGAATGCTGTTTGATGAACATGGTTGAAAGACAAATCAGAATCGTGACAATCCACGAAAGTGTACGGATCGGTTTCTTGTTCCGCACACTTGCCGCGTGGCAGATCGTCAGATGTACCGCCACAGTGCTCGATACATGGATCGACGGGCAGACATTGTTCGGCGGATCCACCCTCCGCAGAAACCGCACAATCTGCGCGCAGAAATTCTGTGATGTGATCTCCTGCCGCAGATTTAAACCGTTTGGTGCCAGCAGGTAGACAAATAAGCAAAAGGTTGCTCCTGCAAACATCACAAAGCAAAGTCTCAGATATGCCTCCCGATCCTTGATCATAAAATAAATCATAAACACCGGCACCCACGCGTACCACAGAAAATACGGCAGTACAAACCATTCATTAAACGGTATCAGGTCATCGACCGCACAATGTATAATATGAACATCCGATGGTTCATGCAGCTCCAGCAGAAAAAATCCTGACAGAAACACCAGCATATAGAGTCCTGCCAGACAGTAGCGGTGCGTTTTGATCCAATTCATTACTTGTTTTATCATTAATAATATACCTTTGTATTGTTCTTTCGTTTTTATTCTTTCGTTTTTAATACCAGTTTTTCCGCCAGCGCCAAACGGCTGTTCTGGTACTCGCCCGTAAACGTCACCTCGCGCCCGAACCATTCCGGCGGCACAAAGGCATGTGCGGCTTCCTCACTTGGAAATTCAACCTCCGCCAGCTTCAATCCCTCATATTCACCTAAAAAAATGTCCAGCTCAATCGTGTACTCCGTTCCTTCCATCGGAATCAGATAACGCTTTTTCGTCAGAATCCTGCCGTCAGCCTTCGAGCGGAGATGCTCATAGGATTCCTTCGTCAGCGGCAGATTGTATTCCTCCCGCGCCATCAGTCCTTTGGATTTGTAGGTCAGATAATAGGTGTCATCCTCCTGACGGACACGCACAACCGGGGCAGTGCTTAGATATGCCTGCTCGATCTGGTGGAAGGGGTATCCGGCTATATCAAATGGAATGTGACTAATTAAATATTTGCGTTCGATTTCCATAAAATTAGTTGTCCTTTTTATATTTCTTAAAAAGTCTTAACAAAAGTACCGTATTTCTCCAAAATGAGAAAGCCATTTTTCTATAATTTCTTCACTGTTGGCCTCTATCACCCGAATCATACTGTTCAAAATTTGGGCTGATATTTTGGAAGAATTGTGGCTGAGCAATGCCTTGCCCGTACTGGTTATCCACACTTTTGTCGCATTTGAAGTTGCTCTTCCCTCTGCAATATGGACATGCACCGGTTCCAGCGGCTCATTTTCATTCGACCAAAAATATACAATATATGGTCCAATCCTAAAAATTTGCGGCACTCAGAATTCCTCCCTCTTGTGAAAACTCCATAATCAAGTGTGCATTTTCCCGAATCAGTTTCTTGAAATAACTCATTTCCATATCTGAATAACCATTTATATTCTCCCACTTGTAATCTGGCAAATAGCATATCGCATTGTGAAATCCATCTTTTTCATCGGGTGTTTCTATATAAACTTTAACCCTGCCATCTGCCCGCATTTCAGAATGGGTAATTTCCGTATCATCATTTAAGGTCATAAATGGGTACATCATCTTTCTTCCTCCTCTCATTTATCCTCAAAACAGTTTTAACCACGGCTGCTTTCTACTTATTCAGCATCCCCATCACCACAACCACCACAAACAGTACCACCATCACGCCGATAAAAATATCCATCGTCCGCACAGAGACATGCACATGGTCATAGATGCGCTCTTTGATGGTCTTTTCTTTCATGAGTTCCAGCTCCCGGCGGAGCTTTTCATTCTCCGCTTCCAGTTCCTCCAGAGTTTTATCTGCCGTCTCCTCTGCCGCTTCTTTCGCCGTCTCCAGTTTTTCGCTCACTGTTTCTTTTATCGTCTCATTCTTTTCCAGCATTTCGTTTTCGCTCATCCTTGTTCCTTTCAGAATATGGCTTGTTTTCTCTGCTGCTCACTCTGAAACAGCCTCTTCTCTTATTATATCCATAAAAATAAGTTCAGGCAATCCAAAAATATTTTTCCGTCACTGTCAAAGCAAGCGCTGGCACGCCATCTCATCCACCATCCCCTGCCGATTACAACTTTTCAGATTTATACAAGAAAAAATCCTGCCCGGCAGGGCTGTTTATATAATAGGAGATTCCAACGGATTCTCCCATTATATAAAAAACTCCCCCGCCATGCATCCATGGAGAGGGAGTTTGGGATTTGTTTTCAATATTTATGTACGGTTCCCGACGACTTTTCATATGGTACATACATTCTCGTCAGAACACAGTTAATCTTATTACTTCTTCGCAATGTACTTACGGATATCCAGCGCAATCGCAACAACGATAACGATACCCTGTGCGATATACTGGTAGTTCGGGTCGATGCCAAGGAACTGCAGACAGGTCTTTAAGAACTCGAATACAAGTACACCGATGATAACACCGGAGATACGTCCGATACCACCGTTTACAGATACACCACCGATGGTACAAGCTGCGATAGCCTCCAGCTCGTAACCGTTACCGGTATTTACACCGGCACCACCAGATTTAGCTCCCAGAAGGAAACCTGCGATAGCATACAGTGCAGTAGCTGTTACATAGATGATGATCTTGGTTTTCTTAACATTTACACCAGCAACCTCTGCTGCTGCCTCGTTGCCGCCGATTGCATACATATATTTACCATGGCGGGTGTAGTTAAATACGAACCACATGATCGCGCCGATGACAAATGCAATGATGAACAGGTACGGAATACCGAAGAAGTTACCATTTGCAATGATGGTATACTCCTGACGATAACCGCCTAACGGAACGGATTTTGTGTAAACCAGGTTGATACCGTATACGATCATCTGCATACCCAGGGTACCGATGAAAGCCGGTACATTCAGGTAAGCAACTACGATACCATTGATAAGACCAAATACACAGCAGATAGCGATACAGATAAGGAGAATCAGCCATACGTTCTGCTCGCCAAATCCTTTGGTAAGTTCAAAATGTCCGCTGTAATCACTCTTCTGGAGCAGCGTACCTGCCAGGCAGGCAGAAAGTCCAACCAGACGTCCTGCAGAAAGGTCGGTACCTTTCGTAATCAGACAGCCGGATACGCCGACTGCGATGATGAAACGGCATGCTACGTTGATGGAAATGTTGCTAAAGTTGCTACGGCTGAAGAAGTTCTGTTTTGTCACACCAACAAAGAGAACCATCAACAGGATCAGAATAACGATACCGTTATTGATCAATATATCTTTTACATTCAGTTGTTTCTTATCCATTCTCTCTTCCTCCTTTAGAACTTAGTCGCGTAGCTCATGATACGCTCCTGAGTTGCTTCCTCACCCTGTACCTCACCGGTAATGTGACCATTACACATGACAAGGATACGGTTCGACATACCAATCAGCTCCGGCATCTCAGATGAAATCATGATGATACCTTTGCCCTGCTTTGCCAGGTCAATCATGATCTGGTAGATCTCGTACTTGGCACCAACGTCGATACCACGGGTCGGCTCATCCATGATGAGGATATCCGGGTTGTTGGCCAGCCAGCGGGAAATCAGAACCTTCTGCTGGTTACCGCCTGAAAGTGACTGAATCAGTGTCTTACTGCTCGGTGTCTTGATTGAAAGCTTTGCCACGTTATCCTTGACAAGCTGCTCAATCTTCTTCTTATTCAGTTTGATACCATAGTGTAAATACTGATCCAGGGAGGAAATTGATACATTATCTGCAATGGACAGACATCCCAGAATACCAGTTCCGCGTCGGTCCTCGGTAATCATACCGATACCGCCCCGGATTGCATCCTGCGGACGCTTAATGTTCATTTTCTTACCCTTAATATAAACTTCTCCGGATTTAATATGACGCATACCGAAGATACCTTCCATCAGTTCCGTTCTCTGAGCACCTACCAGGCCGCCGAAACCTAGGATCTCCCCTCGTCTCAGAGTGAAGGAGCAATCCTGGAAGGAACGATCATGGATACTGGAATATCCTCTGACATCCAGCAGTACCTCTCCGGCTTTTGTATCATTCTTCGGAGGATAGATATTGGTCAGCTCACGACCAACCATCTGTTTGACGATCTCATCATCCGAAATCTCGTCCATATGCCAGGAACCAACATAGGTGCCGTCTCGCATGATGGTAATATCATCACAAATCTCACGAATCTCCGCCATCTTATGGGAAATATAGATGAGGGATACGCCTCGTGATTTCAGGTCACGGACAATGCGGAAAAGCGCCTCTACCTCATTATCCGTCAAGGAGGAAGTCGGCTCGTCCAGAATTACAACTCTGGCATTTAAGGATACAGCCTTGGCAATCTCGACAGACTGCATCTGGGCGATGGACATGGTTCCCAGTTTTGCCTTCGGGTTATACGGCATCTTAACATCGTCCAGCCATTTTGCTGTCTCTTCAAACATCTTTTTATGGTCGATGACCTGAATCGGACCAAATTTCTTGGTTGGATAACGACCGGTGTACATATTCTCTGCTACCGTTCTCTCAGGTATCGGCTGCAGCTCCTGATGTACCATGGCCAGTCCTCTGTGAAGGGCTTCATCCGGATTGTGGATCTCCACTTTTTCTCCATCCAGATATACCTCACCTTCATCCATATGATAAATACCAAAGAGACATTTCATCAAGGTGGATTTACCAGCGCCGTTTTCTCCCATCAGTGCATGGACGGTGCCGGGACGTACTTTGAGGTTTATCTTGTCCAGAGCTTTTACGCCAGGGAAGCTTTTCGATACCCCGCGCATCTCCAATCTGTACTCTGCCATCCCATTCTCTCCTTTCATAAAATCGGGTGTGCCATCTGCACACCCGACACTTTATTCACTCCCCTGCAGGGGAGTGATATGTTCATAACCGTCCTTCTCTGAACAGCTACAATTATTTAATCATTTCCAGAATATCGCCAGCGTTCTCAGTTGTAACCTTTACATAGTCTACCATGTATACGTTGTCAACATCTTTGCCGTTTACGAAATCAAGAGCTTTGTCAGCTGCTGTATGAGCCTGTCCGAAGTAATCGTTGAATACGGTACCGGTCATCTTGTCGTTCATAACGTTCTCAACAACCTCAACCAGAGCATCAACACCTACCAGGTAGATATCTTTGTTTACAGTTCTTCCAGCTGCCTCGATAGCCTGCAGAGCACCAAGAGCCATAGCATCGTTGTTGCAGAATACAACATCGATCTTGTCGCCGTACTGGGACAGAGCGTTAGCAGTGATCTCCTGACCCTTTGTCTGATCCCAATCACCACGCTGCTTGGTCAGCTCTTCAACCTCTACGCCAGCTGCCTTTAAAGCCTCAACGGATTTCTCAGTTCTGTACTGAGCATCTACGTTCTCCGGATCACCCTGAACCATGATGTAACGAACAACGCCGTCGCCGTCTGCATCACCCTTGTTCTCAAGCTCAGCGATCTCTTCACCCTGATATGTACCGGACTGTCTAGCATCAGCACCTACATAAGTAGCTTTGATGCCGTCGTCAACCCAAGCCTGCTCTCTCTCAGCATCCGGCTCACGGTTGATGTAAACAACCGGGATACCTGCTTCGTTGCAGATGTTGGTTACATCCGGCTCAGAAGAAGCCTGAACCAGGTTGATGATCATAACATCAAATCCCTGAGTAACGAAGTTACGGATCTGGTTCATCTGCTCGGACTGGTCATTCTTACCATCCATGATGGAGATGTTCTCTGCCTTTAAGCCAAGCTCATCTACTAAATATTTCTGAAGTTCGTTTCTATACAGTGTCATGAAGTTATCAGCGAACTGGTAAATAGAAATACCAACTTTAACTTCTGCCGGATCTTTTCCTTCGATTGCTTCTTTAACAGTCTCTGCTGCGTCAGCTGCTGCTGTTGTCTCTTCTGCCGCTGCAGTTGTCTCTGCCGGTTTGCTGGAGCAAGCAGTTACGGAAAATGCCATTGCAGTTGCCAAACCAAGTGCTGCTACTTTTTTCAGTTTCATAATGTTTGTCCTCCCTTAAACTTGCGTATCCGTTTGCGCTGTCCGGATCCACCGAACAGTTAAATTTTCCGCATACACACATTATACAGTTTCGCCGATTCGTCATTTTTTCTTATCGACACCTTTATTATACGGATCGTTTGTACACTTTTCCATATAATTTTCTTGGTTCTTATATAAAATTTTTTTAGATCCTTTGTGATTTTATTCACATATTCTTGTTTTTCCGGTGTGAAACTGTGGGATTTTATGGTAAATCAGCAACAGTCAACGCTTTCTGACTGCATTGATAATAGGTTCCTTCCTCTAATTCGACCTTTTCCTGTACATTTTGACCAAGTGCCTCGGCGGTAGCTATCTCAAAAATCACTTCTGCATACTCGTCGCTGTCGCACTGGACTGTTCCATACAGCTTTCCGCTCTTAAGCCCCTCGATTCCCTGCGGGGTTCCGTCGATGCCGACCACCTTCACACCTCTTGTGTCACCAGCGCGTTCAAGCGCCTCGGCAGCTCCGAGCGCCATCTCATCGTTGTTGCAGATCACCACCTCGATCGCATCCCCAAACTGGCGGATCCACTGTTCCATCAGCGCCGCTGCCTGGCTCCGATCCCAGTTTGCCGAACCACCGGTCAGTTTTTCCAGCGGAATACCTCCGTCGCGCATCGTCTGTACCGACCACTCTGTGCGGATCAGCGAATCCTGATGGCTGCGCTCGCCCTCCAACATCACATATCCCACGGTTCCATCCTCGTTTAAATCAAGACTGCCTGGATTTTCCTGATACGCATCCACCAGAAGTTCTCCCTGCAGAACCGCCGATTCCCGCGCGTCCTCCCCTACATAATAGAGGTGCTCCCATCGTTTCATATCCTCCTCGACCGGTTCGCGGTTGAAAAATACGACCGGCGTCCCGGCATCCATCGCCTTGTTGATGACATACGATGCTGCCGAGCGATCCACCATATTAACACAGATCGCATCGTATTCCAGAGAAAGGAAACGATCTACCTGGCTGTTCTGCGTATTTTGGTTTCCCTTCGGATCCATGATTTCCAGATTGACCTTAATGCCCGTCTGCTGCTCATATTCCTTCGCCTTTTCCTCCAGGCTGGAACGGATATTGTTGATAAAGGCATCCTCGCCCCGGTACAGCGTTACACCGATACGGATGCTCTTTTTTTCTGCCGGTTTTGCCGCGCTGCATCCATTTAAAAGAAGTGTGCCCACTGCCAGAAGTGCCAGCGCCATCTGAATGCTTTTTCCGTTTTTTTTCATCTTTCTATACTCCCTCCCGGATTTTTAATCAATCGGGTACAGCATCTTCTCATATTTCTTCGAGCGTAGCTCATCCTTCTCTATATAGTAGGATTCCAATGAAAGCTGGCTTCTCTCCTGCTCTTTTTCAATCGCCTGCACTGCTTTTTTGACCGCAAAATAGCCCGCGTCAAACTGGTTTGTCACCACCAGCCCCCGGATTGTCCCCTTGTCAAGCTGATCCAGCAGGGACGGCATCATCCCGACGCCGTACAGCCCGGAAATGTATTTTCCGTACACGCTGCTTCCGCCGACAATCTCCGCCGCCTCCGCTGTGCTGGCGAAATCCAGTGCCGCCACCACCGCCGTGCCGCTGCCCGGATAAACTGTTTTTTCAATGACGGAACGGTAAGTATCATCGGTGCCGCGCGCACAATGGTATAGGAAAAGCCCTGTTTTTCCAGCACCTCCGTCAGCCCCTGCTTCATCTCCCCCGCCTTGCCGATATATGGGTTATCTGCAAAGATCCAGACAGGAAGATCGGGCTCTGTTCCGCCGTAATCGCCTCGCCCAGCTTTCTCCCGGCTGCCGTCCAGTCCATATGAACCGCCCCCTTGACCTCCTCATCCGGTGATAATTCACCCAGCAGGATAATCGGCGTTCCATATGTATTTTCTTCCAGATATTGGCGGCATTCCAGCTCATCAACCGGCTCCAGTATCACTGCCCCGGCACCGTCTGCCGCTTCCCGGCGCACCAGCTCCATCTGCTGTGCCAGATTATCCTTTTCATACAGGGTAATAAAGCTGACATCTACATTATACTCAACCGCCGCCTGATCCACGCCCTTGCGGAAGTTGACGTAATCATCATCCGAAGTATCGCTGATAATCAGGGACACCGGGTAGACCTCCACCTCTTTTTCCTTGATGATCCAATCCGTGGAGGAAAGGAGATACAGCAAAATAAGTCCCACACACAGGATTCCCCAGAGCACCAGCTCCTTTTTTTTTCTCACTCCATATCGCATTGATCTGTCGCCCCCACTTTTACACTTTCTTCTCTTCCAGCACTTTCTCGTAAGGCACTGCCGGAAGATGAATCTTCACCGCGGTTCCCTCATCCGGCTCCGACTCGATCGAAAGACCATATTCCGCGCCGAAATACAGCTTGATCCGCTCGTTGACATTGCGTACCCCGATGCCGGATCCGCGCTTGGATGCCACGTGCGCCGTATCGGTAAAGAGGCTCTCGACCTGTTCCTCCGTCATGCCAAGCCCATTGTCCCGCACCTCCAAATACAGCTCTTTTTCCTCCTGCCAGGCGCGCACGAAGATCTCGCCGTCGCCGTCCATATATTCCATGCCATGGTAGATCGCATTCTCCACCAGCGGCTGCAGCATCAGTTTTAAACTTGCAAGTTCCAAAACCTCATCATCTGACTTGATCGTATAGGTAAACTTATTTTTAAACCGCATCTGTTGGATCATCAGGTAATTCCGGACGTGTTCCAGCTCATCCTTCACAGTAATTAAGCTCTTGCCGCGGCTTAAACTGATACGGAAGAACCGCGCCAGCGCCGTCACCACCTTGACCGCCTCCGTTTTCTGCTCATTTTCAATCATCCAGACAATGATATCGAGCGTATTATAGAGGAAATGCGGATTGATCTGCGACTGCAGCGTATCAAACTCCTGCTTGCGTTTCGCCTCATGCTCACGCACAATATCCTGCATCAGGAGGCGGATCTGACCCGCCATATCACTGATCGATTTTCCCAGATGGCGGATCTCATACGAACCGCCGATGTACACCGGTGCGCTTAAATTGCCCGCCTCCAGGACGCCGACCGATTTTTCCAGCTCGCGGATCGGATTCGTGATCCTCGATGAAATATAAGAGTTAATCAGAGCCAGAATGCACAAAATGAGGGCAATGACAAATACGATAAAAAGCCGGGTTTTGATCGTGTTGAGCGACACGGCATTTTCCGGCGTCACCCCGACCACCTTCCAGCCTGTGTAGCCGATCGTCTTGACCGTCGCCATCCGCTTTTTTCCGGCAAATATCTCCTCATGATTTCCGTCCGAATAGCCGGCTGCCTGTCCATTGTTCTCCTGCACCCAGCCGGAATCCAGAAGCTGCATCTGCGGGTGGTAAAGAATCTCGCCATTTCCGCTGATCATATAGAAATAACCGCCGCGCCCCGTCGTGATGCCGCCAAAGAGCTGTTCCAGGCTCGAATAGCGAATATCGACCAGAAGGACGCCCTGCGAGGTCGAGGTTCCGTGTGTCAGTTCGACCGCCCGCGATAGCGAAATGACCCATCGATATTGATTTTCCGCATTGTCAAACACATACTGTACGTGCGGCAGGGAAAAATGCTGGTTTTCCGTCCGGTTTAAGGCGCTCCGGAACCATTCTTCCTGCGTCACATCCACCTCATTTTTCAGACGCACCGCCGGGACTGCCTCCAGAAGCGCCCCATCCTCCGAAAACAGGGCAATATTCTCCACATTATCCTTATTATTATCGTAGAGAAGCGTAAATTCACTTCCAAGCGACTGGCTCGACAGATCGGCATTCTTGATCGTGCCATAATAAAGCGAGTCGGACAGCTTCATGATCGTGCGGAGATACGACTCCACAGAGCGCCCCACCTGCGCGATCAGGTTCTGGCTCTCCTCCTGTACTACTTCCGTGACCTGCCGTGACATTCTCTGGTACAGCGACAGGGAGATCAGTACACTCGCCGCCAGCGCCGTGATCGTAAAATAGATAAAGATCATCGACCGGATGCTGGCATCGTCAAAGAGCTTTTTCTTCCAGATCGTCCTTTTTTTACCCATTATGCCTCCCCGCTCCGGTGTGCCGTGCGGTACCGCGTCGGGGAAACACCGAATTTTTTCTTAAATACGTAACTGAAATAGTTCTGCTCCGGGTAGCCGACCTTTTCCGCGATGATATACGTCTTGTCGTCAGTTGCCATCAGAAGCTCGACCGCGCGCCCCAGCCGGACATCGGTCAGATAGGCGATGTACGCCTGTCCCGTCTCCTTCTTAAACATCGTTGAAAAATACGCCGGGCTCATATGCAGATGGCGGCAGATCTTCTCCACCGACAGATCCGGATCTTGAAAATTGTCCTGAATGTACTGCTTCGCCTCGCGGATCACGTTTTTTGTCGTATTGCTCCGCTCTTCTTCCATTCCGGCATTCATCTTGAGCGCCACCTCGGTCAGGTACGGGCGGACATTCTCCATCTTCTGGACGCGTCCCAGAATCTCGAAATAATCATTTTCCACGCCAAACATCTCGCTGATCCGCAGATCATACTGCTGGGAGAGCTGTGTCAGCACATTGATGATCGCAAGCACATACGCCTGATACTGGCGGTAATGCACCCGCGCATCCTCCATCCGGCTCACAATCCCGTCTATCACGGAACGGATCTTTTCCTTCGGTCCAAACTTGACTGCCGCTATAAGCTCCGACTCCATCCGGCTGTCGAACCGGAGTTTTTCATGCCCGGACGGCTCCATATCGCCGATGCAGATCACACCGCCGGAACCTGTGATCGCACGGTAACCGAGCGCATTGAGTGCCGTGTGGCACGGGCGGCTTAAATCCGTCAGCGAACTGCAGCTCTCACCCACGCCGATCGTAACCGATACCTCCAGAATTTTCTTCGTCTCCTTGCAGATATCGCCCAGCAGGGCAATCAGTCCGGTCTGCGTATTGTCTTTGTCGATCGCCACCAGAAGGATCGTCTCAAAGGAAGAGTGGAACACAATAAAACGGTACTGCCCTTCCAGTTTTTCCTCAATCAGATTGCGAACGGAAATCGGAATCAGCTCCCGCTGCTGATGCAGCGAAACTGCCTTGTCCACCTTCTCATCCGGTTCCAGATGGATCGCCGCAATCACCCATTTGACCGCACCCGCAACGTCGATCGCATATTCGTTCAGTTTTTCCTCAATCTGCGCTTCCTCCATGCCGCCGTGAATCAGGTCATTCAAAAAATGTTCCCGGATCGCCGGAAGACTCTTGATATAACTTTCCCGAAGCAGGGTAACATTCCGCTTCTGCTCGATCTCCTCATCGAGATTTTTCTTGATTTTCTTTAAAATCGCCGTCAGCTCTTCGACATTGACCGGCTTTAAAATATATTCGATCACATTGAGCTTGATCGCCTTTTTGGCGTACTCAAATTCATCAAAACCAGAAAAAATCACGATCTTGATGGACGGATATCTCTGCCGTATATTCTCCGCCATCTCCAGCCCGTCCATATATGGCATCCGGATGTCTGTCAGCACAACATCCGGCTCATTCTGCTCGATCTTTTCCAGCGCTTCCTTCCCGTTCTCCGCATCCCCGATCACCTCGAATCCGGCATCCTGCCAGTCGATTTTGCGTATGATGCTTGTCCGTACTTCCTCCTCGTCATCTACCAGCATGATTTTATATGGGTTCATATGGATTCGTCCTTTCAGTTCCTGATGCAATGTTGTTGTGAGCCAGTTTGTCTTAGGACTCTGGAGCTCTGCTACGGTATCCCCATTCCAGCTTTCCCTGACACCTCATGAGGAAGTGGCTGGGCAGGCTGGAATGAGGGGAATTTCTTTCTTTACATTATACCACATCTTTCTTTATTTGTGAGTTTGTGATTTTTCACTGGCAGGTTCCAATTTCTGTAAAGGCGTGCTTCGTCCCCGGGTGCGGGAACCCGGTTCCACACAGCGTCTGCATCCAGTCCGCCGTCCGCGGCAGGCGAGACAGTCTTCATCTATTTCATAAACGGCATTTCCATCAATGATCAGCCGGGTGTTCATAGCTCTGAATCCTTTTCTTTCTTATTTTTTATAATATACTATATGTGGTTTTTCCTGTCCCGGAGCTTTTTTTCTTTAAACATTCCCGTTCTTTTTCGGTTCCAAAAGTGCCTACCCGTGAACCAAAACGTCTTTTTTTCCTCTCATCTGCATATATTGAGACAAAGATTTGGGAGGTTTTTTTCGTGAACCAAGATGTTTCTCTCAAAATGACCGAGTTAGACCGCTTGACCTCACTCCCACATATGCAGCTTGTCAAGGCGGCGCTTCCCTATATTCACATCCCGGAACAGCGTTTTTTCTCCCTGTTTGTGAAATTCCGCGAACTAGAAAAGACGATGCAGCTATTTGCTGATCCGGCCGACGGTGAGATCGGAATCTGCTCGGTGGGCGAACGCGACAAGGATTCGCCGGTTGATATGCTGAAAGCGATCAAGCCGTATGGCACAGAGGAAGAGCAAAGTTCGATCGATCTGGTCTTAAATTTTATCGAAGGTTCCCGCCTCTATGAATCCTACTGGCAAAATATGCCGCAGACAGCATCCTTTCCGACTTCGCAAGATATCCAGAATGATTCACCCAATTCTGATGCAGTTCCGGCATCTGTCCTTTACCCGCAAGCCGAATATTCCCGCAGACAGAAAAAAACCACAGACCGTGCATCTGCACATCCACTTCAAACAGACAGGAGGCACACACTATGGAATTTCAAAACTGGAAACAGGATCCGAGACTCCGCTCCATGGATCCAGACAAAATAAAACAGATGGAACAGTTAGCCGATCAGGCAAGAAACACGCCGCAAGACAAGCTTCTGCCGCTTCTCATGAGTCTCCGGGGCAGCAACGGTTCCCCGCAATTCTCAACCTCAGAAATGGACACTCTTTTTTCGATCCTGACAGACCAAATGCCCCCAGCGCAGAAACGGCAGGCGGAAATGCTGCGGATGCTGAGCCAGCAGATGGGCGGGGCAAATAAATCATAAAACCAGAGTTGCCACTGCTATTTTTCCAAATCATGCTACAATTCATTTCGATAATGGGGAGCTTGTGATGCAGGCTGAAAGGGAACCAAAAGTTCCGACCCAAAACCTGATTTGGATAATGCCAACGTAGGGACAGATATTTTGAGACACCTGAGCGCCGGATATTGTCCGGCGTTTTTGGGTTTCATTAGGAAATTATGTCCTATGAAACAAAAAAACTCATCTGGGGGTTCCTATCTGCTTCCAGATAAAAATCCCCAAATGAGATCTGACTCTCACAGCCTATCTAATTAGTAATTTGCTAAATCGCTCTCATCCTGCACCACCACAATCTTCGTCCCGGTATCCACCTGGCACACAACCTTTTTCATATCTTCCTCCGGAATACTGATGCATCCGGAAGTTCCCGTATTATTCCAGCTCTTCGGGCAATGCAGGAAGATCGCCGATCCCTTTCCCGGTGTGCACTCCGAATTATAATCCAGCACCAGACCGTAATTATACTGCGGTGCCTGCGCCATCAGATCCTCCGCCGAATTCCAGTCCTTCTGCACCTGTTTCGTATTTGCCAACTGGTTATAATACCGACTGTTTCCATCATCCACATAATAATCGCCGTCCACAATCTGGTGATACGGCAGAATCGTTCCCGGATTTGCCTTCAGGCCAAATGCCATCGTAAAGCGGTACACACCCGCCGGAGTTTTTTTATCGCCCTCCTGCTTCTGCGTTGTAATGCCGTTCATGCCGCTGACCGCCTCTTTTGACATTACCTGCACCAGTTTTCCATCTGTATCGCGTTTATACCAGTCCAGACGGCTCTTCGCCGGATCCTGGCGGTTGCCAATCACCACAATCAGCTGCGTTGCATCCTTCGCCGCCTCCAGTGTATTTACATCCCCGTTGTAGCTTGCCGTAAGCGCCGGTCCTGTCGCTTTCTCCGCCGCCATCGCAGCCGCCGGAGCTGCCGCACTCATCAACATGCCTGCTGCCAATACTACCATTGCTTTCCGCTTCATTCTCAATTTCATCTTATTTATCTCCTATTATTTTATGTATCTGAATTTCACTCAAAAATCAGCTGCTTTTATCTTTCGCACACCTTTTTCCACACACTCTGTCAGTTCCTGCCACTTTCCAGTCCAGCCGCCTGCAGCATCGCCTTTCCAAAAATATGATGAAACAGCGCAATCACGCGCCCCACCAGCATGACAGCACAGACCGTTCCAATGCCGATTCCCACCGGTTTTCCCGCAAACAAAAGTCCCATAATCAGTGACAGAACAATGCAAAACGCATCCACACAGTTCTTCATCAGACCCGTGCCGATTCCAAAGGTGTCTGCAAACACCTGCACCAGACCATCGCCCGGATTTGGCACCAGCCGCATTGACAGGGACATCGCCGCGCCGATGCCTGTAAAAATCAGGGCAAGCATCAGCACTCCCAGGCGTCCTAAAAGTCCAGACGCCTCCGATCCGCATTCTTCTAACGACGGTATGCACACTGAAAATACATTCAGAAATCTTGTAAATACAATACTCAATGGAAACTGCAGCGCATCTTTCATAAGCAGGCTGCGTCCGGCTTTTCCTTTCTCCCGCAGATGAATCGCCGCCTGAATCAAGACAAAGATACCATACAGGACAAAGGTCATATCACCAAAATTCCGGTTCCAGATCACGGATGCCGCATACGAAAGTGAAATAATCGGCGACACTCCGAGTCCAGCTTTCGTATTGAGCGTAAGCCCCATCGCCAGAATCAAAAGCCCCATCAGATAGAAGCTCCACCGTGCTACCCCGCTTCCCGTCGGTTTCTCCGTCATTTCCATGTTGTGATTCAAGATTTCCTCATCCCTTTTTCTTAATATTCGTTAAATCGCAACTGTTCAGTCCCCTCACAGTCACGCGCAAAAATCTATTAAAAATTGCCTATGGCAATGGGATTTTTGCCTGCTGGCCCATGTTTTCGTACGGTCAGCGCAGTAAATGCGCAGACCTGCTGAACAGTTACATTAAATCTATTCTATTATAGATCCTTCTCTTTCCACTTGACAAGCGCTTTCCGTTCTCTTTACTTTTTCCATCCTCTATGCTACACTAAACTCATGATTTTAGCTGTATCAAAGGAGTTTTATACATATGAAAAAAGATATGACCGAAGGGCGGGAATGGTCCTCCATCCTGCTCTTTTCCCTGCCTATCATGGGGGCAAACCTGCTGCAGGTTTTGTACAACCTCGCTGACAGCGTGATCGTCGGAAACCTCATCAGCGCAACCGCCCTTGGAGCCGTCGGACTAACCAGCTCCATGATCTGGCTTCTGACCGCCATCTGCACCTCCATCGGTGCCGGTGTCAACATCGCAGTTGCCCAGTATTTCGGTGCCAAAAAAGAGACAGACATACAGGAATCCATCTCCGTCTCCTATCTGATTGCCGTGGTCGTAAGTATATTTTTAACCGCCGCCTGCTTTCTGGCAGCCCGTCCAGTTATTTTCGGTTTTTTGCAGGCACCGGAAGAAATGCGTTTCGACAGTATGGCATACTTTCTGATCTACAGCGGTGGAATTATTTTCCAGCTGCTCTACAATGTTACCTATGGCATCCTGCGGGCACACGGTGATTCGCGCGGCGCACTCATTTTCCTGATGATCTCCGCCGCCCTGAACATCGTGCTGGACTGTGTGTTTATCTCCATCTTTCATATGGGTGTCTCCGGCGCGGCTGCCGCGACCGTGATCGCACAGGCAGGTTCCGCCATCGCCAGTTTCCTGTATCTGCGGCACATTTTCCCGGATCTGCTGCCGAAACGGCGTTATCTCTACGCCTGGAAGGGACAGGGGGCGCTGCTGATGCGCCTGAGTATTCCGATCATGCTGCAGACGGGCGTCAATTCAATCGGCTTCCTCATCCTGCAGCGTCTCATCAACTCCTTCGGCGCTCCCAGCATCGAGGGCTACGCTGCCATGCTGAAGGTCGAACAGCTCGCGCACATCCCGTCCCAGAGCTTTAACGTCGCCATTTCCAGCTTCGCCGGACAGAATATCGGCGCTGAAAAACTGGACCGTGCCCGCCGCGGCTACCGCACCACCATCCTGATGGGCGTCCTGATCAGTATCTCCATCAGTATCGTAGTTCTGCTTTTTGACCGGCCGCTTCTCCAGATCTTCAACATCACCGGAGAGTCCCTGCGGCGCGCAAAGGAACATCTCGACATCCTGATGTTCTTCATCTGGACCAGCACGATCACCAACATCACCTGCGGTTTTCTGCAGGGTGCAGGCGATGTCAAGATCCCGGCAGCTTCCGGCTTCATCAACCTGGGCATCCGCCTCGCGCTCTCCTTCCTGCTGGCGCTCACCCCGGTTGGCTTCCGCTGCTACTATGTGAGCATGCCGCCCGCATGCTGATCGCCTGCTTCGTAGTTGTGATGCGCTACCGGAGTGGAAAATGGAGGGAGTTTCGGATTGTAAAAGAGTAAAGAAAAGGGATGGAAGAATTCACTTTGGAGGGTGATTTCTTCCATCCTTATTTCGTTTAGAGCTCTTTTTCGCGTTTTACCCTCTCCTAAAATTTTAGCACACTACTATCTATAAAACACAAACTCCATTTTTACCATGCACATTCCACTCCACGCGCACACCGCTGCTGCCAGTGCCCGGTATGTAAACACGATATGGATATAAGAATGATTCACAAACACACTATACCAGGCAAACGGAATCAGGCAAATCATAAGATATGGCAACATACATAGGAAGAGCTCCCGCCAGCCACTCCGAACATGCAGGCTTTGTCTATTTCTCCACAGCATAAAAATCGTCAACAGAAGAAAGACAACCGCCGCTAATACCAGAACACCTATAAATCCGGCACCTATATTCCGCATAAATACCATCACTCTGGAAAAATGATTTTCTCCATAGCTGCTGGAAACGCGGACCTGTGCCTGCGAAACGGCATCTGCCAAAACATTCTGACGTAAAATAATCGAAGAAATCAGCCATTTTCCTGCCCACATGCCAAAATAGCCAAATCCCCAAACGACTGAACCAGCCACAATCTGCCGAATCTTCTCTGCAGGCGCCGTTTTTTCCTGAATCATCATAAAAACAGTCAGTAATACCCCTAATGAAGCGACCGGATATGTAAGCAAATCCGCGTATGCAATCACAATCCCATTCATCAAAAACAGATAAAGAAAATGTCCCTCCCTGCACATCCATTTCTGAAAATAAATACACACAATAACCGACAGCATCGTCGGGTAAAATACCGTCGAAAGCTGCAGCGAATGAATAATCGCTAATGGACGCAAAAATAAAATCGTAATCCCCAACGGCAGGAACAACTGATATTGTTTTCTTTTTATTATAACCAACACCAGTAATAATATTGTAACCGCAAAAAAGACTGTATTAATTGACCGTATACCCAAATAATCGGTTACCATCAAAAGCGGCCTAAGCGCCACCAGATAGCCATGCCAATAACGCGGGTACGCAATACTGCCAACGTCCTCCTCCGCCTTCACGTATGCATCTAACGAAGTAATCGGATCTCCATTCTGATAATCTGGTCGGTAGGCTGCAGCCGCGCGGTTCAGCGCACTGGCATCTTCTTTCTGATAACAGGCATTTCCAATCATAAGCGCATCCGTCCAGTTATCCAGCTGATCCGCATATGTATAACCAACCGCCGCACCTATCCCTTCATAAGAAAATGTTTCCGCCGATCGGGCTGCATGCGTCTGGGTCAAACAATCCGGCAGCAAAAATACGCACCATAGTAAAAATATGCCTGCAAACAGACTTGCAAGCAGCATCAAACATAATTTTGCACTTATCTTTAGAAATTTCATACTCTCTCCCAACTATTGACATAGCATCAAAAAAGAAGCCCACCTACAAATCGTATACGATTATAGTAAGCGGGCTGATCAACATTATGCTTCTTTCAGTTTCTCAACCACTACTTTACATCTCTTTTTGTAAAAAGCGATGCCATAAAGCATTATATTATGGCGACCATCATTTTTCAGATACTCAGAATACCTTCGATCTCTGATTTGCTTGAGCGCTCTTTCACAGGTCTTATCTAATCCTGACACTTCCTTGGAATGCTTAAATTCAAAGATAATGCCATTATCCGGATTTTGCGGTTCAATGATAATATCAGCATATGTATAACCAACCGCCGCACCTATTCCTTAAACTTTTCCAAAATATTCCTAACTTCATCCACATCTATTTTCATCTGTTCTGCAATCTGGTTTTCTGTATATTTATCTCGATATAATCTATAAATTCCAAACACTCGTTCTTCACCCTGCTTCTGACCTTCCTTTAATCCTTCCTTCTTACCTTCCGCATACTCTGCCTTCCGAATCAATTCCTTTTCCCGTTTCTCATCATATTCGAAAATACACACCTCTATCGCCTCCGTTCGATTCTTTCTCAGGAAATCAGCCAGTATATTTTCCTCAATACATTCCGTCACAGCCTGCTCTGCCGCCCGGTTTATGTCCTTATACTCTGCCGCATATTTACGAATCTTGTCAACCAGAAGCATATACTCTTTCAACAGGCAGCAAGTTTCCAAAATCCTCTGTTTTTTATCCAGATTAATATTCAATACCTTCACTATCAATTCCAGCTCTGGTTCATCCGCCTTCTGGCAGAATGAATGTGACAGTTTCAGAACACTTTCCGCTTCCCGCTCCTCTTCTCCATTGTAAAATACAACAAAGTGTGGGGTCGGCAATTCTACCAGCGTTGACGCATACAGCGTTTGATTCCGAATGAGCATCTGGTATTCTTTCGTCACATAAATCAGAAAACGCAGCGGCATATTCGGATTCCAGGTTGACTGATGTTCATACAAATTCAACTGCATATCCAGCAAAAATGCCTGGTCATTTTTCATATTCATATAAACTGCATTTTCCAGCGTCACGATCTCCAACTCTTTTGCATCCGTATAATGTGAATGATTTACCGCATTATACAGACTCAACAGGTTCTCCCTTGTACTGAAAATCATCCGAAACAACGTATCCTTGTGATCCCGCCTTACTTTTACAGAATTCATATTTCTCATTCATTCTCCCTTCTGGCAGGAGAATTTCCACTTTTCTTTTAACCCTTTGAAAATCTCCTGCTCTTCAATTGTTGTTGACTTGGATAAGCATAAGATTTCTCAGATTAAAATTAGAATATTAGATACCGCTTAAATTGCTGATAAAGAAAAATATATGCTTGATAAGATAAATGTAGCATATCCGCATATAGGATGCAAGAAGAATTTATTTCTTTTATATTCCTATTTTATGCCCCAGATTACTGTTCACACATGAGTGAACAGTAACTGCCCCAGAACATTCCCAGATACCGTTTCCGCATTTCCATATCCAACGGTGCATCTGTCATAACTTTCGTATTCAAATAAGGAGTGCCCTCCCTCCGAAAGACACTCCCGTCTAAGCTAAAAATCATTTAAATCGTTCCAAAATTTTCCGTACTTCTTCTACATTCATCCCCAGCTTCTCTTTAATCTGGTTTTCCGTGTAGTTCGCGCGAAATAATTGGTAAATATTAAATATCCGTTCGGCTTCTTCTTTCTTTCCAGCTTCCCGTCCAATCCTTTCTCCCTCTTTCATACCTTCCGCATACTCCGCCTTCCGGATCAGCTCCTTCTCCCGCTTATCATCATATTCAAAAATACACATTTCAATCGCCTCCGCCCGATTCTTTCTTAAAAAATCAGCCAGTATATTTTCCTCGATACACTCCGTCACTGCCTGTTCGACTGCCTGATTAATATCTTTATACTCATCCGTATATCTACGAATCTTATTCACCAGAAGCATATATTCTTTCAAAAGCTGGCACGCCTCCAACACTTCCTGTTTCTTATCAAGGTTAATATTCAACACCCTTACCATCAATTCCAGCTCTGGTTTATCCGTCTTCTGCTGAAACGAATGCGACAGCCTCAGAATCGTCTCCGCCTCCTGCTCCGTCTCCCCATTATAAAACACAACAAAATGCGGTGTCGGCACCTTTACCAGCGCCGATGCATAAAGCGTCTGATTCCGCACCAGCATCTGGTACTCCTTTGCCACATACATCAAAAAGCGCAGCGGCATATTCGGATTCCAGGTGGACTGATGTTCATAAAGGTTCAGCTGCATATCAAGCAGAAACGCCTGATCATTCTTCATGTTCATATAAACCGCATTTTTCAGCGTCACAATCTCAAGCTCCGATGCATCTGTGTAATGCGAATGATTCACCGCATTATAAAGACTCAGCAGATTCTCCCTCGTGCTGAAAATCATCCGAAACAGCGTATCCTTGTGATTCCGCTTCACTTTTACAGAATTCCTACTTCTCATTCATTCTCCCTTCTGGCAGGAGAATTTCCACTTTTCTTTTAACCCTTTGAAAATCTCCTGCTCTTCAATTGTTGTTGACTTGGATAAGCATAAGATTTTCTTAGATTATTTTTAGAATATAGATAAATATATGAAATGTGGTAAAGAAAAATATATGCTTGTTATGTTAAATGTAGCATATCCTTACAGGAGATGCAAGCAGAATAACATCCTTTTTTAACAAACTTTTGATGTTTCAAATTCATGTCCTTCTTCCCTTCTTCCCAGACATCCCCGCCATCACAATAACAAACCAGAAAAACGGCTGCCTGCAGTTCATCAGCGTAAAACTCTCTGCCAGAAGTGCCAGCACCGCCGCCCTCTGCGCTTTCTCACACCGAATCACATTTTTCACAATCCAATACACCAGAAATGTGGTAGGAATCAGTCCATACGAAAACCAGACATCAAAAAAGCTGGAATGAATCTCATTAACATGAAAAACATCAAACACGCCCGGACTCAGAAGCTTCTCAAATCCATCATACGGAATAAAACGTTCAAAAAAACCCTCTCCCGCTCCATAAAACAAATACTGAGGCGTCAATACCAGCCGCTCCGCACTTCTGTCATACAGCAGATCATAGAGATTTCCATTTGCCAGCTTCCATATTTTCTGCTGGATTCTGGAAAGAAGCGTATAATCCGTCTGCGAAACATCAAAATTTGCCCCTGGCCAGATCCGATAGACGCCCAGCGCCAGCATCACTACAACAGCTGCCCCGCCGAACCACCAGAGTTTTTTATACTTTGAGTGCGTGCATCTTTCCCAGAAAAACTGCCATGCCAGTATTACAAAAAAGGCAAGCAGTCCCACAAACATACCGGTTGATTTTGCTTTTCCAATCAGAAAAACTCCCCAAAAAAACATTCCCCAGCACGCAATCCGTGTCTTGACTGTATACTCTGCCTTCCGCCGGTATTCCATAAAAAGCACCAGAATCATCGTAAAGATGAAAAAAGCAAACTGGTTCGGATCATTAAACGTTCCCATAAACCGAGAACCGCCCCAGCTCTCATGAAAATAGCGTCCTCGTCCGGAAATCAAAACAATTGTCTGAAACACCAGATTGATCCGACATATCCAGCAAAGTCCCCGCATAAACGAATCCGAATAAAGTGTCCGGAACGTCCAGATCAGGAATGCAGAATAAATCCAATAAAGCGTATGTAACGGAAAACTTCCTTTTCCTGTCCGAACAAAATAAATGCCATTAATGACAGCTGCAAATATCAGGAAGACCACCCAGGGAAAATCTTCCTGATACCAGATTTTCTTACCACTTCTCCACGCCATGATAAGCGCCAGGGCACCGGACAAGGCGAAAAACAGATCCGCGATGCCGATGCTGCCGCTGGGGAGAAGGTAGAATTGTTTGGTGAAGACGGCTGTGTAAAATAAAACTTCAACCATCCTGTTTCTCTCTAATTTCATTTGTTCTTACTTTATCCTAATCCCACAAATTTTCCGGATATAATCCACTCTCTATCATCTGTCGGAATCCCTCCTGCGCCGGTTCTATATCTTCTTTATAAGTAATTCCAATCCATCTGTCCGGCGTATTCAAAACTTTTACGGAAGCTAACTTCTTTTCAAGCAATTCCGCCACAATATTTGGGAGAAGATACTCCTTCTTCTCCGGATTTTCCCCTAATGCATCAAGGAATCTGGCAAATCCTTCATCTATGTACCGCAAAAAATCCGGATATCCGGCCCACATATTCATGGATACCATCGTATCCGGTGTGATCCATTTGCTTACCTTCGCATTATCACACTGGATTTTTCCATCTACACACTGAATTCCCGTCGTTTCAACGACCTCTTTCAAGAATCCCGCCTCATCTGCCACGCAGACACCTCTGGTAACCGCTCCGTTTTCACTCAGCGTATTCTTTAAAGAAAAGCCTGCCATTGCCAGATTTATCTTATCCGCATCTGTATTTCCAGAAAGCAGGAACTCATGAAGCTTCGAAAAAGCTTCTTTCCCATAATAATCATCTGCATTGATGATCACAAATGGTTCTTTCACAACATCTTTACAAGCCAGAATTGCCTGCCCGGTTCCCCATGGTTTTACTCGTCCTTCTGGAACATGATAGCCTTCAGGCAAGTCTTCTAACTCTTGATAGACATATTCCACAGGCATAACCTTAGATAAGCGATTTCCAATCACTTCTTTAAATTCTTTCTCAATGGCTTTCCGAATTACAAATACAACTTTTGTAAAACCAGCTTCCTTCGCATCGTAAATCGAAAAATCCATAATAATCTCTCCATTCGGAGCCATCTTAGCCAGCTGCTTGATACCGGTTCCAAAACGGGAACCTATACCGGCAGCCATGATGATGAGGGTTGTGTTCATGTTTTCCTCCATAACTATAAAGATGCAAATTTACAGAGTTGTTTCTTTCTGAACTATTCTCTTCTGTTCTCCCCATTTTTTACAGACTAACAGCATCAATTCTGAAATCATTACCGACCAAACGATTGACATTCCTAATTTTAACCAATATCCATTTAAAGGAAATAATCTTTGAATCCAATCTTGAATAGGATAATGGATGCAATAAATTGGAAGTGCCAATTCACCCAAATGAATGCATATCGAATAAATATGCTTATTTTTTATATAATTTTCATCATTCATTAATGTAAAAAACATCACTATAATTAAATAGGCAATTATCTCCGCTGAAATATCAATTCCACCATTTCTAAAAAAAACAGTAATAAAAATAAAGCCTATAAATCCAATCACACTCGCTATACGAAATAACATTTTAGGGAAATCATCTTTTTCTTTATAATATCTTGTCATATAAAACAATGCGCTTCCAACAGTCAATCCAGCGATTCCTCTAAAGCACTGAAATATTCCGCCTTCCCAAATTGCAATTTTTTCATATAATCCATGCACAATGCATATAACATAATAGGAATAAACCAGCATAAAAAATACTTATAAATTTTTTCATTTTTGACCATTAAAATTATAATCAACGGCAAAAACAAAATCAAATGCGTAATATACCACAAAGGTGGATCATAGGTATAAGAAGAATTTGCTATATCACTTCCTTTTAACAATAATAAATTATATATTAATGAAAAGGAAGCTACGCCTCTGTCATTTTCAGAGCATTTTGTAATAACATTCAAAAAGCTGAACAGCACCCCCCCTACTGCATAAGGATACAATTTTTTTATTTTACTTTTTACATAAAAAAACATTTCATCGTACTCAACTTTATGTTTTTCCATTTTTTTGACAAAATGACTCGTTGTATAATATCCCGTTAATATAAAATAGAACTCTACAAATGCCCATCCTCCCAAAAAAATCGTACGATCCATCAATGTATATGAATGATGACATAATATTATAATTGCGCCAACAAACCTACACAATTCAATATATTCACACTTATTTTTCATTCATTCTCCTATACGTTTTACTTTTGCACACACAAAGCATGTACACAATTCTGTCTATAAATAAAATATTAAAACTTTTTCTTCATACTTTTTATTAATAGCTTTCACTATTTTATCTTGTCTCTGTGTATTCTTCTGGTGTATAATGAATAATTTTTGTACCACCCTCTTCAAACTTGAATGGGACATGTACCAAATCTTTCATTGCTTCTTTCACTCTACTTTGTCGTTCTTCCGGAACATAAAAAACAAGAAATCCGCCTCCTCCAGCACCTAAAAGTTTCCCTCCAAAAGCACCTTCTTTTATTCCAAGTTCATATAATCGATCAATAGAAGAAGTAGATATCTTCGAGCCCGTTTGCTTTTTTAACTTCCATGTAGTATCTAACAATTTTCCAAAATCATCAATATTTCTATTTTTATTTACCAATACCTGTTCCGCTTCATCTACCAAATCATACATTTCTGAAAGATATTCTGATTTACTTTTTGCAGCCACATTATTAACTGCTTGTATTTCAGAAGAAAATCGCGTGAAACCAGTAAAAAATAACAACAAATTATTTTCTAATTGTTTCTTCCTTTCCGGTGAAATCACAATTGGCCTTACATCATATTCATTTCCAGAAAAATCGATCCGATTCAAACCTCCAAATGACGCAGCTATTTGATCTTGCCATCCGCCTGCCTCTTTACAAAGTTCTCGCTCCAAATAAATAGCTTCATCTGCTAATTTCTTTTTATCCGCATATTTACCCTTTAATGCATAAAAAGCATTTAACATTCCCACCGCAAAAGAACTGCTTGTTCCAAGTCCCGATCTAGCTGGCAAATCTGCCTCATATACTAAACGTATCTCATGCATATTAAGCATATTCATTGCATTTCGAATTGCCGGATGCTTTATCTCATTATTTTCATTTACATATTCCATTTTCGAATACGTCAAATGTGTTTTATATTCAAAGAAACGCGGTAAATGACGGACATTTACATAACAATATTTATCAAACGTCGTAGATAAAACTGCCCCTCTATTTTCATAAAAATGTTCTGGGATATCTGTTCCACCGCCAAAAAAAGACATCCGAAATGGTGTTTTTGTAATTATCATATAATTTTCTCCTATATAAATTCAAACTTCATATTTTATGAAGACAATTAGCTTTTTAGAATATCATCCATTAGTTTATCCAATGGATATCTTTCAATAAATAAATTGTATTGATGAATACTCTCTTTTCTAATATCATCAATAGTCTTTTTCCGAACATCATCTTCATAATTTGTAAGTTCCATAAGATATTTAGCACACTCTTTTTCACTTTCTAATTGATGATATTTTTCTTTTAATCCAAGTCCAGTTGCTGCAATTTTTGTACAAATAATAGCCACTCCATATGACATTGCTTCTAATGTCTTACACTTCAATCCAGAATAAAAAGTATCAGGATTGATGTATATATCATATGAGGAATAGAACTTTTTCAAGTCATCAATATATCCTAAAATTCTTATATTATCTGGAACCTTTAATGATGAAAGCATATTACAAACCCCACCCGCAATATTTAATTGTATTTTTTTGTTATTTGCAAGATCCGATATTAATTTCTTAATAGCAAAATAATTAGGCGGATTTGAAGAAGCCAAATATCCTACTTTTATTAAATCTTCTTCATATTTATTATCATTCCTTTTTTCATCAATATAATGGCATGCAGGAACGAATGGATATGTAATTACCTTCGTTTGATAATTTGTTATTTTTCTAAAAAACGTTGCATCTTCTTCCTGTGATGCCAAAACAATATCTGCCCGTTTAAGTGCACGTGCTTCTTCTCTTTCCGTATTTACCCCAAACCAAAAACTCCACTCTGGAAAACCCGCTTTTTTAATGATTCATTATGTTTTGTAAATTTGTCATGTGTATATAATACTTTCTTTGCATTTGGCAAAACCTCAAATGCTTTTGAATAAAATAAATAATTTGCCATGCAAAGATCGTAATGATAATGTTCATTCATTCGGACTATCGATTGTAAAAATTCATCATCAACCCAATCATCTATATAATCCCCATCCGCACAATTAGGTGAAACATTAGTATGCGAAAAATATGGATTTGATGCATGTTGATAAAAAACTCTATCCCAAACTTTTCTATTTATATTATCAGGTCTAAACTCATTATAATACAAAAACAAATGCATTTGATATTTTCTCTTTTTTAACATTTCGGCAATATTTTCAATGTTATGAATTGCTGCATTTTCAGAATACCATGGCACAATTACAAGTGCTTTTTTCCCTTCTCCCACAGGTTCTAATTCAAATATTCCTGTATCAAAATCCATGCAATATAATCGATTTGAATTACCATCTATTTGAACTTCTCCCTCATGTAATTTATTCCATATAAAAGGTCTATGCATGAATTGATTAAATTTTGTCCATATAAAATCACCCATTCTTGTATGATACATGACCCTTAGAATATTTTTCGTTAAATCATGTTTTCTACGACCATCTTCATTTACAACTATCCCTGTTTCAAATTGTTTTAAAAATGGATATACAGTTTTATAATAATAATCTCGCATTTCCCATCTTTGGAATCGTGCATTATCTAATCCAACTCCAGCTTCTTTTCCCTCTTTATAAAATTCTTTTGCCTTCTCTAAAAATTTTTTTTGCGTTTTATCATCCAAACGATTATAATGGAACAAAAAATCAAAATACCCATGCAAATAAAAAGCATTTTTAAAAATCTCAAATTTTTTATGCTCCATCAGCCATTTTTTTATCTGTGCATAATTCTTAAATTCTGCATCCCAGTTCTTCGATGATTTACTTGAAGAATTTGTTGTCATAACTCGATAGTCATATACCGCATCAGGTATACACACAACTGTTTTGGTGGATGAATATATCATAAATTTAAAAATTCCATCTTGATACGCTGCTCCAGCCGATTCAATCATTCTAATTTGATTATTCTCTAAAAAATCTCTGCGATAAAGTGCCGCCCATATAGATGATTCCATTAACATCAAATCGTTAGAATAACATGGCTCTACTATCACCTCAGGCTCATAAAAAGGAAATGGGGGTTTTACTTCACAACTTCCACCATCTTGATATAGTTTTTTAAACCCCGCCTTAACAACATTGGCCTGATGTTTTTCAGCTGCTTTGTATAAAACTTCCAACATATTGGGCTCAATAAAATCGTCTGTTTCAACAATTGCAACATATTTTCCTGAAGCCTTATCAAATCCACTATTAACAGCTTTTCCGTAACCTCCATTTTTCTGATGAATAGGTTTTACACGATGATCTTTTTCAGCATAATAATCCATTATTTCTCCGCACTTATCAGGCGAACCATCATCAACTGGAATAATTTCGATATCTTTTAGCGTTTGATTTAATACACTCTCAATGCATTGTTGAAAATATTCTTCGACTTTATAAGTCGGCATTATTACTGATATTAAAGCCATTTTTTCTCCTTTATAACTTACCTCATTATCAAAATCTTTGCACTTTCATATAAAGCACTGATCACATCAGCACAATATCATTTATTTATCACATTACCTATTTCATCTTCCGTAATCCAATCGCTCACAACTCCATCACCTAAATATTTACTTTTATATTCCTCAAAGTCATTTTCCACCGCCCAAAAAATCTTAATTCCAGCTCTCCTAATATCTTTTATTTTCTCATCATCAGCATATTGTAAGTTTATATTAACTGCTTTAACTTTGTATTTATTACAATTCGAAAGCAATTCATCAAACTTGTCTGGATAGACTGCATGCTGTCTTAACATAATATTCTTAAATGGATATATTTTTAATACATCCTCTAAGTCCTGGACATCATAGCAAGAAACAACCAAATGATTCAGCATTTCATCATTTTCTTTAAAATGTTCAATAATCCACGTATATGTTTCTTTTGCATCCTCTTTTACATCCAAAACCATATACGCGTCCGAATGGGATTTCATCCAATCTACAACATCTCTGAATGATAACGGTGTATATTTTGACAAGATGCGAGCTTGTTTAAATTGTTCTAAAGTCGGCAGGTATTCTCTTGGTATCTGCTCTTGAAGATATTCACTCGGCTGGCGTTCAATCTGCTGTAAATATTCAAATTCAGGCTGCCCTAAGTCTACTTGTGTCCAGTCATGCCTCAGTACAATTTCATCATCCGAAGTAAACCTCAAATCAATATCAAATAGCCTTGTCTCATTTTGATAGGACTGATTGAGTGCTTCTAACGAATCTGTATATATGTTTCCATCTATTCCCCCTCCAGCATGAGCAATCACATTATAGTCATAAAATTTAGCTTCCTGAGTTGGTTTGCTGCAGGAACATAATACACAGCATCCGCATAACATTAATATGTATTTCCAACATTTCATCTTTCGCTGCCTTTATATTCTTCCCTTATTTTTTCTTTAATACTTTTTGTAGAAACTGATTTTGTATATGGAAAATAAACACACGAAACTCCCTTTTGTTTCAATTTTTCTTCTATTTCATTGTACATCTTCGTATTTTTCCAATCGTCTCCATGAAATAAAACGTTGTAATTAATTTCCGTTAATACCTCCAGCTTGTTCATTGTTTTCTGCGGAATTACTTGATCTACACATTTCAATGACTTTACAATACGAAGTCTGTCTTCAAAAGGAATAATGGGAAATTCTCCTTTATACTCTTTTACCAGTTCATCTGTGCTTACACCTACAACAAGGTATTCACAATTTTCCTTTGCTTTTTCCAGTATATTTAAATGCCCTACATGGAACAAATCAAAGGTGCCTGTTGTATACCCGATTTTGAATTTCTTTTTCTGCATAAAACAATCCCTTTATACTAATTTTCATTACATTTCAATTTACTTAGATATTCCTTGTAATCCATCTCTGTATCAAAAATTACCCCTCCATGCGTATTCGATACATTCTGAGGCGTCATATAATCTCCATACCTGTTTGTCAGATATGCATCATACCCAGCCGGTACCGGCATTTTCAAATATTCAAAGTCCATCCAAATTGTCTCATCATACATATGGCGGTCTCTGATTCTCTTTTCTGTATCAAAAATAAAGTTTAAAGGTGCCACCTTATCTGCATCTTTCTCTTTGACTGACCGGAACATATCATCTATATATTTCCAGCAATTGTCTGTACTCAGATTTTCTTTCAACTCCTCTGGAATTTCAAAATCCTCCGGCCATTCAAATTCTCTTCCATCTGTCGTTTCAACAATAAATTGCTTTAATACATCACAGTTCATTCTCTGCTTCTCTACAACCTGTACATCATTTGAAACATTCTCTAAAACAAACAGATCGATAAAAATACCCTGATTAAATTCTTTATTCTGTCTTTCTTCTACGCTTAGGATTCCAGTTGTATAGCTATTTCGAATCTGAGCATGTCCATGTACATACTTTTTATCCGTGTACACATTCTGAAAAAAATACGGTTCTGTGAAATATCTGGGAGCAATCTCACATAACTTATCATAGTCTTCCCGGAACATTGCAAAATCCATATCATCATCCCAAGGAATGAATCCTTTGTGGCGCACTGCTCCCAACATAGTTCCTGCATCTGCGAAGATTTTTAAATTATTTTCCCTGCACACCGTCAGCAGGCGATCTGCCATCTCCAATTCAATCGCCCATACTTTTTTCTGCTGTTCTGTTATTTCAAAACCGAATTTTGTTTCCGGATCAAAAAATGACTTTATTGGATATGTGTTCCATCCATGCGGCATTACCAAAAATCCATGCTCTTTTCGCTCAGCTGTCTTGATATCCAACACAATAAAATCTGTCAGACTGTCATGAAGAACTAAATTTTCTCCCCATATACGTGCTTCCAAATAATATTGACCATCCAAAAGATAATTTTTATCAATATGACATTCCATGACTCCGCAATGCTCGGATAAAATCATTTTTTTATATTCCAATGCGGTTGATGTCCGATAAACTGGTGTATGATCTTTTGTAACAATTCCAAATGCAAAACTTAACGGCATATTTTTAGTTCTGCTTGCATATTGAAAACGAATTGTTATCTTATCTCCGGTATCAAAACAAGCACTGGATTTTCCTTCTTTGTCCAGCAGTTCAATCGAAGTAAAATGAACCAGTCCTGTTCCTTCTCTTTTCGCCTCCGGAGCGCTGAAAATACTCAGTGAGCTGCAGGTCTCATCAGTAAAAGGATTTTCCTTCTCCTTTTCCTTCATCTCTCCTTTATTTCCACTTAAGCTGTTTAAATACGCTCTTGATACTTCACGGACAGTTCCACAGCCTCTGACAACTCCTTTTTCTAACCACAAAGCATTGTCACAGATTTTTCGAACCGATTCCATCGAATGAGATACGTACAGAAGTGTCGTTCCTTCTTCTCGCATCTTTTTCATTCTTTTCTCACATTTTCGCTGAAACGCATAATCGCCAACCGCAAGAACCTCATCACAAATCAAAATATCCGGCTTAACCACCGTCGCGATCGCAAATCCAAGTCTTGCTGCCATACCGGAAGAATAATTCTTAATCGGCATATCTAAAAAATTTTCCAGCTCCGCAAATTCTACTATTTCATCAAAATGCTCTTTCATAAACTGTTCGTCATGCCCTAAAACAGCTCCATTTAAGTAAATATTTTCCCTGGCTGTCAAATCACCATCAAAACCGGCGCCCAATTCAATTAAAGGAGCAATCGTTCCGTTTACCGTTACTGTTCCTTTATATGGTTTTAAAATTCCGCAGATCACCTTTAACAACGTCGATTTTCCAGAGCCATTGATTCCTATGATTCCCCAGGACTCACCTTTTTTTACACTGAATGATACGTTTTTTAATGCAAGGAACTCCTCAAACATTAATTCTCGCTTTACAAGCTTAATAAAATATTCTTTCAGATTATCTATCTTTTCAGAAGCCATATTAAATCTGGCTGTTACATTCTTTACTTCAACTGCTATTTCATTTTTTTCATTCTGTTTCATTTTTTCCTCGTCTAAATATATAAAATAAATTTATCCTGTGTTTTAGAAAAAACAATGCTTCCGACAACCAGCGATATAAGTGCTACCGTAAATCCGTAAAGAATCCACTTAATATCAGGGAATACTCCTTTTAAAACAATGGTCCGGAATTGTACTACATATGAATACATTGGATTAAATATTTTAATTAAATGCTGTACTTGTTCTGGAAGCTGCTCAATTGGATAAAAAATTGGTGTAAGATAATTCCACGCTGTTAAGACTGCTGCATAGATATGCTGAATATCTCGGAAGAAGACACATCCCTGCGCCAATAGCAATCCAAGTCCAATACTAAATATATAAATTTGTATCAGCACAACCGGAATCCAAAACATATAAAAATTAAATTTCACACCGCACACAATAAATACAATCAACATAGCTCCAAGAGAAAATAAAGTATTTACGAAACTGCTTGTTATTTTGGATATTGCAAATATATATTTAGGTACATATGTCTTTTTTAGCAATGCACTATTTCCTATAATTGACCACATGGCCTGACTGGTTGCATCTGACATAAAACTAAACAATGTAGAACCAATAATCAAATATACCGGATAGTTTTCAATATTAAAGCGAAACATTTGTCGAAACACAATTACCATAATAATCATGATCATTAATGGATTCAGAATGCTCCATATATATCCCAGAAAACTTCTCCGGTATTTCAATTTAATATCTTTTATTACCAACTGCTTCATGAGTGGTTTATATTTTTTAAATAATTCTATTTGCTTCTTTCCCATTCTCAATTCTCCTAATGGATACTAACCTCTATTTGTTAATATTTTTTCAATCCAGAGCTTTCCATTTTTTAATATTTCGTATTTTGTCTTATATTCTTTTTGAGTTTTTCCATATTGAACCATCAGAATCCGCCAAGTATTTATGCAATACATAGCTGCTTTGAAAAGCTGTCTTTCTTCCCGGACTGCCACTCTCTTCTTTTTTGCCCCAGTATCCCGCAATTCAATCCGCTTCTTTCGGAAAATCGAAAACGGTGCATCATACGGACGTAAGATACCTACTTCTTTATCTGCTGGCAGGAACCAGCCGTTGAAAGTTATCTTTTTCCAAAACTGTTTTTTATTCCGATCCGGGTTATAGCACCTCTGTAATTCTTTTAGGGTTGGCTGCTCTTCCAATTCCATCGGCTCTGTATCCGGAAGATGCTTTCTCAACTGATTGTTCAACCGCTCTGCGTCTGTCCCCATCAGCCATTCTGGACCTTTCATGAAATCTATCATTCCCCGCCAGGAGAAATAGGCTTCTTCATAACGCATCTTTAAAACAGCTGTTATGATAAATTTAGAGATCCATTTCCACATCTGAATTCGTGACATATCCGGTTCATGCAGTGCTGCAAATATCAGGTTATTCCGCACATCGTAATATGCGTTGGTTCCCAGAAAATTCACTTCAAACCCTTTATGCCAGACATTGAATCCATTTAAGAAAACAATGCCTGTCTCTCTGTTTCGAATCTCATATTCGATATCATCCCGGTGAATAAACAGCGGAAGCGGCAAATTATCTTTTCGAACTGTATTCAGGGAATAGCAGCAACACCACCAACCGGAATACATCCGATACTCATCCTGCGGTGTCTCAATCAATGGCTTCCGGCAGTTCTGAAAGCTACGCATATCTGTCATAACAAGACGGTTAGTCACATTGAATCCTTCAAACCACTCTCCCATTGCCTGACAAATATATGGATAATCTTCCCGAAGCAGCGTACCTCCCAAGCGGATATCCTCCCACTCATCCTTCCGCATCCCCAGGAACCCATACGCCCGTACAAAAAGCTCCGGATCCATGATGGCATCATCATCCATCAGCTGTACATGCGTTAATCCGAGACGTTCTTTTTCCTCGATCGCCTCAATCATGCCTCTGGTAAAACCACCCGCGCCACCGACGTTACGGTTTGGTATGATTCGAACGGTTTCTGGATATCTGGCTGCCAGGCGGCTGATTTCTTCATGTTCCGAAAGCGTTCTTCCGTTGTCTACCAGCCAATAGCAGAGTTTTAAAGAAGCATTTTCCGGTCGTTCCAGAAATTGCAGGATACTTTTCAGATTTCGGAGGACATATGGCTCTCTCTTAAACGTGCAAACTACCGCTGCGATCCGCACCTGTTTTTCATTCCGACAAGTTCCCTCATACCAGCCTTTTATATGATTTGATATATCAAAACCGATATTTTTCTTTGTATCCTTTATCGTTTTGGCAGCTGCATTTTCTGCTGATTCTGTCTCCGCGTCTTTCACGTTCTCCGATTCTGTCTCTTTCCCGGCACCTATCTTTTTCACCGAAAACCAGAAAACTCCTTTTTCCGTCTCCGGATATGGGAACTCCAGATCCAGAGTTTCTTTCCCCCCCGTCAGCATCTTTTCCTGAATGACATTCTCATCCAACATCAGACGAATTGCCTGACAGCCATTCAATTCCAGGTGCAGCGTCAAACTTTCCTGGTTTGTGTACTTCTTTCTTTTTTCGATATAGAAAAGGTTGAAATATCCATTGAAATCGACCCATTCTCCATTTCGATGGAAATACAGTTCTTCTTCCCTGCAGATATCTGCTTCCGGAAATCGTATATTTTGTAGACGCATCCGCTGTGTCTCCTTTTCAGTCCTTTTAGGAACTGCCGTTCCTCATTCCATGTTTTGGGATTATATAGTTTCTAATCTGTCTTTATATCTCTGACGGATCTATCTTCATATTTAGAACTTCCTTCTGCTCCGCCCAAGCGCCCACACCGCCGCCCGATACAGCCCATACCGGCTTACCCGCAGCAGCTTCACCGCCTTATTTCGGTTCGCATGGTAAATCTCCGGATAGTCCCGAAGTAATTCATCTTCAAACTGCATCAATGCATGCTTTACTTCCTTGTCTGCCGGAAGGCTCAGAAGTATCTTCACTCTCCCAGCTGCCACCCTGGCGATTCCATTTTCAAGATACTGTAGCTTTTCCTGACTGCATGGAAGCTTCTTTCCGTCTTTTCCGGTAAGTGTTCCACCCTGATACAGACGATAAAATGACAGCAGGGATTCCATCACCCGGTCATAATTTTCCTTATTCCTGATCATCTTCTCCGGGCTGACACTCTGTCCTTCCCGGCCGATCCGGTACTGATAGACAAAGTCCGGGATAAAGGATACGGTCTTGACCCACGGAATCGGATACAGGATGTATTCGGCATCAACGTAATAGCAGTGTTCATCGATGGAAAGCGGCATCTGCCGCAGAATCTCCGTCCTCCAGGTAATTCCATGCATTTTCATATAAATCTGATCCGCGATTCCATCGAATTCATAGGAAATCCCATATTTCACCCCTGAAAATGGTTCTGGAATTTCTGCTTTTTTCGGAAAGGAGCTTTCCTCTCCGCTTCCGTTGTCAAATCGCCAGTAGAAACCGCTGACCAGCACATCATCCCGACAGTTTTTCAGCGCAGCAATCAAGTGATCCAATGCCTCCGGATCCACCCAGTCATCGGCATCGACTACTTTCATATATCGCCCCAATGCATTCTGGATGCCGCAGTTGATCCCAGATCCATGACCGCCATTTTCTTTATGAATGACACGGACAACGGTCGGATAGCGCTCCGCATATTGATCGGCAATCGCACCGGTTTGATCCCTTGATCCATCGTCTATAATCAATATTTCCATGTATTCGGACCAATCCATACCTGGTTGAAAATCAGGCATTCTTGCTGATACGGTTTGAATGTTTGATTCCGTTTCATTTCCTGTCCAGCTCTGATTTTTCTTTTTCAAATCCCGGTCTCTGCACCCTGCGCACAGTGAATCCAGGGTATATGTGATATATTTTTCTGCGTTATACGCCGGGATGACGACTGTCAGAAGCTTTTCCATTGTCTGCGACTCCTTCCGTACTCTCTTTGAGCATCATGATCTTCGGTGTCATCAGGATGAGCTTCAGGTCAAGAAGCAGAGAGTAATTTCGTATGTAAGTCAAATCCAGTTTCAGTTTGTCATAGGACGTTGTATTGTATTTTCCATAGACCTGCGCATATCCGGTCAGTCCGGCTTTCATCTTTAAGCGGTAGCAGAATTCCGGGATTTCTTTCTCGATCTCCGCCGCCAGCTCCGGGCGTTCCGGACGCGGTCCTACGATCGACATCTCACCTTTCCAGATATTGAAAAGCTGCGGCAGCTCGTCCAGGCGGGTTCTCCGAAGGAAATGTCCCACCGGCAGGATCCGGTCATCGTGTTCCGCTGCCAGTCTCGCCCCGGTTTTTGCCTCCGCGTTCTGTATCATCGTCCGAAATTTGCAGATCTGAAATTCTTTTCCGCCCTCTGTGAGACGGGTCTGCTTGTAAAAGACCGGACCGCGGTCGGTCAGGTAGATCGACAGCGCCACCAGAAGGAAAAATGGGGATAATACCACGATTCCGATGCTCGAACAGATGAAATCCATCGCCCGCTTAATAAATCGCTGAAGATCCGATATGCCATCATTTCTCGATAATAGCAGAGGACTGTCAAAGATATCTAATTCCTGGGAAGTCCGGATCAGAATGTCCGATAATTTCGGCACCGTGTAGGTCCGGATATCCTGCTCAAAACATTTCTTTAAAAGCGCATTTCGATCCTTCGCCGGAATATCTCCGATGATCAGAGCGTCGTATTTTTTTGCTTCTTCCAGAATCGCTTTCATGCCAACCCGGATATGAATGGCTGTTTCCAGATAGTATTTATCTTCTCTGGAATGAATCTTTTCCATCAGATGAAAGGCCGGACGGTCTCCGCATACCAAAAGCATTCTTCTTGGCGGAAACAGAATCCTGTATATCTGCTGAAACAGGAACGTCCAGATCAGTGCAATCAAAAGCTGGACAACCGTCATCCCAAGCAGTATCCGGGGATCATGAAATTTTTTATCTAACAGAGAAATCTGAATATACGTAATCAGATTTAAAAGTCCGATCGAAAGGATCTGAGAACAGAGCAGATTTCCTTTTTTCAGGTATCCGATCCGGAATCCCCCGTAAGTCAGCAGGAAAAATAGTAATAGTCCCGCATACAGGGCGATCATCAGCCAGTTTCCTCTTCTCCAGAACGGAAATTCGATCATTTTGTTGAAATATCCGTTCCAGACATATCCATAAGCGCCAACTTCTGCCCCCATCAGGAGCAGCGCACCTATCAGACGGAACAGTCGTTTGAATGGTTCATATTGTCTCAAAATAGTTCCTCTTCTTTTTGTTTTTATTCAGGCCGAACTCCACAGAACCCAACGTGTAATTCTATTCCAGGTAATCTGCCTGTTTCTTTTTATAGGAACACTAAGCATCCTCAGAAAGCGTTCCTCTCAATTTTTTCTGATAGAGTATTCCACGCACGGATGCCGGAATCAGACTTGCAGTAACGCGGATCACGCAGTTTCGCAGATACTCTCTTCTATTTAAAAATCCACTTTTAAAAAACGTTTTCTGCAGATTCAGAGCGGCCCTGGCATAGGACAGACCGCCGCGGCGTTTGATCATCCCATTGTCCGTTCTCGCATACACCAGAATATCCGAAAGATTTTCTGCTTTATATCCTGCCTGCAAAAGACGGACCCACAATTCATAGTCCTCCGCCCCCGGAACCGGATGATAGTTTCCCACCGCCAGCACAGCTGAACGCCGCATCATGACGGCCATATGGTTCATCGGATTGCGCTTTCTGGCAAACGTTAAAATTTCTTTATATTGGCAGGGAAGTGACCGAATTCCAGTGATTCTGCCCGGCGGAAACAATTTTCCATTCATCCCACTTCCAATTTCACCTCTATCTGGCGCATTTAGGTTATCTACATTTTCCTGTTCTGGCACTTCTGCTGCGACAAATTCTGCAATTTTTCCGCTCAGAAGTCCGAGTTTCCCCTGTTCTGCTTTCTTTCCCAGCAATTTGCCCGCTGCTTCTTCTGCATATCGTTTCAGCTGCTTTTCACAGCGATCCGGACAGGCAATATCATCACTGTCCATGCGGGCGATCCATTCATTTCGGCACGCTTCTACACCTGCTGCCAGCGCCCGTGCGATTCCGCCGCATACAGGAAGGCGAAGCACCTGCAGAACTCCCGGCCATTCCCGGTCAATCGTCTGGATCGTTTCATCCAACACTGGTGTCAACGGTCCATCGCATACCAGGACAAATTCATCTGGAGGAATCGTCTGATTCATCATGCTGGCTGCCGCCTGATAGAAATACGCTGGATTTTCTTTGTGATATACCGGCATCAGAACCGAATATTTCATACACTCATACTCATTATTCTGCTGCCAGCTTTGTTCCATCGTTCTCCGCTCCATGTAATCTTGTTATCTTTTTTGATGGGTTCTTTCCAGAGACCGATACCCGGCTAAAATCGTTTTCCTGGAAATCTCCTGAAAGATTTTTAGGGTTCAGGGGTCCTTTCTTTGGGAAAACTGCCTCCGGATCATCTTCCATCCGGATTGCCAGCTCTACCTGTCGTGCTTCGTTCAGCAGTTCTGCCTGAATCGTCACGATTCGTTTCCGCAGCCGCTTCCGGATGATCTTTGGCAGCATCTCACCAAGCACCCCTTCCGCCCATTCGATCTCCCCCGCGTCATTTGCCCGCACCAGAAACCGCCGGACGGTGTGGGAAGAATCCTCCCGAAGAAGTTCTTTCAGAAATTTCTCTTCCTCTTTTTTCAGGGGGACTGCCGTTCCATATGGATGTGCTTCCGAACCAGCATTCAGAAATCGCACCAGCCCCGCCAGACATTTCACTCCGTCTTCCAAAACAGGCTCATCCGCCGTGTCCACAAACACATAGCCCGGAAACATGACTTCCGTATCTACATAGTAGACACCGCCCATCCGCCAGGTCCGTTCTTTGGACAACACAAAACAAGGCTTTTCAGCCTTATCCCGATAAAAATGATTCAGTTTTTCTGCCGCTTCTGCCTCGCGTCCCACAGGTGTCTGCACCACGTACCACATACAGGCGTTCTCCCTTTCATGTTTGCGATTTTCGCAGAATATCTAGTTCTGCGAAAATAAACGGTTTTATATGCAGAACCCAGATGCTGTATTGACAAAAATTTCAAAAGCAAAGGGGAATATTATATGAGAATTTCAGAAAATTTTGTTCAGAAATGACGACTTAATAATTTCATAAGAGATTCTTGGGAGAAACTTCTATTGAATTAACCTTGAAAGTATCGTATAATGATTGAAGATTTTCGCAGAACTAGATATCTGCGAAATTTTTTATTCTGATTTTTCTAGCTACAAGCTATTATGTTGCATTTATGATATAAAATTTATCTTTTGAATTGGTAGACTTTTTAGACAATTTTATTGAACGATAGTACTCCACACCTTCGCTTCCTCCCAGAAGCGCCATATGGAATGTTTCGTATAGACAGCAAAAAGCATTCCAAATGAGTTTTTCCTCATCAAGAATGCTTTTTGCATTCAGGCTGATTGAAATGCCGAATTGTCCGGGTTGACAAATATTCCCATATTCAATTTAATTTTATCATTTAAGAAATCAAATAGCAGGCACGTGAAAAAGGAGCGGGCAAAAAAACAGCGGCCACACAGTTTTTCTCCCCTGTATAGCCGCTGACCTTATCTGCATAGAAAAGTCACAGATTCTTCTGCTTCTTCCCATACCATTTTTATTTATTTCATAACAATATTCACAATCCGTCCCGGAACGTAAATTTCTTTTACGATATTTCCAGTCAGCTTGTCCTTGATAGCCTCTTTACCGGCGGCGATGGCATCTTCTTTGGAGATGTCTGCCGGTACGGTGATGGTTGCACGGACTCTGCCGTTGATCTGAACGGCTACCTCTTTCTCGTCATCCTTCATCTTCTCTGCGTCGCACTCCGGCCAGGAAGCATGGAATACACTGTCGGTGCCGCCGAGCTCCTGCCACAGCTCTTCACCCAGATGCGGTGCGAACGGTGCCAGCAGGATAGTGAAGGTCTTGAGGGTTTCTTTGTCGATGCCACCCTCTTTCTTCGCCAGATCGATGAGCTTGTTGTTGTACTCCATGAAACCGGAGATAACGGTATTCAAGCTGAACTGCTCGAAACGCTGCTCAATGTCGAACACCAGTTTGTGGCGCAGTTTAACCATTTCCTTGGTCTCTTTGATGTCTTTGTCCTTGCTGGTCATAACCAGGTTGTAGAAACGGTTCAGGAAACGGGATACGCCCTCGATACCGCGGTCATCCCACTCTGCATCCAGTTCCGGCGGTCCTACGAAAAGCTCATAGAGACGCAGGGAATCGCAGCCATAGTCGCGTACCAGATCATCCGGGGATACGACATTTCCTTTCGACTTACTCATTTTGATACCATTCTTACCAGTGATCATACCCTGGTTGAACAGCTTCTTGAACGGCTCGTCGAAGTCAATGACACCGATATCGCACAGGAACTTAGTGTAGAAACGGGAATACAGCAGATGCAGTACTGCATGTTCAACACCGCCGATGTACATATCAACCGGCAGATATTTGTCTGCTTTCTCACGGGATACCAGTTCTTTATCGTTCTTGTTATCTACATAGCGCAGGAAGTACCAGGAAGATCCAGCCCACTGCGGCATGGTGTTTGTCTCACGTTTTGCCGGAGCGCCGCAGCACGGGCAGGTGGTGTTGACCCACTCGTCGATGGCTGCCAGCGGGGATTCGCCGGTACCAGTCGGCTGATAGCTTTCTACCTCCGGAAGTTTTAACGGAAGCTGATCCTCCGGAACCGGTACGTTGCCGCACTTCGGGCAGTGTACGATCGGGATCGGCTCGCCCCAGTAACGCTGACGGGAGAATACCCAGTCACGCAGCTTATAATTGACTCTCTTGTGACCGATACCTCTCTTCTCAATCATTTCCGGCGCTTCTTTTTTCAGTACGGAAGATTCCATACCATTCCACTCGCCAGAGTTGATCATCGTGCCGGACGCCTCGGTATACGCCTCAGTCATGTTCTCGATCTCTTTGCCATCTTTTGCGATAACCTGGATGATCGGGATATTAAATTTCTTTGCAAACTCGAAGTCACGGTCATCGTGTGCCGGTACGCACATGATAGCGCCGGTACCGTAGTCAGCTAATACATAATCAGACAGCCAGATCGGAACCTTCGCACCGTTGATCGGGTTGATTGCATAAGTTCCGGTAAATACGCCGGTCTTTTCCTTATCCTGCAGACGGTCTACGTTGGAACGCATGGATGAATCGAAAATGTATTTCTCTACTGCCTCGCGGGTCTCATCGGTTGCCAGGCTCTTTGCCATCGCGTGCTCCGGAGCCAGTACCATGAAAGTTGCACCGTACAGGGTGTCCGGGCGGGTGGTGTAAACGGTGATCTTCTCATCGCGTCCCTCTACGCCGAAATCAACCTCTGCACCGTAAGATTTACCGATCCAGTCAGTCTGCATCTTTTTAACCTTCTCCGGCCAGTCCAGTTTGTCCAGATCATTTAAGAGGCGGTCTGCGTACGCGGTAATCTTGAGCATCCACTGGCGCAGGTTTTTCTTGGTAACCGGGGTACCGCAGCGCTCACAGCAGCCGTTGACAACTTCCTCGTTTGCCAGACCTGTCTTACAGGACGGGCACCAGTTGATCGGGAATTCTTTCTCGTATGCCAGGCCTTTTTTGAACATCTGGACGAAGATCCACTGGGTCCATTTGTAGAATGCCGGATCTGTGGTATTTACTTCCATATCCCAGTCATAGATGGCTGCGATCTCGTTGATCTGACGTTTAATATTTTTAATGTTGGACTCGGTCGAGATAGCCGGGTGTACGCCCATCTTGATCGCGTAGTTCTCTGCCGGCAGACCAAATGCGTCCCAGCCCATCGGATGGATCACGTATTTGCCGCGCAGCAGCTGATAACGGCTCCATACATCTGAAATAACGTAGCCTCTCCAGTGACCAACGTGCAGACCACTTCCGGACGGATATGGGAACATATCCAGGCAGTAATATTTTTCTTTCTTTCCATCGTTTACATTGATGGGATGTTTTTCCCAGTTCTCGCGCCATTTTTTCTCAATGGCGGTATGATTGTACTGTGACATCTTTGTTCCTCCTGTTTTCTGCTTAACCCACGCTGATTTTTTGCTATTTCCTGTCAAAATCCGGCTCCAGTCTCTAAAATGATGATTCATTATTGCAATCGACTGGTCCGTTGGCAGTTGCATAACATCCAACCCTTGCGGACATTCTTTCAATCCGGTAACGTCAAAAACGCCCTGCGTCTCTACATTACCTGTATAGAGACGCAGGGCGAAAATTCCAACTGCGCGGTACCACTCTATTTCACACGGAATCCGTGTGCTCCTCATCGTCCTGTAACGGCGGATGACCGGCTCTGTCTACTCGGGTATTCAAAAACACTTCTTTCAACAGGCTGCTCCCGGACCAGTTCGGCGGCTTCCTTCCGCTGCCTCACACCATCCGGCAGCTCTCTGTAGAAATTTCGCGGCTTACTACTTCCGTTCATTGCATTTGTGCTATCTGGTAGAATAGCATAAATGGGAAGAAATGTCAAGTAACGTGACCTTCTCAAACTTGCACGTGACAGATTCGACGTTCTTTCAATACATGACATTTTCGACAATCTTTCAATCACCGTCAAACCTACACCTGAATCCGCTCTGCCACTTCATCGCCCAGTGCCAGCCGAACCTTTCCATTTCCGATGATCAGACCATCCAGCACACGTCCAAGGACCCGGATACGGCTTCCTTCTTTGATTCCATAGCGCTCCAAAAAGTTCATCACATCCGCATTTCCAAACATCCACTTGATTTCACAGGACTCTCCCGCCTGCACCTTTGCCAACGACTGCATACAACGACCTCCTGACTGATATTCCGCTTTCTGTAACTGTTCAGTACCTTCACAGTCACGCGCAAAATCCATTAAAAATTGCCTACGGCAATGGAATTTTTGTCTGCTGGTCCATGTTTTCGTACGGTCAGCGCAGTAAATGCGCAGACCTACTGAACAGTTACTGCTTTCTTTACTATTATTATATGCAGTCAGACTATTGTTAGTCAATGGTAATAATTGTTAGTTAATTCTAACAGTATTTAGCCGTTACCGTGAACCATCTCCACACTTCTCCGTCCATCTCCCGGCGGATTCTGCCGCGCAGGCGGAGGTAGTCCAGATGCGCCATGCACTCGCCCACCGCGAACCACTTCTGGGACGGTGGAAATTCTTCCCAGCTGGCGGCACGGATCTTCCAGCGCATCTTTCCAGCCGTCTCATATGCCGTCATGCCCGGATGTTCGGTAAGCAGCGCCTCCGTCTCCGCCAGACGCCGCTCATGGTGTGCCAGCAGTGCCTCGATGCGCGCCGCATAATCGCCTGTCTTCCGGTGTCCCGGCAAGGCAAGGCGGACCGGATATTTTCTGGCGAGGCACAGGCTGTCGAGATAATCACCTAATGAATCCTCCGATTCCAGCCAGGAAGTAATATTCGGCGATATATCAAACAGGATATGATCGCCCGTGAACATGATGCCCTGTTTCTTTGCCCAGAACATCGCATTGCCCGGCGTATGCCCCGGCACGGAGATCATTTCCAGCGTGTAATCTCCTACCGTGTATTTCCAGCCTGCCTCAATCGGAACAAAACGATCATCAACCTGATCCAGCTTATAGCGGACTGCCGGATTGAGCGCCTGCGTTTTCTTCATTTCATCCTCCGGAAATCCCCCAGCACGGAATTGCTCCGCCAGCCGAAGCGGACGCTCTGGTGTAAAACCGTCCTTTAAGATTGCCAGATCGGTTCCGCTGATATAGATGTGGCTGTCCGTCCCTGCCGCCTCCCTGGCAAGTCCTGTGTGATCCGAGTGCAGGTGTGTCAGAAGAATATCCAGCCGCTCCGGACTGCTGCCAAGTGCCCGAAGCCCGGCAAACAGCGCCTCCCGGCATTCCTCGCGCCGAAATCCGGTGTCAATCAGAAGGTCGCGCCCGTTTTCTTTCCCCTTGATCAGGTAACTGTTGAGTTCCCGCAAAGGATTCTGCGGCAATTCCACACCGATCCGCCAAATTCCCTCTGCCACCTGTTCTACAAGGGCTTCCCTCTTCTCTATGTTCTTTGTGATTTCTTCTCTTTTATTTTCTTTAAGCATATTTTTCCTTATTGAATCTATTGAATCTTCTCAGCCTTCTGCTTTCTCTTCTCTATGATCCATCGTCCGGAACAGATGTGCACAAATCAAAATCGCCACCACAATCGACAGATAATCAGCCGCCGGCTGTGCATAGATAACTCCATCCAGGCCAAACATCGCATTCAGCACGAAAATCAGCGGAATAAAAATCAGTCCCTGGCGGCAGATCGTAAGAATCAGCGACGGAAGCGCTTTTCCCATTCCCTGGATCGTATTGATGCAGAGGAATAAGATACCGAGGAGTGGCGCAGAAAGCTGCAGGGCAACCACCATCTGAATACCATACTGGACAACTTCCGCATCATTAATAAACATCTGAATCATTGTCTTTCTTGCGACAATCATAATCAATGTCAGAATCGTTCCCATAATAACCGATACAAGTCCTGTAAATTTGAATACCGACATCAGGCGTTTCTTGTTGCGCGCTCCATAATTATAACCGACCAGCGGCTGGATTCCCACGCAGAGACCAATCTGCAGCAGGACAACAAGCATATTGGATTTCATCGCAACCCCCATCGCCGCTACCGGTGTGTCACCGTAGCCGACCAGCGCCTGGTTCAGGATAATATTGGCAAAGCTCATCAGGATGTTATTTAAGGAAGCCGGAATACCGATCCCTGCCACGCCGGAAGCGATTCCATCTCCCATCTTAAAATCACGAAAATGAATCGACAGTGTCGATTTTCCCCGTAGATAATAAGCAATATAGTAAAGACAGGCCGCAATATTGCCGATGATCGTCGCAAGCGCTGCACCGGTCACTCCCCAGCCAAGCACCAGGATCATGATCGGGTCCAAAATAATATTTACTACGGTACCTATCAGGTTTCCGACCATCGATTCTCTCGATGCGCCTTCTCCCCGCAGAATATTCGCAAATGCAGTTGAAAACATAATAAACGCGCGCCGATTGCAATAATCGCCAGGTACTGTCTCGCAAAACCGATCGTATTTACACTGGCACCGATGAGATGCAGAATGGTTTCCATTCCAAGTACAGACAGGATAGCCACTATGACGCCCAGCCCCAGGGATCCATAGCAGCAGAATGAACTGATATGACATGCCCGATCTTTATGGCGTTCTCCCAGTGCTCTCGATATCGCTGAGCTGCCGCCGATACCGAACAGATGGCCTAATGCCATAAAAATCATAAAGACCGGCGTTGCCAGCGAAACTGCCGCCACCTGCAGCGGATCCTTCGTCTGACCGATGAAAAATGTATCCGCCATGTTATAGATAACAACCACCAGCATGGAAATCATGGTCGGAACCGCCATGGTTGCGACCGCCTTCGGTACGGGTGTTTTTTCAAATAAATCCGTATTTGTTTTCATTTGTCGTAACTCCTCTCTTTCTATATTTGTTGTATTCTTTACAGTCACATTCTCGCGCCGAGCGCGGTCGCTTGCGACATGTTTCTGCTTCGCGCAAGTGCACATCATTGGCACGTTAGTGCCTTTTTGTGTAATAGGGGATTCCAAGGAATTTCCTATTACATAAAAATACAGGCACTTCTGCCTGCTGTGTAAAAGACCAACTCTTAATTATAAACACTTAATTTTATCATAAACACCTATTTTGTCAACTATTTCCGTATTAAACTTATCTTAAAACCCAGCTTAAAAATTGTCTTTTGGAATTGTCTTTGGAAGTTGCAAAAAAGCGCTTTCTGGGATATGATGGAAACTAGAAAATTATGAATTTCATACCGATGGAGGATTTTTACTATGTCTAACAATTACGCAGGCAAATTTGTAAGTGCTGAGACCGCCGTCAAGGCTGTTCAGCCGGGCGACTGGGTGGATTATGGCTTTGGCGCTGGATTTCCGGAGCTTCTCGACCGTGCGCTGGCAGCACGCAGGGATGAGCTGACCGATGTCAAGATCCGCGGTGGTTTAGTCATCCGCCCGCGCATCGAGGTTGTCGAAAGCGACCCGGAGCAGAAAGCCTTCAGCTACTACAGCTGGCACATCGGCGATTATGAGCGCAAGCTGCAGACCCGTGGGCTCTGCAAGTTTATGCCGATGATGCTGCGTTCCCTGCCGGAAATGTACCGGCACCACATTCGCGTGGATGTTGCCTTTGTACCGGTTTCCAGACCGGATGCGGACGGCTACTGCGGACTGGGTATTTCCAACTATGCATGGCGCACCATCTTTGAGAATGCGCGCACCGTCATCTTCGAGATCAATGAGCGCCTCCCGCGCTTACAGGGCGTCAATGGTTCCCACCGTGTCCACCTCTCAGAGGCAGATTTCATCGTCGAGGGCGAGCATGAGCCGCTTCCGATCCGCACCTACCGCGATCCGAGCGCCGTTGATATTGAAATTGCCAAACGTGTCGTTGAGGAGATCCCGGACGGCGCTGTCCTTTCCCTGGGCGTCGGCGGCGTTCCGTTTACCGTTGCCAATATGCTGGCGCAGTCCGACAAAACCGACCTCGGCTGCCACACCGGCACCATCAGCGATGCTTTTTTAGCCCTCTATAAGGCTGGCAAGCTGACCAACAAGAAGAAGGAAATTGACAACGGTTATTCTACCTGGAACCTTGCCATGGGCTCTCAGGAATTATATGACTGGCTGGATAATGAGCCGCAGCTCTTCCATCCGGCTGACGTCGATTACGTCCACTCCCCGTACCGCATCGGTGAGATGAAAAATGTCATCAGTATCAACGGTGGGGTCGAGCTGGATCTGATGGGACAGGAAAATGCCGAGTCTGCCGGCACCCGACAGCTCTCCGGTATCGGCGGACAGATGGATTTCCTGGAGGGCGCATTCCGCTCCGAGGGAGGCAAGGGCTTTATCTGCCTTGCTTCCACCCACAAGAAAAAAGATGGCTCCTTAAAATCCAACATCGTACCGTTCATTCCGGGCGGCAGCACCGTATCTGCACCGCGTACCATGATTCAGTACGTGGCGACCGAGTACGGTATCGCAAAACTGACCGGGCTTACCTTAAAAGAACGAGCGGATGCCATGATCGCCATCGCACACCCGGATTTCCGTGATGAGCTGCGCCGGTATGCGGAGGAGAATTTTAAATAAAAATTGGAAAGATACATCGGAACCGAAACATCAACATTCCATGTTATCTTTGATTATTTGAAAACCAGAATTTTCAACATAGAAAAGCCGTAACCTTATACTTTCGCTCATGAGTTTAATCCCATGGGCGAGTATATCTGATTACGGCTTTTTATTTTTTATGCCTCTTTCTTCGCCCCTATAACAACCATAACCACCATAAACCGGCAGACCAGAATAATCATAGACGCAAAGAGCTGCCACAGCGCGATATGCAGAATCAGGCTGACTGCGTACCCACACAGTGCTGCTCCCATTACCATAGCATATCCACAGCACAGTTCGGAGTGATAGGAATGTCTGGGCGAACCTGCGGTGTAGCTTTCCATCAGTCCATAGAGCACCACATATTCCAGCATACACGGAATCAGCGACCAGATGGTTCCGTCCGGCCGCCTCCAGAACATGGACAGAAAGCTAGAAAAAGCAGTCACCAGCACAAGCGCCGCCCCTGCTGCCCGGTACACTCTCATCTCTTTTGCATCCATCTGGAAAAATCCCGCCTGCCGCTCTTTCTGGAGAATCCCGATATATAAAATCAGGAACCCGATGCAGGGCGGCAGCAGCATCACATGGAACAGATTAATATGAATCGAAGCAAGAATCAGACCGGCTAAAATCTTATGATCTCCCGTTTTCACTTAAATGCCTCCTCTTTCAGCAGATATTTCCACACATCAATAAAGCGAAGCTCCCTTCTCTTCCTGTATTCATTTTCAAATGAAAGAACCTGCTCCCCGCCATCTTTGCCGATATATGAAAGCACTGCAACTCCTGAATGAAATACCTGCGGCGACTGGTCTTCCTCTTTGCCAATCCAATGGCTCTGGAACGTCAGGACATCACCCGTTTTTACTGTCAGCCGTTTCGGCTCTTCCCCTTCTTTTTGGGCTGGGATAGGCTCTCCATTTAAGGTCATCGAAAAATTTTCCATCTCCCCGGCTGACGCAATGCAGCCTTTTACTTCGATGGTTCCATCTTTCTGAACGGTGTAAACCTGTGTGGCCGTTCCATCTGAATTGGCGCTGGAACTTGGATTTTCCAGGGCGCTCCCGCCCTCCGGATTTGCAATCAGTACCAGATTACCAATTTTTACGTCCGCTGTGTTTCCATCTGAATAGAGCACCTGCGCCCGCGTCAGGATTCTCCACTGACTGATCCCGTTATGCTGCGGATCTTCAATCGAAAGCGTAGCATCCAGGCGATGAAGCGCATACTGTCCCGCTGACTGGACTGTCTCCCGCATTTCCTGCATTTGAAGTTCAGGCAACTCTGAAAAACGAATTTCTCTCACACAGATCTCATCCGTCACATCCGTCAGATAGGCAAAATTTACCTGTGTATACCATACATCCGAAGTTTCATCTGTCTCATCCACACTTTCTTCCCCCAGTGCATACAAAGACACTGTATTCTCCAATCCCATATCCGCATTCAGGTCTTTCACACCTTCGTCTAAAACTCCAACTTTCACATCGGAATCGGTACTTTCTTCTTCAAGCGCCTCACTTGACACAGATGAAACGATTCCATCCTCCGAAGTTTCTACTCCGTCCAGCCCACAGCCCAGATAAGCCGACTGGCTGTAGTGCAGAAACAGCGGTTCTTTCAGCCGGAACGTATACTGGGCGATCAGACCCGCCAGCAGACAAATAAGCGCCAGCACCAGCCAGATACGCACGATCATCCGCTCCGGGTGTTTCCGAACTGTTTTTGCCTGTTCTTTTACTTCCATGAGTTCCCCGCTTTTCTCATTTTTCTCTATCATAAAAAGGTCACCCACCTGTCTGTATAAGTTGTTCTCTTTGCAACATTATACCTTTTTACAGGTGGGTAGTCTTTTCTATTTTCTTACAATTTATAGCCTTCTTTTTGAAAATTGCAAAAGAACGCAATTCGTAGCAATTTGGCATCCGCATTCACTGCCTTAACTTCTCGCCTGTCCCATCGATAACATTCGCAGCGCTTTGTTCAATTCAAGCACAGCCTATAACCATATCGATCCGAAAGACCTTCCAGAAAGAGAAAGCCGCCGCTGACAGCCTTGATGAATCGGTATCGATCCACTCAGCCGCCTGCGGCGGTTTTCTGCTTATTTATATAAGAATATCATATTTTTGACCGAAACGGTAAGCACTTCATCTGCCATTATTCAGCTTCTGCCGCTCTCGCCTCCACTTCTCTCTTCTGTACATCGCCCGGAGCCTGCTCGTAGCGGCTGAACTCATAGGAGAATTCACCGATACCGCCGGTCATGGAACGAAGGTCGGTGTTATAACCAAACAGCTCGGACATCGGGATATCTGCCTCGATGATCTGTTTGCCGTGATGGTTGGAGTTCATACCGAGAACACGACCTCTTCTGCGGTTCAGATCGCCCATAACGTCGCCGGTGAATTTATCCGGAACGGTTACTTTCAGAGATGCGATCGGCTCAAGGAGAACTGGATTCGCTTCCATGAACGCTTTCTTGAATGCCAGCGTCGCTGCCATCTTGAATGCCATCTCGGAGGAATCAACCGGATGATAGGAACCATCTAACAGGGTTGCTTTCACACCGACAACCGGATATCCAGCCAACGGACCCTTCTGTACGCATTCCTGAACACCTTTCTCAACTGCCGGGAAGTAGTTCTTTGGAACGGCACCGCCAAATACCTTCTCTTCAAATACATATGGTGTCTCCAGATCGCCGGACGGCTCGAAGGACATCTTAACATCGCCGTACTGTCCATGTCCACCGGACTGTTTCTTATATTTGCCCTGTGCTTCTACTTTCTTGCGAAGTGTCTCGCGGAATGCAAATTTCGGTTTGCTGAGCACAATGTCTACTTTATATCTTGCCTGCAGCTTGCTGACAACAACTTCGAGCTGCTGCTCGCCGATGCCGTAAAGTAAGGTCTGACGGTTCTCGGTATCGCTGACGCTTCTGAGTGTCAGATCTTCGTCCATCATCTTCGCCAGTGCACTGGAGATCTTGTCCTCATCGCCTTTGGTCTTAGCTGCGTATGCCATGTAGGTATACGGGGTAGAAATCTTCGGTTTGTGGTATACAATCGGAGCCGTGCGGACTGCGATGGTATCGCCGGTCTGAGTAACGTTTAATTTGGCAACCGCGCCGATATCGCCCGCCTTTAATTCCGGAACCTCGATGACATCCTTGCCGCGGAGAACATATACTTTCTGAACTTTCTCTTCAGCATCTTTGTTTACATTGTAGATAACGGTATCTGGTTTTAAGGTACCGGTACAAATCTTCATCAGGGAGTATTTGCCGATGAACGGGTCAACCACAGTCTTGAAAACACGTGCCGACAGGGATACATCGTCATTATATTTAGCAGTAAAGCGCTCTGCGGTCGATACATCGACACCGACACACTCGAACTTGTCCGGTGACGGGAAGTATTTATCGATCGCCTGCAGCAAATATGCGAAGCCCTGTGCATTGATGCCGGAACCCATCATAACCGGAACGATGTTGCCCTCACTTACGTGCTCACGCAGCGCCTGTGCGATCTCTTCCTGTGTAAATTCTTCACCGGAGAAATAGCGCTCCATATATTCTTCACTCGTCTCTGCCACTGCCTCGATCAGCGCATCACGGATGATGCCGAGGTTCTTCTTGGTGTACTCCGGAATCTCGCATTTCTCATATTCGCTTAAATGGGTGAAACGGCGGCCTTCCATCTTTACCGCATTGACAAAGCCGACAAATTTTTCATTTTCACGGATCGGCACCTGGAACGGCGCGATCTTACGGCCAAACTGTTTCTCCAGTTTTAAGATCAGCTCACGGAAGCTTGCCTGATCGTCATCCATGTTGGTAACGAAGAACAGGCGCGGCAGGTTGTACTCTTCACAGAGTTCCCATGCCTTCTCGGTTCCGACTTCGATGCCAGCCTTGCAGTTTACAACGATGATTGCTGCATCTGCTACACTGATAGCTTCCTCTACTTCTCCCACAAAATCAAAATAGCCAGGGGTATCTAACAGGTTAATCTTGATCGGTCCATCTTCTCCCTGATACTCCAACGGAATCAGCGTGGTGGAGATAGAGAACTGTCTCTTGATTTCTTCTTTATCATAATCGCTGATGGTGGTTCCTTCCGGAACTTTTCCCATTCTCTTGGTAGTACCTGTTACCAGTGCCAGCGCCTCTGCTACCGTTGTCTTGCCGGCACCGCCGTGCCCCAGTAACACTACATTGCGGATTTGTTTTGTCCCATACACGTTCATAGTTAAGTCCTCCCGTCTATTTATTTTGATGTTTTTTTCTTGTATTTTAACCTCTGTTCATATTGTACAAGAAAATAGAGAAAATTTCAAGCAAAACAACACCTTTATACAAAATTTATTCGTTTTATTTTGAAAAGCATTGAAAATGCGACAATTTCCCTGTTCAAAGGCGGTGAAATCAATCGCATTTTCGCAAATTTAGTAATAAACAGATGTAAAAAAAATTCTTTTTCACTTCAACGCGTAAAATCGTTGACAAGTGACTTGTTCTATTCTACAATAATTTCTAGTTTCATTTTTTTACTATACTACTTATGAAAGAGAGCGTAATTGCTATGAATACACCGATTAATCATCTTACCGCCGGTTTCATCGGACTCGGTCTGATCGGCGGCTCTATCGCCAGAGGTTTGAAACGCAGCGCCCCGGATATTCAGATCATGGCTTATATGCGGACCCGCGAAAAATTGGAACAGGCACATGCAGACGGCATTGTTGACCTGATTCTGGACGGCGTGGACGAGCATTTAAGCGAGTGCGACATCATTTTCCTGTGCACACCGGTTGAATTTAATGAATCCTATCTGCGCCAGATCCGGCCGTTCTTAAAGGAAGGCGCGGTTGTGACTGACGTCGGAAGCACCAAGACCAGCATTCATGAGACCGTTGCCGCGCTTGGCATGGAAAGCTGCTTCGTCGGCGGACACCCGATGGCTGGCTCGGAAAAGACCGGCTACGAGAGTTCAACCGACCATTTGCTGGAAAATGCGTACTATATCATTACCCCGACGCCGCACACCCCGGCTTCCTACACCGACCGTATGGTGGAGGTGGCAAAGGCGATCGGTGCGCTGCCCCTGGTGCTGGATTACCATCGTCATGATTTCATTGTCGCGGCGATCAGCCATCTGCCGCACCTCATCGCCTCCAGCCTGGTCAACCTGGTACACGACTGCGACAGCGAGGATCAGATGATGAAACGGCTGGCTGCCGGAGGTTTCAAGGATATCACCCGTATTGCCTCCTCTTCTCCGGTCATGTGGGAACAGATCTGCATGACGAACACAGGCAATATCACTGAGGTGCTGGATCGCTACATTGATTCCCTGACGACATTGCGGGAAGAACTGTCCGACCACCAGTCTAGAGCCATCTACCAGCTGTTTGAGTCCTCCCGCGACTACCGGAATTCGTTTGCAGAAACTCCAAAAGGATCGATACAGCCGGAATACGCCTTCTCCGCCGACGTGGTGGACGAGCCAGGTGCTATCTCCATCATTTCCTCGATCCTCTCCGGTAAAGGAATCAGTATCAAAAATATTGGCATCAGCCACAACCGTGAGCATGGCGAGGGCGCGCTGCGGATCAGCTTCTACGACAAGGCTTCGATGGAAGCGGCGTGGGCGCGTTTGAAGAAATACAATTACACGCTGTTCGCGTAGACTGCAATGTATGTTTCAAACTTAACTTTCAACATTAATGTTTAGGCAGGTACAACTATGAACTCAATGAAATTTACCCATACATCTTCTCTCCGGGGCGAACTGACCGTTCCGGGAGACAAGTCCATCTCCCACCGCAGCGTCATGTTCGGCGCTCTTGCGGACGGACTGACCGAAATTCACGGCTTCCTGCAGGGCGCAGACTGTCTCTCCACGATCTCCTGTTTTTCCAAAATGGGAATCTCGATCGAAAATCAGGCGAGACCGTTCTCGTCCACGGACGTGGACTGCACGGGCTAACTGCCCCAGACTCCGTTTTAGACTGCGGCAACAGCGGCACCACAACGCGCCTGATCTCCGGCATTCTCTCGGCCCAGAAATTTGACACAACACTGACCGGCGACGCTTCCATCCAGAAACGTCCGATGAAGCGCATCATCGATCCTCTCTCTCAGATGGGCGCAAAGATCGAGAGTGTCAATGGAAATGATTGCGCGCCGCTCCATATCACCGGCTCACCACTGCACGGCATCCATTATAATTCTCCGGTTGCCTCCGCCCAGGTCAAATCCTCGATTCTGCTGGCAGGTCTGTATGCCGACGGAGAAACCCGCGTGACCGAACCTTACATTTCCCGCGATCACAGTGAACGGATGCTGTCCGCATTCGGCGCAGACATCCACACAGATGGAACCACCGCGATTTTACAGCCGGCAAAACAGCTCTATGGACAGAAAATCCTGGTTCCGGGCGATATCTCCTCCGCTGCCTTCTTTATCGCAGCCGGACTCATCGTACCGGATTCAGAAATCTTAATTAAAAATGTCGGTATCAACCCGACCCGCGACGGCATCCTGCGCGTCTGCAAGGCGATGAACGCGGACGTCGAACTTCTCAATGTAAACACCGCCTCCGGCGAACCGACCGCCGACCTGCTCGTCCGCTCCGGTAAGCTGACTGGAACCGCGATCGAGGGTGCGATCATCCCGACTCTCATCGACGAGCTTCCGGTGATCGCTGCGATGGCGTGCTATGCCGAGGGAACCACCGTCATACGCGATGCCGCGGAACTGAAGGTAAAAGAGTCAAACCGCATTGCTGTCATGGTAGAGAATTTAACCGCTATGGGCGCGGATGTGACCGAGACCGAGGATGGCATGATCATCCACGGCGGCAAGCCGCTGCACGGTGCTGTGATCGACAGCAAGAAGGATCACCGCATCGCCATGACTTTCGCCGTTGCCGCACTCGGCGCTTCCGGCGAGACCGAAATTCTGGATGCAGACTGCGTGAACATCTCCTATCCGGGATTCTATGGGGATCTGGAACGGTTGTGTAAATAAAATGTGACTATGCATATTTGAGACAAAAAGGGCAGGAAAAGCTTCAAATCGCTTTCGTGCCCTTTTCTTTTGTTCTACTGCCCATATTTTGCAAAATACCGATCCAGCACCTGTCTTGCGATCGGCGCAGCGACCGCACCGCCGGAACCAGACTCTTCTGCCAGCACACAGATCGCCACCTTCGGCTTGTCTGCCGGAGCGAAACCGACAAACCAGGAATGTGTCTCCTTACCTGTCTCAAACTCGGCGGAACCGGTTTTTCCGGCCACCGTATAGGATGCCCCCCGCATCGCGGAACCTGTACCAATCTCGACCACCTGGCTCATGAGATGCGTCAGAAACTGTGCGTCATTCGCAGACATCAGGGTTCCATAGGCGGACGGAAGGAACTTCTTGACCGTCTGACCACCCACATTTTCAACATGATCGATCATATATGGCTTCATCAGCGTGCCGCCGTTGGCGATCGCCGATACGATCATCAGGTTATGCAGCGGCGTAATCTGGGTTTTTCCCTGTCCGATCGCGGTCTGAAGCTTTTCCCAGTCATCCGAACTGCCGTCGAGCGAAAATGTGCTCTGGTTGTACGGAAGTGTGTACGGAAGCTCCGAATTAAAGAGCATCTGATTTGCCAGCGCCCGGAATTTTTCTGAATTAATCTGCATTCCAATCTCCGCAAACGCACCGTTGCAGGAATTGGCAAATGCCTGAATCAGGTTCTGCGCCCCGTGTGCCGTCCCGTGGTAACATTTAATCGTATAATCGCCATTCTGGTAAGAGCCATTACAATTATACACATAGTCCTGCCAGGTATTCGGGTTCTCTTTCATATATTCCAGCACCGTCAGCATCTTGAACGTCGATCCCGGCGGATATAAGCCCTGCGTCGCGCGGTTGACTAACTGCGCCTTCGTATTGTCCGGCGATATCAACTCTGCCCAGCGCTCATCGACGAGATTCGCATTGAAATTCGGCTGGGAAACCATCGTTAAAATCTTTCCCGTATCCGGTTCCATGACAATCACCGCGCCCCGGTGTTTTCCGATCGCGTCGGATGCCGTCTGCTGCAGATCCACATCGAGCGTCGTAATCACATTGTCGCCCAGATTTTTCTTCCCCTGAAATTCATTGATCGTTTTCTCAATCAGATTCACATGGGAGGAAAGCAGGTAGAAATTCGCCAGCGACTCCAGACCTGTTTTTCCATTTTTGCCGGAATATCCGACCGAATGGACAAACAGATAATCATACGGATAATAGCGTTTCTCGCTTCCATCACTTGCAACGTTCGTCTGCGCCAGCACCGTTTTATCATTGCTCATAATCGAACCGCGGGTCACCCGGTCTGAGAGGAGATCGAGTCTCGCATTATAAGAGCTGCCGATCACATTTTCACTCTTAAACTGGATAAACCAGCCAAAATAAACGGCCATCGCGATAAAGAGCGCCGCAATCCCATAGGTCAGCCACAGAATATGACGGTTTGAACGCGCTCTCGCATTTTCAGTTCTTTCCATTTCATCCTTCTGCCTCATCAAACTGCTGCTCCTCCTCTTCTTCCTCATTCCGTTTCAGGACATATAGTCCCTGTATCACGCCAAACAGGATAAATGTGCTGAGAATCGAACTGCCTCCATAACTGACAAGCGGCAGCGTCACGCCGGTGGACGGAATAAACTTGGTCACGCCGCCGATCGTCAGGAACACCTGCACCACATACTCAATTCCCAGACCAAACGCGATCAACTTGTAAAATAATGCCTGCATCCGGGTCGCAATCAGCATGAACTGCATGAAGCAGCCCAGACAAATCAGGAGAATACAGAGCGCATAGATGCCGCCCAGCTCCTCCGAGATCGCCGCGAAAATGAAGTCCTTCTCGACAACCGGGATCTTCTTCGGCATCCCCTGGTAAAGTCCCATGCCAAACCAGCCGCCTGTGCCGATCGCAAAGAGTGCCTGCGTAACCTGATATCCTTTTCCTGCGATGTCACTCCACGGATCCTGCCATGCTTCCACGCGGACACGCACATGCGAAAACAGCTTATACGCCAGCATCGCAGCCGCACAGCCGCTTCCAAGACCGCCTGCCAGATACAGCCAGTTGGAGGTTGCAATAAACAGCATCAGGACATAGGCGAGGAAAAAAATCAGCGCACTTCCCAGATCCTTGGATAACACCAGAATCAACACGTGCGCCGCCGCCACGCCGGTCGTGATCGCCACATTTTTAAACTCCGTTGAGCGGTAAAACATCGTCGCCACGAAGAATACAAAGCTGATCTTAACAAACTCGGACGGCTGGAACGAAAATCCGCCGATACTGATCGAAAGCTGCGCGCCGAAGCTGGTATTGCCGATCACACAGACAACCAGCAGCAGCGCCAGACCTATCAGGCCGTACACCCACGGTATCTTAGCGAGCTGCCAGGTTCTATCTATCACATATGGTATAATCATTGTGATAACCGCTGCAACTGCCATGATGATAAACTGGCGGACCGCCTTGTCCATCGAGATGCGCGTCAGCATGATAAAACTGGTGCACAGAAGCATACACGTGTTGTTCAGCAACAGTCTCGACGCATTCCGGTAAAACAGCCGGTATAAGAGCTGGTACAGGACAAAAAAGACAAGCTGCGCGCCGAAAAACAGCACAACTGCCTCATCCTCGGTTTGTAGATAAATGATCGTACCCGACAGAAGAAATATCAAAAACAGCGGTACATTCTGCAGACGACAGAGCCGGAGTTTCGACTCGTCATCCGGCAGTGAAAAAAAGCGGAAATTATAATATGTATAAATCAGTATCAGCAATATCATCAGATACCTGGACATCGTTGTCACAAGATTTATCATGGTGATCCTCCTTTTCATGTGTACCCGGAAGATTCCCGGTACACACGCTACTCTACGCCCCTCTTAAAATGACCTCTTGTAAATTCGCCCTCCAGCTCCACCGGTTCCTGATGGAGGAAGGTCTTCACGTAGGCATCCAGCACTTCCCCGGTCTGTGCCGCACTCTCCGACGTAAATGCCAGACGCAGCACCTCCGGCTGCAGGCGGTCTATCTGCTTTTTATCCTTCAAAAGCGACAGGGGGCTGGAATTGTAGATCGTATTGCAGCAGAAACGGCACTGGTTCCTTACCGGAAATACCTTCTTTTTGCGATCCCGCAGATACAGATATTCCGGACATTTACTGCATCCTTCCACTGTTTTCCGGATGCACTGGGCGGTTACCATGACCGGGATCGAACCATATACGAGAAGTTCCCGTTCCCGGCTGTCGCGCGCCTCCAACTCCCGGCTGTTGAGCTCGACCGGAAGGGTAAAACGCATCGAAAACTCCGGCGCCATCTCCCGCACAAAATCCTCCGCCCGGTGATTCATCGTATAAATACCATAATCCATCACAAGCGGGATGGAAATCTTCCACTCGCGCACCAGTTCCAGCTCTTCCCATGCCCGGATGACAAGACCGTCAAATCCCGCTGATTCCAGCCTGGAACGATGTGTTTCAAAATATTCCTTTGCCCGATCGCGGAAAATATGCGGCATTACCAAAAGACACTGCTTGTCTGCCTCATGGCAGCGCGATACCCATTCGTTCCACTGTTCGGCGCCAAATTCAGCGCTATCCAGATAGATGGCGCCGACTTCCGGTACGGATAACGCCACTTTTAACTGTGCCGGGTGTTCGACCGAAACGTGGATGTGGTACAGAGCTGTTTTATTCCCTTTTTTATTCTCAAACAGCGTTTTCTGGCTCTGTACAGGTAAACCCGCTGTGAGTTCAACGTCCTGAGCCGGGCTGGTTTTTTCTGATTCCGAACCTGTCTGGTTATTTTCTTCCAGATTCTTTTCTTCCGGATTTTTCCATCCTTGTCCTGTCCCGCACGCCCTATTTTCCGGTATCTCCCGGCGGTATGGACGCAGTATCTCCTCGGTCAGCTGCTCAAACGCAGAGCGGCGGAGTTCATTTAACTCCTGCACCGGCACAAAGGGGCTGCCGCCTGTCTCCACTTCCAGATTTTCAAAGTAATACGGCGTATTTCCCGTTTTTCCGAGCTGTTTCTCAATCCGTTCCTTGCTCATCGGCTGTTTCACTGCCGTCTGGACAACTGCTCCGATTCCGCCTGCCATCCGGCTTTCTCCCGTCAGCGGATCTTCGTATTGAAGCGTCAGCTGCAGCGGTTCGCCTTCACAGACACGCGCAAACCCCTGAACCGGTTCTTTCACCTCTGCTTCCACATACGTTTTGTCCAGATACTGGTAAAGTTCCCGGTTTTCCTGGCGGAATGCCGGTTTCTCATGGCAGACCACCATATCGCGTCCATTGTGCTCGGTATAATAGCCTAACGTCTGACCGCCGCGGTCAAACAGATCCAGCAGCTCCTTCCGGTCTTTCGGGTCAACCCGGTAACCTTTTCTGCCATTCTTTAAATATAAATCTACATATTTCCGGTACAGGCGCACCACGCCTGCCGTATAGCGCGGACTCTTCATGCGCCCCTCGATTTTCAAGGAATAAACGCCTGCTTCCAGAATATCCGGCAAAATATCCAGCGTACAAAGATCCTTGAGACTGAGCACATACTTGGAATCACCCGGATTTAACACGCCATTTTCTTTCTTTTGTTTTTTGTTTTCATTCGGGTTGTTCTCATCCAGCCGCCGAAGGACATCAAACGGAAGCCGGCAGGTCTGAGCGCATCGTCCCCGGTTGCCGCTTCTGCCGCCGATCAGGCTGCTGAACAGGCATTGTCCCGAATAACAGTAACAGAGAGCCCCGTGAACAAAGCTCTCTATCTCCACGCCCGTCTCCTGATAAATGCGGCGTATCTCTTCCAATGAAAGTTCACGCGCTGTGACGATGCGGACCGCGCCCATCCTCGTCATAAGCGCCGCGCCCTCCGGTCCGGTAATCGTCATCTGTGTGCTCGCATGAACCGGCAAATCCGGAAAATGCTCCCGGATATAAGAAAATACCCCCATGTCCTGCACGATCACGGCATCCAGTCCCGCCTGGTAATACGGAAGCAGATAGTCGTATAAGTCATCCATCTCGTCTTCCTTTACCAGCGTATTGACCGTCATATAAAGCTGGCGCCCATGCAGATGCACGTAGTTGATCGCTTCCAACATCCCCGTTTCATCCGGATTTTCCGCATATGCCCTGGCTCCGAAACGGCTGCCGCCCATATAGACTGCGTCCGCCCCCGCAGCAACCGCCGCTTTCATGCTATCGAAGGAACCCGCCGGTGCCAGAATTTCCACCTTTTTTTTCATATCATTTCACCCATTATAACCGCAGAATTGCATCTTTCAGTTCCACCGTTCCCTGTCTCTTGGGAAATGGCTTCCGCTTCATATATGCCTCCACCTGTGCCTGACGGACAGCTGCCAGTTCCTCACGTGCTGCCCCTGCCTCCTGGAGGCTCTCTTCCAGATCTTTCTTTATCGTCTGTTTTTCCTGCTCCAGCTGGCTCAGCTGCTCTTTTACACTTTGTTTTTCCTGTTCCGTCTGCATCAGACGTGCTTCCAGCTGCGATTTTTCCGTCTGCACAGCTGTCGCCGCCTGTCTCGCTTCTTCAAGCTGTTGTTTGAGAATCTCCAGCTTGTCCTGCAAAGAAGCGATTTCACTCTGGGATGACTCGACCGCCAGACGCTGATCTTCTGCCTCCTGTTTCCAAACCTCTGCTTCTCCACGGAAATCGTTTGCTTCTTTCTTTGCATCCGCAATCTGTTCCAATGCCTCTTTTTTTGCAGCTTCTGCCTGCTCCCGGGCTGTCTGCTCCGCCCTGGCAGCGCGATCCTGTGCTGCTTTTTCCGCGGATTCCACGCGCTCCTGTACCTCTCTCTTCGCACGTTCAATCTGCTCCTGCGCTTCTTTTCTTGCAGACTCAACCTGTTCCTGTGCTGTTTTCTTCACAGCCTCGATCTGCTCCTGCGCTTCTTTTTTCACACGCTCGATCTGTGCCTGTACCTCATTTTTAGCAGCTTCCGCCTGCTCAGTTGCCTCTTTTGCCGCCTTCTTTGCCGTCTCCAGTTCTTCCTCGCTGACGGTGCGCTCATTGCGGAGACTCTCGAGTTTCATCTGGGTGCTGACCATCTCATGTTTCAGACGGTATGTCTCTTTTTCCATGCTCTCTTTGTCGGATGCAAGTGCCTTCGCACTCTCTTTTTCTTTAAAATAATCATCCGCCAGATTCAGATAAGTCATAATACTCTGGTAGTCTTCCGGCATTTTCAAAAATCCCGGCTGCGCCTTGAGCTGGAAAATCTTCCCATTCAGATACGTGGCAATCTGCTGTACATATCCTTCCGTCTCACTGCCGCCCAGGCTATACACTTTTCCATCAATTAATACATCTATATACTGTTTTGCCATCGCATTCTCTTCTTTCTATCTATTAATAAATATGGTTCGACGTTGTCACGTCACCCACACAGAAATACCACCTTCAAATCAATCAAATATCAAATCTCAGAAATACCGTTTTTTGCTTGATTCCAGGCATACCCGAGATGCCGATACGCTGCTTCGGTCGCCATCCGCCCACGCGGAGTCCGGTTGAGCAGACCGTTCATCAGAAGATACGGTTCATACACATCTTCCAGTGTCCCAGCATCCTCGCCCAGCGCTGCCGCCAGCGTCTCCAGTCCGACCGGACCGCCGGAAAACTTGTCGATAATCATATGTAAGATCGCACGGTCGTTGTTGTCAAGTCCCAGCTTGTCCACATCAAGGATATCCAGTGCAAAATCCGCGACTTCTTTCGTAATCACGCCGTTGTACTTGACCTGTGCAAAGTCCCTCACACGTTTTAACAGTCGGTTTGCCAGACGCGGCGTTCCTCTCGAACGTCTCGCAATCTCATAGGCGCCCGTCTTATCAATCTCCACATTCAGAACTCCCGCCGTCCGCAGGACAATCGTCTGCAGCTCTTCAGGCGTATAAAAATCCATCTTCTGCACGATGCCGAAGCGATCGCGCAGCGGCGCCGTCAGAAGCCCCGCGCGTGTCGTCGCGCCTACCAGCGTAAATTTCGGCAGATCCAGACGAATCGAGCGCGCCGTCGAATCTTTTCCCAACATGATATCGATCGCATAGTCCTCCATCGCCGGATAAAGCACCTCTTCCACCTGGCGGTTTAAGCGGTGAATCTCATCCACAAAGAGGACGTCTCCCTCCTGGAGCCCGTTGAGAATCGCCGCAATCTCCCCTGGTTTCTCGATTGCCGGACCGGAAGTAACCTTCATACGGGTTCCCATCTCATTGGCGATAATGCCGCTGAGTGTCGTCTTTCCCAATCCCGGCGGTCCATAGAAAAGAACATGGTCAAGCGCCTCGCCGCGGGATTTCGCCGCATGGATAAATACCTTTAACGTCGATTTGATCCGCTCCTGACCGATATATTCGTCTAAGGTCTGCGGGCGGAGACTTCCCTCAATCCGCTTATCCTCCTCCGTCACCTCGGTTGTAATCGTCCTTCTGCTCATACTTGTTTCCTGTCTTTCCTGTTTTTCTCTCTCATTCAATTAAGCCATGACAGTTCCATTTTCTCATATCTGCCACACATTCCAAATTTTCATCTGACGCACAAGCACCACTATTTTTTATGATCCTGCAATTTCGAATGTCCGACACATAGGTTGTTTTACAAAAACGCCAGATATTTCAGCGATGCCTTCAATACCGCCTCGGAATCCATCTCTTCCGTCACATTGGCGCTCTTGACCGCCTTCACTGCCTCGGCATTCGTATATCCCAGCGTTACCAGCGCCTCCACGGCTTCCTTCGCCGCATTGCCTGAAAGCCCGTTCCCCGCAGCCGGCGAAACCGCCGCACTGCCATCTAACAGCGGTGTCAGCAGATCCTCTGCCTGTACTTTATCCTTCAAATCGAGAATGATCCGCTGTGCCGTCTTTGCCCCAACGCCCGGTGCACGGGAGATCGCCTTCGCATCCCCAGTCATAACCGCAAGACGCAGATCCTCCGGACGCAGCGCCGACAAGATGCCAAGTGCCCCCTTCGGACCAATGCCGTTGACCCCCAGAAGCTGGCGGAACATCTCCAGATCCGAACGGCTTAAAAAGCCGTACAGGCTCATATCATCCTCCCGCACCTGCAGGTGCGTATATATCTTTACCTCTTCCCCGAGCGGCGGTAAAACTTCCAGCACCGACATCGGGACAAAAATCCCGATCCCCATCATGCCGGACTCGACCACGATACGGTCCTTTGCTTTCTCCGCCAGGATGCCTTTTACATACGAAATCACGGTAAATTCCTTTCTTTTCTCACTGGTTCAAGATCTGGTTCAAACTAAAAAAAGAACGCTTCAAAATGCCTCCAAATCTTCTTTTCAGTATACCATAGCACAGTTTTCATTGCAAGGAAAGTGCGGAATTTCGAACATATATTCTGCCCGGTTGATTGAATTTCATTTTTACACATTATCGGGAACCTATAAATGAAAAAGCTTTTCAATTGTAATATCAATAATTACAGTCAAAAAGCCTTTCCATATCTTTTATTTACTTGTTATGCTTAGATAAACTATGTAATATTTCCTGATTACACCTATATAATTCATCAAATAGCTTTCTAAATGGCTTGTATAACTCATGCCTCTCTAAATCCGGCTTATAAATACATTTCTTTTGGATTACTTGGCGCAAATCTGAAAAACCTTGGTAGAATCCGACTCCAATCGCTGCCATCAGTGCATCTCCATAAGCTGCCCCTATGTCTTCCTTTGGTGTTTCCAACGATACTCCTGATATATCCGCCACCATCTGCATCCAAACTGCGTTTTTCGTTCCTCCCCCCGCCGCTGCAATCCGTTTTACAGGCAAACCATTTTCACGGAATATGTCAATATGCTGTGCAACTGAATACCCAATTCCTTCCAGTGCCGAGCGATACAAATGTCTTTTTGTATGGCTCAATGAAAGTCCCACAATCATTCCTCTTGCGTCTGGATCATTCAGCGGTGTCCTTTCTCCCGCAAAGTAAGGTAAAGTTATCAAACCATCTGATCCGGGTGCAATCTCAGAAATTCCTTTCATCATTTCTTCATATGCATTCAATCCTGCTGTTTTTTCCTTTTCCAAGCATTCAGAAAATAACTGTTCCAAATACCATTTTTGAAGTGTGCCTCCATTATTAGTTCCTGCTGCTACACTATAAGTTTCTGGAATTAAAAATGGATTTCCGCGCACTCGCTCATCCTGAATCAGCCGATCTGCACAACAATAGAAAAATAAGGACGATCCAAACTGTACCATCAGATCGCCTGGTGCAAGTACTCCTACACTGATTGCCTCAGCTGCTGAATCTCCAGTTCCAGTAATAACTGGCGTTCCTTCTTTGAGTCCTGTCTCCTTAGCTGCCTGCTTTGTTACCGTTCCACAAATATGGGTAACCGGCATTCCTTCTGCCAACTGCTCCGGCATACAAATCGGTTTACACATTTCTTTATGGATGCTCCCATCCGGATAATACAGCGGACGAAATGAAGCCATCCCCAAAAATGTATCTATTACATATTTTCCAGTTAGTTTAAATGTTAGATAAGAAGAACCTGTCAAAAACTTGTGTGTGCGTCTATATATCTCTGGTTCATGATTTTTTATCCATAAAATTTTAGCAGACACATCTCCACTGCAAATTGGACGTCCAAATAGTTTTTTTACTTTTTCTGTGCCATAATACTGTGAGAGATACTCCATTTCTTCCACGCAACGTGCATCAATACCATATAAAATTGCTTTTCGTAAAGGATGCCCATCCTTATCAACTGGAAGGCAATCTGCTCCCAATGTGCTTCCCCCTACACAAGCAATTTTTTCTGGTTCTACACCACTCTGCTGTAAGAGCATTTTTGACAAAATGCAAAAATCATTCCACCATACCTTATCCGCGTCCTGCTCATAATAACCAGGTTCTGGATTTTCCATTCCGTGATGAGTAACTGCCCGACTTACCACCTTTCCAGACTCATCTGTTAGAACTCCTTTACTTGAATATGTACCAACGTCAATTCCTAAAAAATAATGCAACGTCTATACGCCTTCTTTCATTGTACAGCGATACGCCTTAACTACATCCATAAACTCCATGACTCTCTGTTTTTCAACAAAGTTCTCAAATTTACCATCTTTCTTAAAAGCAGTCCCTACACAGGCGCCATCACATTCACTAAGTTTTTCAACCACATTTTCCTTCGTACACCCTGTATTACAGAAAACAGGAACAAATCCAGAAACTGCCTTGACCCTGCGTACCAAACTTGAATCCGTTTCCTGACCAGCACTACTTCCAGAAACACACAGACCATCTGGAAAGCAATGAAAAATCATGGATTTTGTTATTTTTTCCAGACTTCTCTCTGCTAGATATACATCCGACTCTGGATTTACCTTATATAGCAATTTCATTTTATCTAGTCCAAGTGCTTTTTTTCTACGCAAGACTTCTGGAATATTCGTATCTGTAATTCCATTTTCACCTATATAGGCACCCGTAAATGTACTTCTTACAAAATCTGCCTCGACTGCCGCTGCCAAATCGATCGTCGCCAATGGATTAGAAACAATATTGACACCAAATGGAACTTTTATCTCTTTTTTTAATTCTCCCACAATCCGTCCCATCGCTGCCACAGTTACGTAGGAAACCTTTTTTTCATACGGAAGGCTGAATTCATTGGCAATCAAAATTCCATCTACTCCTCCCTCCTGGAGCGCCTGAAGCTCTCTGGCTGCATTTTCAATTACCTCTCCCATCGTTGCACCTTTTTCATACAGAGGATCCCCCGGCAGCGCCCGCAAATGCAACAGTGCAATGATCGGCTTTTTTACATGAAATAATTCATCTGTCCACATATTCTTTCTCTCCTCTATTCCATGTACATTCTCAAATTCTGCACATTTCTTTTGTCATAACGAAATGGATCCAGGTAATACGCCGGTGCTGTCAGTTCCTGCGTAAAATATCCCTCATATCCATTTTTTACCATATCCTCTAAATCCTTTCTTAAGTTTCTCTTCCCTTCACCCCAGATGTAATGCCCATAGGGATCACAATCCTGAAAATGTGCATGTACAATGTTTTCCTTTCCAAAAACATCAAACCACTGCTGAATCGTTTCACCAGAAACCGACATTGCTGTCAAATCAATCATAACTTTAAAGCGCGGATGATCGACTAAATCAAATAACTGTTTCATTTGCTGCAAACTATACCCAATTCTTGATTCCTGCGGCCGTAAAGACTCTGCCACAATTGTCACGCCATTTTCCTCTGCGACCTCACAAAGTCTCTGATGCATCTCAGCTGCCCGTTTCAATCCATCCTCCTCCGCTTCATCCCAGTAACCCCATCCGGAATTTGCTTCCATCTTCTCTGCCCCCAGCGCAGCCCCCAGACGTATCGCATTTGCAAAAAATCCAAATGTTTTTTCTCTCAGTTCTGGTTCTTTTACACCAAATTGATAACCAAACCGGCAATTCTGTGGTGTAAATACCGGACACTTCAAACCGTGTTCCTGTAATTTTTTACGGACTGGCTCTGGATCCTGATATTCCTTTGGATCCAGCCAAAGTCCTTGATGTCCTCCCAGCAATTCTACATTTTTGATTCCCAGTTCCTGCATACAATCCAGGAAATAATCCAACGTATATTGGCAATAATGAAGATTCAATACCGAAAGTTTATCAAAATCAACTATTTTCATTTTCGCTTCCTCCTCATACAATTACTCCATTAATCCATTATAAACGGTTCCAATTCACGCATATTCTGCCGATCGGCTGCAGCCGGATCCTCCAGGTAGCGTGCATCATTCAGTGCCAGGCTTAGCAATCCTTTATATTTGTACTGATCCAGACAAATCAATTGATCCTCTAACGGTCTCAAACCATCTCCCCATGCAAGGCATCCCTGCGGACGTCCATCCACAAAACGGATATGGTATATTTTGTCTCCAAATGCTTCAAACCAGTCTTTCATCGACTCTCCTGCCACTCCAGCATTCGTCAAATTCAGGGCAGCCTGTATCTGCGGCTCATTAACCGACTCCAAAAGTTTTTTTAGTTCTGGAAGCATATTAATAACCGTTGCGTCTTCTGGCCGTACTGTTTCCACTGCAAGAACAACCCCCTCTTCCGCAGCAGTTTTTGAAAGCCGACGCAAGGTTTGAACCGCACGTTCAAAAATACGTCTCGGATCTTCATTTCTTGCACCGCCGCAGCAATTGAGTACCATCACTTTCGCACCAGCTTCTGCCGCTGCACGGATTCCATTTTCAAAATATCCGATCGAATGCTTTCTTGCCGTCTCGTCATGACAGCAAAGTGCATAATTATAAATCGTACACTCCGGTGAAAAAGCTCCGATTGTCAATCCATAATCTGCTGCATTCTTTTTTAATTCAGCCGCATCCTCAAATCCATAATCATCTAGCAGGAAATGCGGTCTTGCACACCAAAACTCTATATTTTTTATTCCGAGAGCCTGCTGCGTTTTAAAGAAATAATCCAAAGTTCTGTATTTATAGTGCATATTCATTCCTGCAATCTGTTCCCGCCTTATCTTTATCATCCAGTTGTTCCTCCTCTCTACACACAAAGGCACTGCAAAAACCTTCGCTCTATCAGATTTCACAGTGCCCGCTTATTTACAGATTATATTTACATCTTTTGTCTTTCCCTAAGACTCACTTTCATCCCATACTTTACCTGGATGTTTATGCCACCATTTGAATACAACCGGGACAATGCAAAGCGCTGCCAGGTAAATCAAAATTGGTGTTACAGCTGCAATCCAGTTTCCCTGAACACAGGCAACCGGAACTGCCGCTAATGCAAAAATTTCAATAATTGACTCAATCGGTGTTACAATTGCTGCATCATCCAGTGTACAGCTCTTGTTCTCCGGATCTACAATTCTTAAAAGTGCCATGCCGATTGCTGTTACACCGGTCGAGTAACCATATACATAGATACCTCTCTCAAACCATTCCTGTTTTAAGAGTCTCGGTGCAATCACTGTAAAGTGGAATACAACCCAGACAATTCCAAATAACATCAGCAGACCAAACGGAACTGCGTACTCAATAACAACCGGAATCTTAATTGATGCCACACCGAAAAATACAAGGAAATCAGTTGCACAGCTTCCCATACGGGAAATGATGCGGTTATCTACATATTTATCGGCTTTTATTCCTTTTAATACAAAATGAAATACAATTGCTACCAGGAAGCCGACAGAGAAGCTCGGAACGCCAAGTCCGGTTGCTCCCTGAATTACATTTGTTAAAAGATATCCAATACCGGTTGGAATCAGAATCAGAAGAAGATGCCATGCCAGCGGATCAATTGCCATCGGTGAAACGGTTTCTTCGCCTAATACCGGGCGTTTTCCTTCTTCAATGAGTCCCGTGCGCATATCGTCAGGAAGCTGGCTGAAATCTTTTACAAACTTGGTATAGTTTCTTTTCGTTCCGATTTTGATTAAAGCAATTCCACCAAAAATACCGGTTAAAATACCTACGGTTGCACTTGTCATCGCCAGATCTGTTGCATCTTCCCATCCAAGTGTGCCGAGTGTCGCGCCAAGTGCTGCTGCTGTACCATGACCTCCCTGAAAGCCTGCAGGAATCAGCATTCCAAATGCCGGATTTAAATCAGGAGCAAACATTTTCAGGACTACCATTGCAAAAATAATCGGCATTGCATACTGAAATGCCCAGCCAATATTGCGGAAGCAGTAGTAGCTGCCAATCCGATCGAAATTTGTTTTCCAGCCACCAGCTGAAAAATTAAAGCCTCTCAGCCCAATTGATACAAATACTGCGATAATCAGCAGACCTGCATAAGAACCAAACTGTGAAGAAAAACTGATAATTCCAAAACCATTCTGTCCTAAGGCAAGCCCGATAAATCCAGCCAGCAGACTGACCGGAACAAACAGGCTCTGCAGAATCTTGATTTTTTCCCTCAGCATTTTCGCCACAAACAGGAAAATACCTGCCCACATGAAATCCACCAACATGGAATACGCATTAAACTCCATCTTTTGTCCTCCTCATTTCTTTTTTATGATGCTACTGCAATGCTTTTTTTGCTTTTTCCCTAACCATACTCAATTCCACTTCTGTCATATCACAGTATTCGCTGTTTTCTGTTGTCGTCCCCGCATCCTGCACATATATCAGCTTTGTATCCTTCTGTGTGATCGTATTAAACCATGTTCCCTGCAAAACATTGTAAACTTTATTTGGCTCCATCGGAATTACATCAATCTTAAATGCATCATTCTCGCGGGACGCCGTCAAAAGAACTGCTTTTCCCTGAACCAGAATAAACTGCTCATCGGTTGCGTGATGCACTTCCAGATACTGAATCTTCTCAATATCATTATTAGGCTTCCAGTTTTTAATACATACGACCCATTTTTTATTGTCATATACACACTGAATACCTTCCCCTTCATACTCAAACACATCTGCTTTCATGACATTTCCTCCTACCTTCTTTTCAAATTCTTCTTGTTCCTGCAGGTTTCAAGCGAATTACTTCATATCATGTCATTATAATACATCATATATCATTATATTGTCAATGCTAATTTGTCATTTTACATATTTTTTTTAGGGGGCAGCCTCTCTCCCTATCATATTTTTATTACGTTTTCTTTTTCATCACACACATCCATATCAATTTTCATAATTTTTTTCACTTGTCTGTTATCTTTTTCAGCAATTCTTTGATGCCAAACGTTCTGATTTTTTACTTACACTATGCTCACTCTAAATTAACTTGCCCGTATGGACAAAACAGCGAAGTCTGCTCCATACGGTCAGGCCTCGCTGTCTGTCTAAGAAAATATTTAATTGGAGGATCTTTAGTATTCCACTTTCCACATATAACGTCTTTCATCCATAGAATGGCCACGCACTTCCGCCATCTGGGAAACATAGTATCTCTCAATCGGAATCATAACAACCGGATTAAAGAATTCTACGACGCTCTTATCGATTTTACCGCCATTTAATTTTTCAAAATCAATTACAATATAATTTTCCGCATAAGTGCGCAGGAATTTTAAGCAGCGTTCATCCAATGCGCGGGTTCTTCCCTCACTCATCAGAAGGATCATCGGAAGCTTCTTATCCGTTGTTTCAAATGGACCATGGAAGTACTCACCCGTATGCAGGCACACAGCATGCTTCCACTGCATCTCCATGAAATGACAGCAGCACATGGAATATGCAACTCCATAGTTTGAACCAGATGCCAGCACGTAAAATACAGGTTCATCTTTATATTTTTCTGCCCAGGCTTTTGCATCCGCCAAAACATTTTTCTTGCCTTCTTCTATAATTTCATCAATGTAACGGTATGCTTCCATCGCCTTGTCATAATTCTCCCAGTTTTCAAACTGTTTTAACAGCTCAAAACCAATCCGAAGGGCGTTCGCCTGGTTAGAATCACTATATACCTGATCATCTCCATTTGAATATGTCACAATATACTGTCCAACTTTTGCCATACCTGTCTGCATATTTCCTGTCATAGCGATTGTCACTGCACCTGCAGCATTGGCTGTTTTTACTGCCTCCACGGTCTCAGGCGTTGCCTTTAATGAACAAATAACTGCGACGCATCGCTCATCCAGTTCTTTTGGTGTTGCATGAACAAATTCATTGCTGGTATATGTAGTAGCGCTAAAAGTTTTTGCCTCACTCTGAAGAAGGTACAGCCCTGGGAAAATAGCTGCCTTAGATCCGCCGCAAGCTACAAAATACACATGCTTTAATCCACCCAGTTTGTCCATCTTTTCTTTGATCTCTGCTACAATTTCTTTTACTGATTTTTCCATCTTTCTGATCTCCTTTTTTTATATTAATTATTTATCAAAATGACTTTCCATGTCCAAAAGCCCCCTGAACCATACAGGTTTTCGAAGAAAACTCTGCCCCTGCTTCCAGTGCTTTCCTTATCTCTTTTTCATAAATGCTTTCTTTCATCTGTATGCCATACTTTTTCCGGCTCTCCAGAAACGAAAGCAGAAATGCCGTTGCAAATGAATCCCCTGCTCCCAGCGTATCTACTGCTTCAACCAGATGCGGCGGCTGCTCATAAAACTGCGTTCCATCAAATAGAACTGCTCCATAGCTTCCTCTTGTTGCAATTACCATTGGGCATCCAGCACGAAACATTTTCTTACAAATTTCTTCCGCATCCTCTCTCGAAACGGAACCACATGAAAGAAACGCATACGTAATATACGGAGCAACCTTTTTTACTCGTTCTTCATCGATCCACTGACCCGAAAAATCATACGATACAGAGATTCCCTGTTCTGCCAATTTAGGAAGCTGTTCATCAAAATAGCTATTATTGGTCGTGTGCACATGATCAAATGTTTTAATATACTCCAGATCTTCCACGTCCAGATTTAACGGATTTTCTTTTAATACGCCGCCTTTGTTGCTTCCGAGAAAAACACGGTCTCCGTCTACCAGCGTAACCCTCGCATAACCATTTTCTCCTTCATACTGACGGCACCGGCTGTGTTCTACCTGCAGCTCATCGAGTGTTGCTATCACATGTTCTGCAACCTCATCCCGTCCGAACACTCCCATATAAGCTGACTCTGCCCCCAGCATCCCTGCATAAACCGCAAAGTTTGCAGCCTGACCTCCCGGAAACATAAGCCTGAGATGTTCATATTTGTCGCACACATTGTCCCCAATTCCAATGACCCGCATTTTTTCATCTCCTTTGGATTGATTATATATCATTATATAATGTTATGATATCATATTATACTTATGTATGTATTTTGTCAAGTGATTTCTGCATTTTTTTACATCACTTTTTTCTAGGTACTGTTCACGCATACGTGCCCGGTAATGGAATTTCTATCATCTCCGTTTCCATGTTCCTGATAAAAAGAAAAGGCTGACTCCTGTTAGCGCAAATTTTTCTTGCTTCCTAACCTGAATCAGCCTTTTCTTTTCAATTAATTTACTCGATTCCTATTGTAGATTCACAGACATAAAATGAGCATTTTTCTCCATTAAACACCTGATGCCCTACATAAATGGGTTCCTTCTCAGCCGTATATGCCACACTTTTGATAAAAAGCATCGAAGTTCCGCCATCTGCAAAAGCTCTGCTTCCGCTGCTGTCGCCTTGCAAAGTTCAATCCATTTTTCTGAAATTGCCACTGCTGTATGAGAGTGTTCCTTCAAAAATGTAAACAATGAATTGTCATCAAATCGTTCTTCCAGAAGAAATGCATATTTAAGCGGAAAATAGTTACGCTCAATCGCCATCGGCATACCATCCGCATAGCGGACTCTGGATATATAGATAACCTGGCTGCCTTTTTCCACATTCAAAAGCCGGGCTATCTTTTCACTCGCCGGTTCCAGCCTGTTTTCAAGCATACGTCCTCCGGCCTTCATTCCCATATGAGCACACATTTCCGAAAAACTCTGCAATTTTTTCATATCCTTAGTTACTTTGCGCTGGCAGACAAATGTTCCTTTTCCCTGTTTTTTTTCTACAAGTCCTTTTTCCACCAATTCGCTGACTGCTTTTCGAACTGTAATAATACTGACTCCAAACGATTTTGCCATTTCACCTTCCGTTTGCAGCTTTTCTCCTGGTTTATATTCACCATCACTTATTTTTTGTTCAATTTTTTCTTTTAATTGGACATACAGCGCACTGCGGCACTACTATTTAACATTTTCTTTCTCCCTGTTCCTAATAACATGAATGATATAACTCTTTATATAACAATATAAACTATATCTAAATAAAAAGCAATCATATACACGGATCTTTGATACTTCACAGTTCTTTTTTACGAATCTTTCCGCTTTCAGTCTTTGGAAACTCCTTTAGAAAGACAAATTCGCGTGGAATCTCATAATCTGCCAGTCTTTCTGCCAAAAATTCCCGAATTGCCCTATTGGTACAACCACATTTTCCGCTGTCACTTCCGGCAATTTCTTCCCTTTCAGCTTCTTTCTCCCACACAATCCACACTTTCAGATAATCGCGCCCATGCTCATGGACTGCCTTCACTGCCGTCTCTGCCACTCCCGGAAATGTCCGCACCGCCTCTTCGACCCGGAGGATGACACTTTTCTCCCATTTATGTTGCAGATATCATCATCCCTCCCATCAAAATAGAAGAGTCCCTCTGCATCTGTGTGACCGCAGTCCCCAATCACCGCGTCATTTCCAATTCCAAGGATTCCATACCGCGTTTTTACATGAAAATGGTCGTTTTCAATCCAGACATCCACCTCTGGAAATGCACGGCCAACCAGCGTCGTATCTTCTTTCATCTCACTTCCATGGATATAGGTAATATAGTTCAGCTCGCTGGCGCCATAATACAATGTAATCTCCGCTTCGGGAAATGCCTTTTTAAACTGCACTGCCTCCGCACCGCCCATACTCTGGGAGCCGCTGACAAAAGAAATAATCCGGTAATTGACCGCCTGTTCCCGCTCATAGATACGCCGCAGCGCCCGCAGCTTGACAGGAATCAGATAGACGCAGGTCGCCTGTTCTGCCTCGATCATCCGCTTCCAGAGGCGCGGATCAAAGGAATCCGCCGCAACGACGCTTCCGCCGGACGCAAGCTGCGCCATATAAAGGTTCAGGTTGCCCGTAAACGCCAGGCTCCCCTGCATAAACGTAATGCTTCCCTCTCCCATTTTGAAAATTTTATTCTGAAGCTTAAAAAAATCGTGCCAGCTTTCAAAGGAGCGGAACAATACTTTCTGACGACCGGAGGTTCCCGACGTCATCACACCCATATATGCCCCTTCCGGAGGTGTCACGTCACGCAATTCATCGGAAATTTTTACATCGGACGGTGCAATCACCGGAACCGTATTTCCGTCTCCATATGCCAGAAACTGAATAAGCTGATGCGCGATCGTCGGTTCCTGGATCCAGTGGATGTGACGTTTTCCCTGTTTTTCTTCTATCTCTTTCGGATGTTTCCTTACACGTTCTGCCGCCTCGATGAGCTCCCCGAACGTATAGCGCTCTTTCTCCGTGATCAGGGCTTCCCACTCTGGCGGGTATGCCCGGAGCGCATCCAGATATGTATTTATACGTTGTGTCTGTATTTCTTTCATGATTAATTCCTGTCTTTTACTTATTTTTATGTAGAACTTTTTACCAATTTGAGCTTTTAAATTTACCACATTTACTTTTTATATCATTCAAGCACTGTCTTCATCTACTTCATTACTTTCTCCACCAGAATACTGCTTCCGATCCCTCCGGCGGCTGCCACGCAGCACATTCCCAAATGCCCATTTTTATGTTCCAGTGCTTTCATCAGATGCAGCAGAATCATTGCGCCGGAGACTCCATATGGATGCCCATAGGCAAGTGCCCCGCCCCAGATATTATAACGGTCTTCAATCCCCGGAAATGCACGTTCAAATAGAACATCAATAACGGCAAACGCTTCATTGACCTCAAAAGCATCGATCTCCTGATAAGAATGCCCCGTTTTTGCAAGTATCGCCTTAGCAGCGCTGACGGCTGATTTTGGGCTCATCATCGGATCATCCCCGATCGCTGTACCAAACCGGAAACGGCATTCTGCTTTCCGTCCCTGTTCCCGCAAAAACCGTTCCGAACAAAGTACCACAAATGCCGCGCCATCGTGCATCAGGCACGCATTTGCCGCCGTGATTTTCGTGCCATTTGGAAGCAGATACGGCAGGCGGTCGATCAGACGCTGGCTCATTGTCGGACGGATTCCCTCATCCCGGCTGCTGCCGTCGATGGAAACCGTTATATCCTCCAATATTCCCTCTTTGCGCGCCTGCGCCGCCCTCTTATGGCTCCGGAGCACCCAGGTGTCCATCTCTTCCTTAGAGACATTTTCCCGGATCGCAGTCTCCTCCGCGCCCTCTAACATAACCTGCTCGCCGCGCTTTCCCGGCACAAACTGTGCAACCGTATACACCTTTCCACCGTCATACTCCGGATGGTTCGGGGACATCATGCGGTACGGCTGTACCGAAGAACTCTCCATTCCCCCGGCAATGACCAGATCCGCCATCCCGCTCTCAATCTTGGCTGCTGCCGCGCTGATCGCCTCCAGCGCCGACCCGCACTGCAGATCCAAAGTAACCGCCGGAATCCGCTCTGGAAACCCTGCCGAAAGTGCCGCCAGACGCGTGATATTGCCGCCTCCCCCGACCGCATTTCCTCCTATTATATAGTCGATCGCATCGGTTGGAAGCTCAAATCGCGAAACCACCTCCCGCAGCACCTCCGCCCCCAGCTTTTCCGCCGGGATATGACGGTACATTCCATCTTTCACCCCGATGTAACTGCGCAAACCGCCCAGAATATATACGTGATTCATACTTTTCTCCTGTTTTTCTTCTATTCCTAATTAAAATTAAAGGGATGCGGCAACGGACTCCTCATACCTCCTGGCTGCATTTCTGCACTAAAAGGCTGATTCTGTTCACTACCACATCCCATCTTTATTTTCTATCTAATTTCCAAATAAGCCCGTCCGCTTCAGCGCCTTTCCAAGTGCTACCGCTGCCACACACTTAACGATGTCCAGCGGAATAAACGGAATTATCGACTGCACGATAACTGCACCCCACGGCTGTCCGGTCACGTGTTTCATCCAGCCTGCACCGAATGCGTAAATCACCGGAATACCAACTACAATCAGGAACGCTGTCTGGAATGCAACATTTTTCCATTTCCGGCAAAACAGGGAAATCAGGAACGCTACAACCAGAAATCCGATATAGTAACCGCCGCTCGGTCCAAGCAGTTTTCCCGGTCCTGCGCTTCCGCCGCTGAATACCGGCACGCCGCATAAGCCTAACAGCAGCCAGCTCGCCATAACTAAAATGGTATCCTGTGGTGCAATCAGCAGACCGATCAGGTTGACAATCATCGTCTGCGCTGTGATCTTTGCATCCGAAAACGGAAGCGGAATCGCAATATACGAAGACACACTGATAAGAGCCAGCATCATCGCCAAAAGTGTAAGCCGCTTCGCGCTCCATGCGCCGTGTACGTTCACTGCACTTGTCTCTGAACTCATTATATATACCTCCTCAGTGATAAAATTCTAAGCCGTGTAATGCATTTTCCTATGAATCACACACAGAGAATCTTTGCTAGAAAAGAGTATATCGGAATTTCAGCGGATTGTCAACCTTGTTTTATAAATGGTTTACATATGCATCCATAGCTCCTCTGCACCCACTTTATCATCGGCATCCCTATTTTTCTGTAATCGAAAGAATTTCCTTTCCCTCTTGCTTCGTTCTCAGATACACCGCGTTTCTTCCCTCCTGCCCCGAATCCGACAAATATACCTCCTCATCAGGACGAAGTGGGGCAAGAAAACGTACTTCCAGAGCGGTCTGTCCCTTCATCCAGCCCTTCTTCCACAGACGAAGCAGGCAGGCATTCATAACAAGAAACCCCGGCAGAACTGCCGCTTCTCCCTGATGGATCGGATTGGTATCTGCCGCCTCCCGGAGATATTCTTCCATCTGGCTGCGGCTAAATGCCAGCGTATTATCATCCTCACTGCCCAGTTCCGTAATTGCTTTCATGAGCGGCATTTTCTCTTTTTCCGGGACAAGGACGCTCTGGCGCGGTTTTACCAGCAGCACTTCCATCTCCTCATTTTCCCGTTCCTTTTCCTCCTCCACTGCCGCTATGCGGACCCGGATTGCCGAGCGGCCTTTTTTGATGATTTCTGGAGTTAATTTGGTATGGCAAAACTCATTCTCCCCCTGTTTGGGCTGCCAGTCCAGATGAAGTGTAGTTGTACCTATCATCCATCCCTCGTATCCTTCCAATGTGGAGAGAGCGCGCTCAAAGCAAAGAAGCTTCTTTTTCAATCTATCATTCACGGTATTTTCGACCTCTTCGTTATAAATTGTAAATCTGACTCGCATGCACTTTTCTCTGCTCATTATACTAGTTCTGTTCCAGAATCACAATATCCGAATCTCCCGCGTCTCCCCCTGATCCACCGGAATAAATCGGTCTTTTAAGCCCGGCGTCAGCCAGATCGTGCCGCTCTCGTCAACCAGGACTGCCTCATAGTCCTGATGCGCCGCCCAATGTGCTGCTGCCTTTTCCCGTCCCATGACAAACAGGGCGGTCGAAAGCCCATCGCAGCGCAGTCCGCACGGTCCGATGATTGTCACAGAAATCAGCCCGCTCTGCGCCGGCGTCCCAGTGGACGGATCCATGATATGCCAGTAAATTGTTCCGTCATCATCCGTGAAATAGCGCTCATAGCCGCCGGAGGTAATGACCGCCTCATCCTGCACCCTGACTCCGCCCAGATAGCCGTCGCTCTCCGGATCCTTGATACCGACATACCATTTCTCGCCATCCGGTTTTGTTCCGATCGTCTGGATATTGCCTCCAAGACTGAACAGTGCGCTCGTCACGCCATCCTCCTTCATAGTCTTTACCACCTCATCTCCGGTAAATCCTTTTCCGACACCGCCTAGATCCACCATCATTCCTGGCTCGATCGATGCCGTATCTGCTTCTAAACCGACCAGACGATAATCGACCGATTTAAGCAGGCTTTCCCGCTCGCTCTCACTGGGGACCCGGTAATTTCCCGTTGTAAATCCCCAGCTTTGCACAACCGGATAAATCGAAATATCGAGCGCACCATCTGTTTCCGCTCCCAGCGCCAGCGCCTCCTGCATCAGATAACGCGTATCATCGGAAAGTTCCGCTGTTTTCTCCTGGTTCAGATGAAAAATATCGCTGTTTTCCTGCGTTGTCGAAAACTCCCCTTCCAGCTCTTCCACCCGCCGTTTCACTTTTTCCTGCAAATTTGCACTTCCGCCGTAGGCGTCAAACTGCATCACAGTATCCATCGCAAACACTGTCCAATTCTGCCCTTCTCCCGGATTCTGGTTCGAATTTGAGGGATTTTTCTCTAAATTTTCTTTTTTTTCTACTGCTGCCACATTTTCTGCCGTCTCTTCCGTAGACGCAGATAAACGAGGACGGTCATTCTGGACCGTCCCCGTTTGATCCGGCTGCGATGAAGCACCGTAGCCACACAGCAGCAGGGTTAATAAAATCCACCACTTCTGTTTCAATTTTTACTCCTTTAAATACAACTGCTCTTCTTCAGAAACAGACTCTTCTTTCTCAGAAGCATCGCCTTTACCTCCGTCGGATTCTTCCTTATCAGAAGTATCATCTTTTACGTCACCGGTCTCATCCTTCTTGGAATCATTGTCCTTAGATTCATCCGTTTCATTCTTCTTGGAATCGTCACCAGTTTCGCCGGATTCATCTTTCGAATCATCCTTGTCAGCATCGCCTTTATCTGAAGTTTCGTCTTTCTTCTCGTCCGAATCCTCTTTCTTGTCCTCGTCTACTTCCGGTGCCTTGTTCGCATCGTCTGTCTCGTTCTTCTTATCGCCATCCGGTACATCTGCCTTGTTTTCGTCATTCGTCTTCGGCTCTGCCGGTGTTTGCTCCGGTGTGGTTACTCCCTCGGTTGGGGTGGTGACGATCTCGCTTGGGAGGACTTCATCGGCAAGAAGCGTTCTGGATTCCTTGATTAATTTCCAGTTTTTATCAAGTTTGCACTCAATCGTTCCGTTATTCGTAGTGTAGATAAGAATTTCATTATCCTCTTCTTCACTCAGTCCGGACGCTGAAACCTTTAAACAATCATAATTCTCATTGCTATGAGATGTATCCGTTGCATGCGGTGCAAACTCACCACTTCCAAGGAAGGAGGAAACGGATGCCTTGCTATACGCTGTTCCATTCACCTCAACCGAATTAATCTCCTTTAAGAAGGTTTTTAACTTTTCCTCCTCAACTCCATTGAAACGAATCAGTAAATATTTTCCCGTCCAATTACTCTCTTTTACAACACTGGAAACCTCAATTTCTGTATCCGCTTTCTGGCTCTCAACTGTAACCGTGATCGACTGATTCTTGTAACCTTTTGCTTCGATCACAACCTCATTCAGACCACTATCCAGTGCGCTTGTCCGAATTGTCAATGTTGTACCATTTACTTCAAATCCAAGCGCAACATCTTTCTCCGCATCATTGCCAGTTACTTTTACAGACTTAATTGCTTTCAGATACTCTTCATCACCAGTCAGAACCAGCGGTTTTCCCTCATCAACCGTAGTGCTGCCTGTCAGTTCCGGTGCTGGAAGCAGTTTCTCTTCGTCACCCGCTAACTTCATATCCTTTGTAACTGTAAAGGTAAGCTCTTCGTATCCTTCTGCCTGGATCGTTACATCGGTGCTTTCTTCGGTGCTGAAACCGTCTAAAGTGAAATCGATGCAATCAAAATCCTGTACATTGTTATATGGATCATCTGCATCTGTCATCTTCCATGTAGGGTTATACGAACTAAGGCTGTAAGCTTTCGTATACTCTTTATTTCCAACCTTCACGGACGTAATCTTAGCCAGGTAATCTTTTACACTCGTTCCCTTTGAAGCCTTAAAAGAAGCACGTCCAAAATCTGGATCAAATGACCAACTGGCTTTATGTTTGCTGAACTCCACTACTTCTGGAGCTGCCATCTCTTCCTTAATTTCTTCCTCTTCCTTCTCAACCACAAATTCACATCTCAGCGCCTCCGTGTAATAATTCGAACGAAGAGTCAGCTATAGCTTCCCGGCTGAACCTGATGGAGAATCAGCTTCTTGCCATCCCCGGATACTTCATAGTAAACCTCGTTGCTGCTGGACACGCCTTTCTTGTAGATATTTCTCTCAACAGCATCCTCCTCATCGGAAAGCAGAGTAACAGATTTCAGGTTCTTCAGGAAATCTCCCTCGCTGCCCTCAACGGTAAATTCAGCATCTGCAAAGTAGTATGTTTTCTTTCCATCTACTGTCTTCTTTGCTGAAAATGCATTTTTAGCATCCGCATAATCAACCTTCAGCGCCAGATCACTCTCCAGCACCTTATCGTATGTAAATACAATACTCTGGCTCTTATATCCCGTTGCATCAACAGTCAGCTTGTACTCCTCACCAGCCTTGAATACATCCGCATTAATGGTAATGGTGCTCGCTTCTTTATCGATGGAATATTTGGTCTTGCTGAGTGCCTGCCAGTTTCCGTTGACAACGATACTCTGAACCGCTTCGATATACTCTGTATCCTCTGTCCGCAGGACTACCGGCTCGCCCTCTTTGTTCTGTACAACTGTAATCGCCGGTGCATCCTGACGGGAGAAGTTTCCATTGTACTGGATATCGCCGAGCAGACCATCTTCAAGAACCTCTTTTGCCGTTGCCGGATGGTTCGGATCCAGTGCTCCATTTTCACGGTAATCTGCAAATGGGAGCATTCTGTTCTCTTCGTATTTCTGATTCTCGCTCTTATTTATGTAGTCTGTCCATCTGAAGAAATCATCATCTCCAGTATCAAAGACTGCATCCGGAATCGCATTGTGCCACCACTCCATCACTGCCTTGGACGCATCATTTTCCATCTTGGTCTGTTCAAGGAGATGTGCATTTACAAGCAGATCTGAATCAAAAATCAGGTTTGCAGAGATTGCAGAGCTTCCTGAGCTGCTGCCGCTGGAGCTTCCGCTTCCGCCGGAACCGGTCGATGCGGTGCTGATACCGTCGAATCCGTATGACGCCATTTTCTGACCATTGGTCTGTTCCTTCTCTTTTACCGGCTCTGCGCCCGTTTTCACCTTGAAGCTCTTGGAGAATGACTGGAAACCATTTGCATATACAGTGATCTTGTAATCGCCCTTGTATGGCAGATGGTCTGTATTATCATTGTGCAGAACAAATAAATCCTGACTGTAGAGATACCAGTCATCGATCATCTTAAGGTCGCTTACTGTTCCGCTCGGATCTTCCAGTGTCACACGCTCGATCGGTGTCTCAATTCCGTATACCAGATCGCTGACTGCAAAATGGAGGTTCTTTCCGGACTGTGGTGTTTCCTTAAGCTCCAGCGTCGGTACTGTCTCATTGACGACATGAATCGGAACGAGCGCGGAACCGCCCGCCGACGATACAACCCGCACATAATAACGTCCATTATTGAAGAAATTGCTCTGTCCTGTCTGGATGGTCAGCTGTCCAACGCATCCCTGTCCGTGCGCTACATTCTTTTCACTGTCAAATGCGAGACCCGGATTGATTGTGTTCTTCTGCTCATTATATTCAACCAGTTCCAGCTTGCGGATGCCGTCAAACCACTTTTTTTCTTCGTCTGTATTATAGTTAAACAGAATGGTAACGGCTGCTTTTCCATTTTTTGGAAGAACCGCATCCGGCGAATAGCTCGGATGAGTCTGTTTTTCCTCATTCAAGTTATACGTAGTCTTTTTCGGAGAAATGCGGGCATTTCCGTTTTCATCGTAATTGGTCAGATAATAGTCCCAGTAAGCAACTGACTCATGCGTCAGAATCTTCTCAGGCAGATAGCCGTCGTTTTCCTCATATACAGCATCTTCCTGGCTCTCATTGCTCAGAACCACCGTCTCTTCCTTTGCCGCATCTTCTTTGCTGCTGACGGTTACTTTGCCCGGTGTGCCAAGAAGCGCCAGTTTTGCCATACGTCCGTCATCTGTGATCGGAGTTAAAAGATTGGTTACATCTTTTCCATCGACCTTAACGACCGTATTGCCTGCATTGTATCCCTCATCAAATGCGATCGGAAGCCACCAGCCCAGGGAATTTACTTCGGTAAGCTTTGTCTTCGTCTCATCTACCAGCGAAACCATCTGCGGCTTGTCTGGATTTTCAGTGTTTCCGTTATCTCCGGCATTTCCGCCATTCTGATTTCCGTCATTCCCGGAATTACCGTTATTTCCAGAATTACTGTTATTTCCGGAATTACTGTTATTTCCAGAATTACTGTTGCTTCCAGAGCCCCCCGAATGGCTGCCGCCGGAACTGCCGGAATTCCCCGAACCGCCTCCTGATACGCTGCTTCCGTTGCCGTCTGCTGCCGGGCTGCTCGCGTAACCTCTATCCGCACGGGTCTGGACCTCTCCATTTTCATTGACCCACTGTCCATCCGCATTGACGCTGTAACCGTCCGGCGTCCGGCCTTCGGTGTGCATCTGACCAAAGTTTTCTGCACTCAAGTTATCAAAATAATAGCATTTTCCATCAATCCACTGCCATCCTGTCACGGTCATACCTTCCGTTCCATCGGATGCAGTGCTGAAGAAATACCATTTTCCTGCATTGTCCTTCCACCAGCCGCGGCGCATCTGTCCTTCCACGCCATCGGCAGTTGTGTTCATATAGTACCGCTGTCCATCGACTGTGATCCATCCAGTCATCATCCGTCCGGTCTGCGGATCCAGATAATACCAGCCGCTCTCGGTCTTGACCCATCCAGTCTTAAGCGTTCCGTCCGTTCCCTGATATTTCCAGTCCTGTCCTTCCTGAATCCAGGCACCGGTCTGTACTCCGGACTCCGATGCCGGTCCGGTTGAAGCATAAGCAGTACCTGCCTGCGCCGCCGCTAACACGGTCACCGCCGCCAGAATTGCCTGCCGGGATCTTCCCTTACCTTTCATACATATTCCTCCATATAATCTTTTGTAATATCTTACTCTCCGCACCAGATTAGGCATCCCTAACTCAGGTGACCGAGGAGGTTAGTATAAACTAATCTAATAAAATCTGTCAATTATTTAAATCTATTTAAAAATGAGAATTTTTATCTATTTTTTAATTGAATTTTATTCTCAATAAAGCATTGGTTTTTTAGTTGCTAAAACTAACATGCAAATTTCTTTTTCCATTCAGCACATGTTAAGTCTCATTTTGCAGCGATTTTTTCCGCCTTTTTCCCTGATATTGCCTCGCTTGCCATGAATTTTAAAAAAACATATTTTGAGATTTTTTTTCTGTTTGCTTCATTTCGTATATTTTTATCCTTTTCGCACATACTCCATCTGTAAACATTTTGTTCCATTCCAGTCCCTTCGCGGTCACTGATATTGGCTTCTCTGATAGGAGATTTACACGATGCAGATTTCTTCATCCATTGAAAATAACCGGACTTTTTTTCAAAAAAAGCTCCGACCGGACATCAGTTTTGATGTCGTAGATCGGAACCTGATGATCGGCGGGCGCGATGCCTGCCTCTACTGTATTGATGGTTTTACCAAGGACGATACGCTTTTAAAAGTACTGCAGGCGATGAGCAGCATTGAAACCGCCAGATGCCTGACAATGCAAACGATTTTGCCGCCCTCTACCTCGCCTACGGCGAAATCGGGCTGGAAACGGATTCGGACGCGCTGATTATCCAGCTTCTCTCCGGTGTTCCTTTTCTTCTGATCGACGGGTATGCACAGGCACTCACAATAGACTGCCGCACCTATCCCGCCCGCGGAGTCAGCGAACCTGAAAAGGATAAGGTATTGCGCGGCTCGCGCGATGGTTTTGTCGAAACGCTTGTGTTCAATACAGCTCTGATCCGGCGGCGCATCCGCGATCCGAAGCTGCGGATGGAAATCATGAATATTGGGGAAAGCTCGCACACCGATATCGCCATCTGCTACATGGAAAACCGGGTGGACACCGAACTTTTAAACCGCATCCGCACCCGGATTCAAAAAGTGCATGTCGATGCCCTCTCGATGAACCAGGAAAGCCTTGCCGAATGTATTTATCCGCACAAATGGTTCAATCCGTTCCCAAAATTTCGTTTTTCAGAGCGTCCGGATACCTCCGCTGCCTCGATTCTGGAAGGAAATATCATCATTCTGGTGGACAATTCGCCATCCGCAATGATTCTGCCATCCTCTGTTTTCGATATCATCGAGGAAGCCGACGACTACTATTTTCCACCGCTGACCGGCACCTATCTGCGCCTGTCGCGGACGGTCATCTTTTTCCTGACCTTATTTCTGACACCGCTGTGGCTGCTTTTTATGCAGAATCCCGGCTGGATCCCGGAATGGCTCGCTTTTATCCGTGTCACCGACGAGATCCATGTGGCGCTGATCTATCAGCTCCTGATCCTGGAATTTGCCATCGATGGTCTGCGGCTCGCGGCAGTCAACACCCCCAGCATGCTGACGACACCGCTCAGTGTCATCGCCGGTATCGTGCTTGGAGAATACTCGGTCAAATCCGGCTGGTTCAACAGCGAGACGATGCTCTATATGGCGTTCGTCACGATCGCCAACTACTCGATGACGAGCTTCGAACTCGGCTACGCACTCAAATTCATGCGCGTCCTGCTCCTGATTCTGACCTTTTTCCTCAATCTCTGGGGCTTCATCGCCGGAACACTCATTGCCGTCGGCTGCCTTGTCTTTAACCGGACAATCGCCGGAAAAAGTTATATTTACCCGCTAATTCCATTTCACTGGAGTGAATTAAAAAAACGGCTGCTCCGGAACCGGCTGCCGCATGAGGAGAAAAACGGATAAGAATGTCGCATAAAATGTCCGCATACCCACAACTGCCCGGATGGTTCCGGGTACTGGCTGTGGTTTATGCGGACATTTTAACTTCTATATCTATCTTCTATTTTTCTTTCTTATACACTACCTCTTTCAGCACCTCCAGCGCCTCCTCATACCGCTCTGCCCCCATCGAGGCACACGACAACAGGAGCTTCGGATATCCCTCTTGAAAATGATGCTCCTGTTTTTCCAAAAGACTCCCGACCGACTCCACCGGGCGGACGGCGACGCCTGCCTGTGCCGCACGCCCGGCAATTTCCGCCGATGTAAGCGGGCTGTCAAGCTCCATGAGAACCAGAAAACCGGCATCGCCCAGATGCGTTCGCGCTTTTTCTCCAAAAATGCGCCGCACCGCATCACACAGACACTTTGCCTTTGCCGCGTACAATTTCTTGGACTTTCGGATCTGGCTTTCCAGATGTCCGTCCCGGATAAACTGGCATAGGGCAATCTGCTCTGTCTTGGACGCCGTCTGGTTATAAAAACGCCCCCGCTCCTGATACCGTTTCAGCAGATCCGGCGGCAGGACCATGTAGCTCATGCGGATCGATGGCAGAAGCAGCCTTGAAAATGTCCCCAGATACACGACGCCCCGCCCGCCGGAAAGCCCCTGCAGGGACGGTGTCGGGCGGTTATAATAGCGGAACTCACTGTTGTAATCGTCCTCAATAATCAGCATATCCTCGCGCGCCGCATCCTTTAAAAGCTTCATCCGGTCGCCCACCGGCATGACCTCGCCCCAGACTGTCATCTGCGATGGGGTCAGATAGCAAACACTTTTCCCTGTATGTCTCATCGCCTCTGACATCTGTTCGGATAACCCTGTTTCATCTCTCTTGCACATACATCTGGCTTTTCTATTCCGCACAAATCCTTTTTTGAGGACTCAATCCTCCTATCATTATTTTCCCAATACTCTCTTATATCCCCGGTCCGAAACCCATAATCCTCAAAAATCTGGCGTCCCTGCCGGAACGACGGATTAAAAAACCATGCGCTGTCCCGCTCCCGCAGCATCGGGCACAAAATATGCAAGAGACTCTGCACACCCGCCCCTACTACGATACTGTCCGGCGTACAGATCACATTGCGGTGGCGCCCCAGATACGCGCAGAGTGCCTCCCGGAATTCCCGCTCTCCCTGCGGTTCGCCGTAAGAAAGCAGCCGTTCATCCTGGCGCAAGGCGCTCTTGACATAGCGCCGCCATAAATCAAACTGGAAGCTCTCCCGATCCACATTCGAAGACGCAAAATCATACCGGATTTCCGGGCGTTCCTCCTGACGCGGCACACCGTGCTCTATTTCCTCCCGGTTTGCAGCCGCCAGCACCGCATCCGTTACATAAAACCCACTCTGCGGACGCGAAATGATATAGCCATCCGCCGCCAGCAACATATACGCCGTCTCCACCGTCGTCCGCGAAAGCTGCAGCTGCAGGGAACATTTGCGGATCGACGGCAGCTTCGCTCCCGGCTTCATCTGCCCGGACACGATCAATTCTTTGTAATATTCATATACTCTCAGATACCGGCTCTGTCCCGGTTCGCTTAAATTCAGTTCCATCGTATTTCCTCTATCTATTTATGTAAACGGCGATGCACCGCATCGATCACCCGCATCATCCCATATCCCAGACAACCGCCCCTCTTTCCGTCTTCACAATATTTTTCATCTCCACCACTTGTACCCCTTATACCCAACTGCCTTCCTCAATTATACCGTTTTCTCCTGCTTATAGGCAATCCCCAAAATTGAGTACTGTTACTGTTTACGCATACGTGCCCAGTAACGGAAATTCCGAGGAAGAAATCAAAGAGCCGCTTCTTCCTAAGAAAGATGAGATCCCCGCATATCCTCTCCACACGGCTGTTCTATTAAATCCTCTATACAGATTTTTATTTTTCATTTGCGTTGATTTTTCACAAAAATGCGGATATAATATATTATAACAAGGATTTATGAGGTTGTTTTATGCTGATTCAATTTAGTGTAGAGAACTTTCTCTCTATCAAAGATAATGTCGTGTTATCCCTGCTTGCCAGTAAGGATAACGAACATCCAGAGCACCTGATTGTGGACGGAAACAAAAAGCATTTGAAGTCTGCTGTGATTTACGGCGCCAATGCTTCTGGAAAGTCCAATGTCTTGAATGCGTTTTGGTTCATGGTAAATTATGTGCTGACTTCGCATAACCAGCAGCTCCACAAAACCATTGATCGTTCGCCTTTCAAGTTTGACCGGGAAACACCCTCTCGCCCCAGCAGCTTTGAGGTCATCTTCACCACAAATGGCATCCGCTATGCGTATGGATTTTCTGTAACAGACAAAGCTGTTATCGAAGAATATCTGTATTACTATCCCAATGGCAGGCAGGCACTCATTTTTGAGCGAAAAGACACAAAAGATTTTCGCTTTACCGTTGATGTCGATGAACAAAACACTCTCAAGGATCGCACTTCGGCCAACAAGCTCTATCTGTCTGTCGCATCAAACTGGAGCTATTCCAAAGTGATTCCAGTTCTGGAATGGTTTGCTTCCTGCCAGATCATCACGAAACATTCTGTTGCAGACGCCTACGGCCTTGAAGCAGAACAACTCAAAGAGGGTGACTACCGGCATGTGATCGCCTCTATGCTGCGTGTTGCAGATTTTGGCATACAATCCCTTCAGATGCGTGATGCAGAATCCGCTCCTTCTCAGCGTAATGATATCTTTACCAATATTGAGGCCATTCACACGGTACAGGATACAGAGGGAAATACTTCTTCCTACCCGCTGAACATGGCAGAGGAATCTGATGGCACCAACAGTTATTTCAAACTGATCGGTGTTGTAAAAAAGGTGCTGGATGAAGGAACCCTTCTTGTCGCTGACGAGATGGACGCTCATCTGCATCCTCTTCTGACAAAGCATCTGGTCTCGCTTTTTAACAGTGTGGAGTTCAATCCAAATGGAGCCCAGTTGATTTTCACATCACACAACACCAATCTTCTTGACCTGGATGTACTGAGGAGAGATCAGATTTGGTTTACCGAAAAAGACGAGCAAACAGCGGCTACCGATCTGTTCTCCCTTTACGATTTTTCCATCCGCAAGGATGCTAAGGTGGAGAAGGGCTATCTGATTGGCCGTTATGGTGCGATCCCCTTTATCAAGGGAGGGCTGTAAAATGGCACGTGGAAAAATTGAAAAGCGTGGACAGCGACGCAGAAAAATAAAGCCTGTCATTCTGATTGTAACGGAGGGTTCTCAAACTGAGCCTAAGTATTTTTAACACTACCGCAACCGTCAGACAAACATTGATATTCGTGTGGTAGGAAGCCGCACCAGCGGAGGTGAAACAGATTATCTCAGCCTGATCCGGAAAGCCGTGGAATACCATCTTCAAAATGACAGCAGCAAACCGTTTGGAATTGCTGTCAATCCATTTACCGACATCCATCAGCTGGTGGAATCACTGCTATAATGTTTCAAAGAAACATGGGTGGCACAAAATTGTCTCTACATTGGCACAGTCCTGCCCTTTCGCCGTAAATCCATATCTGTTATACTTGGTACAGTCAAAACTTTGCATAGCAGCCGCTCCGGTTTGGAGCGGCTGTTGTCAATTTCAGTAAAGGTGGTGGGTTCTATTCTATTTCAAAAAGCCCGGAAAGTGCTGAACAACGAGCGGGGCGAGATCAACTATTTCAGTACGATACTGCTGCGTTTATAAAGCTGGAGCAAATAATCTTTTCTGCGACGCTTGACCGCCGACACCAAATATGCCGTAAATCTAAACCATCCCACAGTGAACCTCACATGGCTAAAGTCACGTGCTTCTCAGCCGTTTTAAACGGCAAGACTAAATATCGGCGGATACGCCAGTAACTTAGAATTTGTGCGGATACGCACTTTTCCCATGCCGGATACGGCTGGTTTCCACATTACAGGTAGTCCGCTGTATATCTGCCTGCGTTTATGCCGCTTTTAAGTTGTTTACTTCCACATAAAGCTTTCTTAAATCTGCATAAACACAGGAGGTTCTACGCTTCACTGCAGGTACTTTTGCCTCCAGTGAAGACCTTTCCGTTTCCGGCAAGGGTTTTAAAAGTTCCCGTATAAAATATCTCGCTCCGATATTATAGGATGCTGACAGGTCGCAGTTATACTG